>NZ_CP115775.1:1250000-1562500 GCF_027913035.1 Paracoccus albus
GGCCATCCGCATTCCGCGCCGCCCGTCCGATGGTCTGGATCAGCGACGTTTCCGAGCGCAGGAAGCCTTCCTTATCGGCATCGAGGATCGCGACCAGTCCGCATTCAGGAATATCAAGGCCTTCGCGCAGCAAGTTAATGCCCACGAGCACATCAAAAGCCCCCAGCCGCAGGTCGCGCAGGATCTCGATCCGTTCGATCGTGTCGATGTCGGAATGCATGTAACGGACCTTGATGCCCTGTTCGTGCAGATATTCGGTCAGATCCTCGGCCATGCGCTTGGTCAGCGTCGTGACCAGCGTGCGATAGCCGTTGGCGGTGACTTTCCGCACCTCATCCAGCAGGTCATCGACCTGCATCTCGACGGGCCGGATCTCGACCTGCGGGTCCAGAAGGCCGGTCGGGCGGATGACCTGTTCGACGAAGACACCGCCGGTCTGGTCCAGCTCCCATTCCTTCGGAGTCGCGGAGACAAAGACGGACTGGGTGCGCATCGCATCCCATTCCTCAAACTTCAGCGGGCGGTTATCCATGCAGGAGGGCAGCCGGAAGCCATGTTCGGCCAGGGTGAATTTCCGGCGATAGTCGCCGCGATACATACCGCCGATTTGCGGGACGCTGACGTGAGATTCATCAGCAAATACAATGGCATTATCCGGTATGAACTCGAAAAGCGTGGGCGGCGGTTCGCCTGGCGCGCGGCCGGTCAGGTACCGGCTGTAATTCTCGATCCCGTTGCAGACGCCGGTTGCCTCCAGCATCTCCAGATCGAAATTGGTGCGCTGCTCCAGCCGCTGTGCCTCCAGCAGCTTGCCTTCGTCGTTCAGCTGCGCCAGCCTGACGCGAAGTTCTTCCTTTATCCCTTTGATTGCCGTCTGCATTGTCGGGCGTGGGGTCACGTAGTGGCTGTTCGCGTAAATGCGGATCTGCTTGAAATCGTCGGTCTTGGCGCCGGTCAGCGGGTCGAATTCGGTGATCTTTTCCAGTTCCGGCCCGAAGAAATCGAAACGCCATGCCCGATCCTCAAGGTGGGCGGGCCAAACCTCGACCACATCGCCGCGCACGCGGAAGCCGCCGCGCTGAAAGGCGGCATCGAGGCGGCGATATTGCTGCGCCACCAGTTGCCCGATGAATTCGCGCTGATCATACATCTGGCCTACGACCATATCCTGCGTCATCGCCGAATAGGTCTCGACAGAGCCGATGCCGTAGATGCAGGATACCGAGGCCACGATGATCACATCGTCCCGTTCCAGCAGCGCACGGGTGGCCGAGTGGCGCATCCTGTCGATGGCCTCGTTGATCTGGGATTCCTTCTCGATATAGGTATCTGAACGCGGGACGTAGGCTTCCGGCTGATAATAATCGTAATAGGATACGAAATATTCGACCGCATTATCGGGGAAGAAGCCCTTGAATTCTCCGTATAATTGCGCGGCGAGGGTCTTGTTGGGGGCAAGGATGATCGCCGGGCGCTGCGTTTCCTCGATCACCTTGGCCATCGTGTAGGTCTTGCCGGTGCCTGTCGCGCCCAGCAGCACCTGATCGCGCTCTCCCTCGCGCACACCTTGTGACAGTTCTGCAATTGCCGTAGGCTGATCGCCCGCCGGGGCGAAGTCTGATCTCATTTCAAACCGACGCCCGCCTTCCAGCTTTGTTCGGGTCACCTCGGGGAAACGGGCGACAGGGGCGTTGGTATTGTTGTGACCCATACGGATACTCGCGGCAAAAGTTCTGCTTGTGTTCACTTAACAGATCGGCTTCTGCCGCGAAAGTTCAACCCCTAAGCAGCGGGCGGGGCAATAACCGCACAGCCGAGGCGACCGCCGGCTTCACCACTGGGCTGCGACATATAATCATCTTCGCCTTCGTGGATGATAAATGCCGTGCCGTCAGTGTCCTGCACCAGCTCTGATGTCAGGTTTGGCACGAAATAGGTCAGGGCCAAAGCGCCGCCCTCCGGGACAGTCACGTTCGGCATGTCGCCCGGATGCGGGCCATTCGGCGAATTCACGCCATGTTCCATGCCGTCGGCAAGATGGCCGCCCGCGCTTTCAAACGGCGCTTCGCACAGGCCTGTTTCGTGAAAGTGAACTGCATGATTTCCCGTGGCAATGCCGGTTAGCGACAGGTTGACTCGTGCCATACCGGATTCCGTAAACGCGACCTCTATCCCGCCGATCTGGTTGCCCTCTGCGTCGGCGATGGTCGCTGATGTGGCGGGCAGGGCGTCGGATTCGGCTGGCGCTGTGTCATCTGCGGCTGGTGTCTCATCGTCCTGAGCATAGGCGATGCCGGCACCAAACAGGGCCGTCGATGTCAGGGCGGCGATAAATTGATTCTGGAAACGCATCGTTGAACCTCTTTTCTATATCAAGAACTTGCGGCGTTAGGGCCGTGTTCGCAGGTTTTCGCACGCTTCAAACCAACGCTGTTCAGATTACGATGTTCCATTAACCTTTGCCGGATTGGCTCTGCGCAGGCCCAAGGGCTTGCGCAACAGACGCGAGTATCGGATAAATGCCTCGCTCAAAGTCACAGGAAGCAAGCCATGCGCGTTCGTATCTATCAGCCAGCCCGCAATGCCATGCAGTCCGGCACTGCGCGGACGCGGCAATGGGTGCTGGAATTTCCTCATTCGGATGGCCGCGAAATTGATCCGCTGATGGGCTGGACCAGCTCGGACGATACGCAGTCGCAGGTGCGCCTGCGCTTCGCGACCCGCGCCGAGGCGGAAAGCTATGCGAAAGAGCATCACCTCGACTATGTGGTGAGCGAACCGAAGAAAAGGGCGCAGAACATCCGCCCCCGCGGTTACGGCGAAAACTTCGCCAATGATCGCATCATGCCGTGGACACACTGACGGTCGCGGCCGAAAGCCCGCTTCATCCCGATCTGGACCTGCTTTTTTCGCGGCATCACACCCATTGCCATATGGATACCCCGCCAGAGTCGATCCACATGATGGATCGCTCGGCCCTGGTTTCGCCCGAAATCGCTTTCCTTGTGTTGCGCCATGGTGATCGTCCGGTCGCGATGGGGGCGCTGAAAGATCTGGGCGGTCGTCGTGCAGAACTTAAATCAATGCATGTGCTGGACGAGATGCGCGGCCTTGGTCTTGCGCGCAGGCTTCTGGACGCGCTGATCGAAGCTGCCCGAGACAGGCAGATGCAAACTGTTTTGCTCGAAACCGGATCGCAGGACAGTTTTGCTGCGGCGAGGGCGCTTTATCTTCGCGCGGGTTTTGAGGTCTGTGAACCGTTCGGGGATTATCATGTCGATGCGAACAGCGTTTATATGAAGAAGCGGCTTTCGGGCGTATAAGTTTTACCTTTCGTTAATTCTCGCGCGATTTATCACAAGCGCAGGAAATGCCTTAAATAGTTACGTTTATAGCCGGCTCCGATTGGTAATCTTAATAATTATTAACATTGAGGATATTTGAGGTCTCATTCATATTCCGGGCTGTGTCCACTAGCGTCAGATAGTGTCATTGAGACGCGGCCTCCTTTTCGTGTGCTCTCTCCTGTCTGTCTTATCGGTGCGGCATTCATAAAAGGAGATTTCAATTGGCTACTATCCCAGGCACAGCCAATAGCGACACGCTACACGGCACCAATGACGATGACCTGATCACCGGCGCAGAGGGCGCGGATCAGCTTTTTGGCGCAAACTCCCAACATTCGAATCAGCCAAATTCCGGCGCGGATACGCTTGATGGCGGCGAAGGCAATGACGCACTTTACGGTCAGGACGGCGATGACAGCCTTGTCGGCGGGCTTGGCAAAGATCAGCTTGATGGTGGCCCCGGCAGTGACTTTCTGGATGGCGGCGAAGGCGATGACTCTTTTCTGATACGCAATACTGACACGGTCGGAACGGATACCATCATCGGCGGCGCGGGAACCGATAGCCTTGTCTTTCTGAATACGACAGCAAGCTACATTGCCCTTGCCGGCGCGGCTGGTACAGGAAGCGCCTCTGTCACCGGCACAGCGGCAACGGCAGATTTCAGTGGGATAGAATATATTTCGACGGCCGATGGCGATGATACAATTGACGCCTCTTCATCGGATGGCGGCATTACCGCGCGGATGTCGGGTGGCGCCGATCGTTTCATCGGCAGCGCGTTTGGCGATTCGGCACATCTCGGCTTGGGTAACGATTATGCGCAGACCGGCGCGGGCAATGACTCGGTCGATGCCGACGCCGGGGACGATACCGTTGATGGTGGCGCAGGCGATGACGTGATCGAACTGAGGGCCGGCAACGATGTCGGTCTCGGCGGGGAGGGCAAGGACCTCCTTTCTGGCTGGCAAGGTGATGATACGCTGGACGGTGGTGCCGGAAACGACCGCCTTTTCGGTGACGCTGCAAGCGGAGAGTCGACGATTGTCGGCAATGACGTCATAGACGGCGGCGATGGTGACGACATCGCCTGGGGCGGCGCAGGCAATGACACCATCCGCGGCGGCTCTGGCAAGGACGTCCTTAATGGTGAATTGGGCGACGACACCATCTATGGCGGTTCGGAAGGCGACACCATTCGCGGTGGCGATGGCAACGACAACATCACCGGCAATACCGGCAGCGACCGTATCGAAGGCGGCAGTGGGGACGACACGCTGGAGGGTGGCTTTTCGTCATCCAGCACCGAGCCGGAGAATGACACGATCATCGGCGGTGAGGGCAACGATTCCATCAACGCCAACGTCGGTGACGATTCCATCACCGGCGATGGCGGGAGGGACTGGATCCAGGCCGGTGAAGGCAATGACACCGCCTATGGCGGCGCGGATAACGACTCGCTCTACGGCAATGGCGGCGATGACGCGCTCTATGGTGCTCAGGGCACTGATACGATCGCTGCTGGCCCGGGAAATGACTATGCTTCGGGCGGCGACGGTGCGGATGTCATCTATGGTGACAACGTTGCCAGTTCATCAGACAGGGTTGGTGATGACACGCTTGATGGTGACGCGGGGGATGACCGTATTTTCGGTGGCTATGGCCAGGACCTCATTGATGGGGGCGAGGGCAGCGACAGTCTGACCGGTGGTGAAGGTTTCGATACGTTCACTGCCGGAAACGGCGATACGATCAGCGATTTCAACACTGCCACCGGTCAGGATTTCGGCGATGAAGACCAGACCAACAACGATTTCGTTGATCTTAGCGAATATTACAACCAGACCAGCCTGGATTATTATAACTTCGTAGCCGCTCAGACGGGCGAGACGACCTATGGCAATCCGCTGCAGTGGATGAAGGCTGATCAGGCGGATGGCGTTCTCGATGATCTCGAGAAGATGGATGCGGATGTTGATGGCGACGGGATCAAGGATCCGTTCACCATGACGATCACCAATCCTGACGGCTCTCCTGCCACGCTGACCTATGACAACACCAATGTCGTCTGCTTCGGCGCCGACGCGCTGATCCTTACTGATGCGGGTGAGGTGGCGGCTGGCGATCTGGCTGTCGGTGATATGGTGGAAACCCGCGATGCCGGGCTGCAGGCGATCCGCTGGATCGGCAAGCGCAGGATGGACGCTGCAATCCTGAACGCCAACCCGAACCTTCGCCCGATCCGTATTCGCGCAGGTGCGCTTGGCGAGGGGCTGCCAGAGGCCGATCTGATCGTCTCGCCCCAGCACCGGATTCTGGTTCGCTCGAAAATCGCGCTGAAAATGTTCGGCGCGATGGAGGTGCTGGTTGCGGCCAAGCAGCTGTGCCAGATCGAAGGGATCGACGTGGCCCATGATCTGACAGAGGTCACATATGTCCACTTCCTGTTCGATGCCCATCAGATCGTGCTGGCCAATGGCGCGGAATCGGAATCGCTGTTCACCGGACGGGAAGCGCTGAAATCAGTCGGCCCAGCCGCCGCGGCAGAGATCTTCGCGATCTTCCCGGAACTGGCATCGGGCGATCACGTGCCCGTGGCGGCGCGTGAGCTGGCATCGGGCCGCATGGGCCGCAAGCTTGCGGTGCGCCATATTCAGAATCGCAAACAGCTTTTGCAGTGAAGCACTGCATTTAATGAGAACAGGCCGGGATAACCCCGGCCTTTTTCGTTGCGCCCCGTTCGGTTTTCGGCCATCAAGACCGGCGCGCGGGCTCGTAGCTCAACTGGATAGAGCAGGGACCTTCTAAGTCCAAGGTTGAGGGTTCAAGTCCTTCCGGGCCCGCCAGAATCCCCACGTCTTGATGTTACGGCAAGTCGGGCCGTCTTGGTTGCCTTCATTCAGCCTGCGAAAGCGACGCCCAGACCCAGCAGCGACAATGCGCCGCCAGCCAATTGAAAGCCCCGGCCGTAAATCAGCTTTGCGAGCACAATACCCGCCAGTATGAGCCCTGCGCTGCCGGTGACAAAGCCGGATGCGAAAAGCGCCATTGATCCGGCAGGGGCCTCTGACCCATGTGCGAAACCATGCGCCGCGCCGAAGATGATCGCCATTGCGCCAAGCAGAATCGCAGAGGGCCGCAATGCAAGCGCCACAGTCACGCCCAGCACGATAACCGACGCGAGGATTACCTGCTCTGTCCCCGGCATCATAGTGCCACCCGCACCCAGCATGGCCCCGCCAAGCATTGCCGCCAGAAAGCAAAGTGGCACCGCCCAGATGGCGCGGCCCCCGATGCTGCCTGCCAGAAGTCCAAGGGCCAGCATCGCGGCCAGATGATCCGCTCCGGTCAGGGGGTGCAGCAGGCCAGACTGAAAGTTACTGCCCGCGCCGAGTCCGTGGGCGCTCGCCAGGCCGGGCATGACTGTGGCGACCGCGATAAAGAACAATTGTCGCTTCATGATTTATTCCCTGAATTTGATTGCTGCGTTTGATCTGCTTCCAGGCTTCGGCGCAGCTTTTGGCGTGCGGCGTGGGTTGATGTTCTGGCAAGATCGTCGCTTTCAATCTTGCTGGTTACTTCACCACCGGAGCGTGTGACGCGCTTGACGTGAAAATCGTGCTCGCCTGTTCGAACAATACCGGCCTCACGCGGCAGCAGACGGCGACGCTCCACAGCGATGCGCAAGCCGATGGTCGTGGTTTCGGCAAAGCATTGATCCGCGACCAGACCGACCGCGTAGGGCTGGCAAAGGACCTCTATTCTGATCGCCATGCGGCCCTTTTTGCCAAAGCACGGAAACTGCAGAACCTCCAAAACTTCGGACCGCGAGCGCAAGTGCTCAAGCCCGACCGCAAGATCCTCCGGCGTCTGATCGTCGACCTGAAAGGTGATGACGCCGATGCTGTCGTAAGCTGCGGTCTCGACAGGTTCGTGCAGAGTGGCACGCAGCATATTCGCGATTTCGGGCATCTGGCGGGTGCCGAAACCATAGCCGATCCCTTGCAGCATCAGCCCATCCGGCAGACGTGGTACCGGCCCCAGATGCGCAAGGATAGCAGCGCCGGTTGGTGTTACGCGCTCTCCTCCGATGCCGTCGTCCATGACGGCGAACCCCTGCAAAAGCTGTGCTGTCGCCGGCGCGGGCACCGGCATGATGCCGTGTTCGGTCTTGATTCGACCCGACCCGATCGGCACAGTGCCGACGCTGGCGCTTGTGATGCGCAGCTGCCCGATCAGCCAGGCGGCAAGCAGAATATCTGCGATGGAATCCCAGTCCGATATCTCGTGGAAATGCACGCGCTCCAGCGTGACGCCGTGCACCTTCGCCTCTGCCTCGCCAAGACGAAGCAGGATGTCGCTAGCACGATCGGCAGTCCCCGGATCGGGGGCGGCCTGGTGCAGAAGCGACAGATAGTCGCCATAATGCCGCGGTCCGCGCTCTGTCCCCGGTAGTGCAAGGCGAAGTTGCCTGCCGCGCAAGCCGTGCGAGCTGTGTTCGGGCACTGTCAGAGAGATGCCGGGGCCGATCTTCGTCGCAAGTGCCGTCGCACCCGGTAGCAATTCCGGTGCGCTGTCCAGCAGGGCGGCCACAAACATGTCGCCTGCGATACCACCGACCGGGTCCAGATGCAGGTGCCGTGCTCCCTCAACGCTCATCAAGCGATTTCCACATCACGGAACTGTCCTGATCGCCATAGCCCTGCGCGATGGCCTGGCGGTTCATGGCGGCGACGGTGTCACCCAAACTCGTCGAAACGCCAGCCGAAGCCGCCATCTCCAGCCCAAGTCGCACATCCTTTTCCAGCAGGTTCAGGCTGAAGGTCGGCTTTTCATAATCGTCCTGCGCAATGCGGCTGCCCAGCTCCTTGAACAGGTTGCTGACCGTGCCTGCCTGACTGGCGGTTATGATCTCATACAGCTTCGCGGGTTCGATCCCCATCCGCGCCGAGGTCGCCATCATCTCTGCCGTCATGGCGTTGATTGCGCCGAACATCATCTGGTTGAGCAGCTTGACCGTGTGACCGCTGCCCGGTGGCCCCATCGGGAATACGGCCCGCGCGTAGGTTTCAAGCACAGGGCGCACCTTTTCCAAAGCGCCTTCACTGGCCCCGCAAGGCAGCGCCCATTTCCCAGCGGCGGACGGCCTGCCCAGAACCGGCGCGTCTACCCAACCGGCCCCGGCCTCGACAGCTTTTGCAGCCATATCCCGCGCGGTGGCGGGATCTGCCGTCGAGTGATCGACGATCACCAGGCCGTTCTGATCGGCTGTCAACAGGCCCTCGGGACCAGAGACAACTGATGCAATCTGCGCCGGCCCCGGCAGAAACAGAAGCACCACATCGGCGCCCGCCGCTGCATCCTTCGGCGTCGGGCAGGGCGCCGCGCCCATCCCGCGGGCCGCATCCATGCTCGCAGGCTGTGGGTCCGATGCCCGCACAATATGCCCGGCCTCCATGATCCGGCTGCCGGCGACACGGCCCATTGTGCCGAAACCAATGATCGCAACGGTGCTCATGCCGGGCGTTCCCCTTTCAGATGCAGATGCGGCGCCGCCCCGCCAGAGAAGCATTCCGGCGTACACAGCACTTTGGGGTTCTTCCCGACGTAACGCTGCGCCTCGCGCATGGCGTCGTCAAAGGTTGGAAGCGGCGTGAAGCCCATCGCCTTGGCGTGCAGGGGTTTTTCGGATCCGACGATAAAGACCCGCTGGCAGCGCTTGTTGGGCACTGCCCCGCCCGACAACATCGACATGGCATGAAACGGATGATACGTGAAGTAATTAGAATAACTATATGTATATTCTGGATTAACGGACATTTTCCGTGCCTCTTCCGAGGCAAGGTAATCTTCCTGACGCGGGTATTTCGTCATCTGCCAAAAGGTCTCCTCGTAAGAGGGGAACCATGACTTATTGAACCACCCATCCAGATTGGCCACGGCTATCAGCACCGGATCGCGGCGCAACGCATTCCAGCAGCGTGACAGCTGCCCGCCAAGCGCAAGGCTCATCAACACCGGGTTGGATCCCATTCCGGGGCCGTAGTGGAAGTTGCGCGGGACGCCGACGACAAGAATATCGGCGCGCTCATTGGTCGGCAGTTCAACATTGGTGCGCTGCTTCGCCAGCGGCCAGCACATCCTTTCGACGTAATCCAACGATCCAGCATGAACACCCAGCACGTCCGCAAATTGACCGATCACAGCATCCACGGCGAAAAACTTCTTGCCGATCCCGTCTTCCATCGCTTTGCCGATAGAGGTGAACTGGTCCCGCATCCGGCCCTTGGGTGATGCGCCCAGCCAGTCGTCTCGATGCATGGTCTTTGGCACATGATGCGACGCAATGGATCGCCAGCCGGTGAAACCCGTGGCGACCATCTTGTGGCCACCGGAATAGCCGCCATAGGGATTGCCCGCACAGTGGCCAATCACGATGGGAATGTCAGCCTCTGCCATCAGGCGGTTGCATTCGACATGATTGCCCATCTCATCCTTACCAAGCTGCAAAAGCCCGGGATCCTCTGCATCGTGATTGACCAGCCGGTCGGGATAGAACTGATCGACGATGTCTGAGCCGAGATATTCGCGCCATTCCTCGACCGTGTTCATCCGGTGCAGGCCCATTGCGCAGATCAGGGTGATGTTTTCCAGCTTGGCACCGCCCTTCAGCAGTTCCTCCACGACCAGCGGGATCGAGACTTTGCGATGTGCCATTGCGTGGGTTCCGCCTTTGACCCGATCAGGGAAGGCGATGGCGATTTTCTTGTCGGGACCAGCCAATTCTGACAGCGGAGGGAGTTCGCCGGGTGAGGCAAGGGCCGCGCGTGTCGCCTCGACAGGGTCGATTTTCGGCGGATCGGTGTAGGTTTTGCCAAAGCGGACAATCGTGGCGCTGTCAGGCAGGGAGACGCTCATCTTGCCATCCCCATAGTCCAGATGAATCTCCTGCATCCGTCCCTCCCATCGGCGCTATACAACTAGTTACATTATAAGTTGCACGGTTCCGGAACTCTGTCCAGTATAATTCCTACTGCCGATTTTCGTCGAGATTAATAATTATCTTGACTCAAGGGTGTCACGACCGCCACCATTAGTGAAACTAGTTACAAGGCGAGGTGATGGACCGAACCCTGAATATGCGTGATGTTGCGCGGCGTGCGAACGTGTCGGTCGCAACGGTGTCGCGCGCGCTGCGCTGTCCTGAGAAGGTCTCTGCAGATACGGCGCAGCGCATACAGGCTGCCGCGGCAGAGCTTGGCTATGTCTATAACGCCAGTGCCAGCGATATTCTGACCGGACGCTCTACGGTGATCGGTTTGCTGGTGCCAACGGCAAGCAATGCGCTGTTCGGCGAAACGCTGCATGGCGTGCAGGACGTAACCGCCGATGCTGGCTATTCTGTGATCCAATGTGCCACGCATTATGAAGCCGCAAAAGAAGCCACGCTGATTGACTCGCTTCTACAGCGTCGCGTTCATGCTATGATCCTGACGGGTGCTACCGACCAACAGATGCCACATGTCGAAAAGCTGGCTGGGGATGGTCGAACGCGCGTCGTCATGGTCTGGGAAAAACCCGCCGACTGTCCGTCGATCAGCTATGTCGGGATCGACAACCGGCAGGCTGCGCGGCGAATGACGGAACATCTGATTGGACTGGGTCATCGCCGGATCGGGCTGATTGTGGGTCCCTATACCCGGATTTCCCGCGCCCGCAGCCGCTTGGAGGGGTATCGCGACGCGCTAGAGGCAGCGGGTATCGGCTTCGACGGCGAGCTGGTGCTTGAACGTCGTCCCGACCTGCTGGAAGGCTATGAGGCGATGGAGCGGTTGATGTCGCGTGACCAGCCTCCGACCGCTGTTTTTGCCGCATCGGATGTGTTTGCCATCGGCGCGCTGAAGGCGGCGAAAGCGATGGGGTATTCCGTGCCACGCGATGTGTCGCTCGCCGGTTTCGACGACATGGACATGGTGGCCTATCAGGACCCGCCGCTAACCACGATCCGTGTCGATGCGTACCGCATCGGCAAGCTGGCCGCGCAGATCGCGCTAGAGCCGATCGGCAGCCCAAGCCGAAACTACTGCCTCGACAGTGACCTGATCGTGCGGGGCAGCACAGGACCCTGCGCAAGACGGGGATAGCTCAACGACTAACATATTCTTGGAGGAGAAGAATGAGTAAAGTCAGCAAGATAACCGCGTTTGCCCTTGGCAGCACATTGCTTCTGGCCGGTGCTGCTCAGGCGCAGACGGTTCTGAAAGCCGGACTTATCGACCCGCCCGGCCATATCGACGTTCAGGCAACCGAACGGATGGCAGAGCGTGTCGCGGAACTGACCAACGGCGAAGTGACAATGGAGGTTTATCCCGCCGCTCAGCTTGGTTTTGCCAATGATATGCTGTCAGGGCTGAAACTCGGCACGCTGGAAATGTTCGTCGGTGGCACGACATGGCTGGGCGCTTTCGATACGGATTTCTGGATTTCTGGGACGCTTTATGTGTTCAACGATCAGGAACAGGCTCGCGCCATGCATGAGGGAGAGATCTTTTCCGGTATGGCCGACCGCCTGGCCGAGGAAGAGGGCATTCGTATCCTGGCGCAGAACTGGGATCGGGGACCCCGCAACTTCATCTCGACCACCCCCGTCCGCACTATCGAGGATCTGGAGGGGCTGAAAATCCGCGTGCCACCGCAGGAAAGCTGGATCGAAAACTTTACCCTTGCCGGGGCCGCCGCCACGCCCATGCCTTTGTCCGAGACATTCACCGGACTTCAGCAGGGCATAGTCGAGGCGACAGAGCAGGCATCGAACTGGCTTTATGCGAACAAGTATCACACCATCGCGCCGAACCTGACCCGCACAAAACACAACTATGAAGAAACCGGCGTGATGATCTCTGAACGGGTTTATCAATCGCTGACGGAAGAGCAGCAGCAGGCTCTGGTGACCGCAGCGCAAGAGGTCGCGGGCTGGCATAATGAACAGGTCGTCGCACAGATTGAGGAAGCGGAGGCCGCGATGGACGGCGAAGGCGTCACCATCGAGGATGTCGATATCGACAACTGGAAAGAGCATTTCCGCGGTGAATTCGACGCGCTCGTGGAAATTGTCGGCTATTCGCCTGAGCTTGTCGAGGCCGTCAAGGCGGCGTGGGAATGAACCCTCTGGCCGCTGTCGCGATGATTATCGCGCGGGTTTCGATCTTTGTGGCGGGGGTCGCGCTTGCCGCGATCCTCGTCCTTGTCGCCGCCCAGATCGGGATGCGGGTGTTTACCGGCAACTCGCTGTCATGGTCGGATGAGCTGGCCCGGATCTGCTTCATCTATCTGGTGTTTATCGGCGCGTCCGAGGCATCGGCGCGGCATATCCAGATTGCCATCAACTTAAAGGATACATTTGGCCTTGCGGGGCGCGTTGACCGTTCGCTTGATCTGATCCGGCTGGTGCTTTGCATTGTCGTTCTGAGCGTCATCGCTTGGGGCGCCTGGCAGATCATTCCCGTCGTCAAGGGGATGCAGCTTCCTGCGACGCGGATTTCGACGGCGTGGATGTATGTTCCGGTGCTGGCAGGCTCTGTCTTGATGATGCTGGCCACAGCACTGAACTTCTTCGCGATCATACTGAACCGGACGCTGTTCAGCGATACAGAGTCCGAAACCGGCCTGGGATAAAATCACATGGCGACGCTTATTCTTGTCGGCGGTCTGCTGACCCTTCTGTTGATCGGGATGCCCGTGGCATTCGCCCTGCTTCTGTCCAGCCTTGCGCTGATTGTCTGGGACGGCAATCTGCCCCTGCTGGTGATCGCGCAGCGGCTTGGCAATGCGCTTGACAGTTTTCCGCTTCTGGCCATTCCTCTGTTCATCCTCGCGGCAGAGATCATGAACCGCTGCGGCGCGACAGAGCGGATATTCCATTTTGCCAATACTATCCTTGGCCGCATCCACGGCGGGCTGGGTCATGTGAATATCGCCGCGTCGATGCTGTTTTCGGGCATGTCGGGATCGGCGGTGGCGGATGCTGCGGGCCTTGGTGCCATCGAGATCCGCGCCATGCGACGGCAGGGCTATGATCCCGGTTTCGCGGCGGCGGTAACGGCGGCATCCTCGACCATCGGGCCGATCATTCCGCCATCCGTGCCAATGGTCATTTTCGGTGTAATTTCAGGTGCCGCAATCGGTGACCTGTTCCTTGCAGGTTTCGTGCCGGGAATGCTGATGGGGCTGGCGATGATGATCTATATCGCGCTGATCGCAAGGCGCCGGAACTTTCCGCGCGATGCCAGATTTGCGGGCTTTCCCGCCATCTTCAGCGCGTTCATCGCCGCCTTTCCGTCACTGCTCTTGCCGGTGATCATTCTGGGCGGCATCTGGGCCGGTATCATGAGCCCGACCGAAGCTGCGGCCGCCGCCGTTCTTTATTCGCTGGTGCTGGGTCTGGTGGTCCACCGTTCCATGAACCTGGGCGATATTGCCGACAGCTTGCGGCTTGGGGCAAGATCGACCGCGACGATCATGCTGATTGTGGCATCGGCGAATATCTATGGTTGGCTGGTCTCGACCCAGCAAATCCCGCAATATGTGCAGGCGGCGATGATGGATGTGACGACCAATCCGACGATCCTTTTGTTCATCATCGCGGGAATCCTGCTGGTGATGGGCATGTTTATGGAGCTTATCGCCATCCTGACCATTGCGGTTCCGGTGTTTTTGCCGCTGGCGCAGGCGGCGGGGATCGATACGATCCATTTCGGCATCGTCGCCGTGGTGACGCTGATGATCGGTCTGCTGACGCCGCCCTTCGGGCTGAACCTGTTCATCGTTCAGCAGGTGTCCGGCGCGCCCTTCAGCATGATCCTGAAAGAGACGTGGCCATTCATCGCCATCCTGATGCTGGTGCTGATCCCGCTGATCATGTTCCCCTCGTTGTCTCTCTTCCTTGTCAGGGCGTTCTGATGGAGGGGGCGGCGCAGCGTCTTGAACGGGTGCTCGATCACCAAGATCATTTGTTCATCGCCGTCAGCGGTGGTGTCGACAGCATGACGCTTGCCCATGCCGCGCAAAGGTGGCGGGCAGGGGGGACGGTCACGATGTGCCACGCTGTTTCCCCCGCAGTTCCCGCTGCTGCCACGGGCTTGGTGCGTCGTCATGCGGAAAAGCATGGCTGGGACCTGCATGTGATTGAGGCGGGCGAGTTCTCTGATCCGGATTACCTGCGCAATCCGGTCAATCGCTGCTATTTCTGCAAGTCCAACCTGTATGACCGTATACGCGGCATATCGTCTGGCGGCATGATCGCCTCTGGCGCAAATCTCGACGATCTCGGCGACTTCCGGCCCGGTCTGCTTGCGGCGAAGGAACGCGATGTGCGCCACCCGCTGATCGAGGCGGAGTGCACCAAAGCCGATATTCGCGCGATCGCCCGTAGTTTCGGGCTGAACGATATCAGCGAATTGCCCGCGCAACCCTGCCTTGCCAGCCGGATCGAGACGGGCATTCCGGTGACCGAAGCCGATGTCAGTTTCATAGAGAGGAGCGAGTCCGCGCTCCGGGCGAGCGCGTCGGAAGGTACATTGCGATGCCGCATCGTCAGCGGCGGTGTCAGGCTTGAACTGGGGCCGGAGAACTGGGCGGATCAGTTGATACGCGACAGGCTCTCCGCGCAGGCGCTGCAACTTTGCCGCGCAGCCGGGAGAATGCTGATTGAGGTCGCGCCCTATCGTCAGGGCTCTGCCTTCTTGCAGGGTGATTGAGCATGGCTGACTATCCCGCATTCCGGTTCGACTGGCAGCGCAAGGTCCGCACCGGCATTCCGGAAACGGTCATGTGCGAAGGCAAGACTGACGACCAGATCGTTGAGATCATCGAGCATGCGCAAGAACGCGGCGCGCGGCTGTTTCTGTCGCGTCTTGATTCTGCGCGGGCAGAGAAGGTCGAAATCAAGGGGCTGGATTATTGCCCCCTGTCCCGAACAGCAATTATGGGCGGGATTGCCGATCTGAGACCCGATGACGCATCGGTGGCACTTGTCTGCGCAGGCACCAGCGACCTTCCCGTCGTCGAAGAAGCACGGCGCACATTCCAGTTTCACGGGTGCGAGGTTCCGGTCTTCGCGGATGTCGGCGTGGCGGGGTTATGGCGCGTCATGTCAGTGGCCGAAGAACTCTCCCGCTACCGCGTCCTGATCGCTGTCGCCGGGATGGAAGGCGCTTTGTTCTCCGTGCTGGCCGGACTGGTGCCTGGCGTGGTTATCGCCGTGCCGTCGCCTGTCGGCTATGGCGTGTCGAAAGATGGCGCGGCTGCGCTGAGCGCGGCGCTGTCATGCTGTGCGCCGGGGGTTGTCACAGTAAATATCGGGAACGGATATGGCGCCGCAGTTGCAGCCATGAAAATGCTGAACTCGGCGTCAGCCGGGCAGGGTGACTGAAATCAGGCTTTGACTCTGCGGGTTTGCAGCGATAGTTCAGCGGATCGGCTGTTCTGGTTGCGCCCGATGCGCGGCGCTTGGAGGCAGGATTGTGCCGTGAACCCGGCCCGCGGGCCAGCCCAGGCAGATTGAATGACCCATGAACAGATCGCCGCGCCTCTGGCCGCGGCATTGGCCGAACGAGGCTATGACAGCTTGACCGCCGTACAACAGGCGGTGCTGAATCACGAAACAACCGGACGAGACCTACTGGTCTCGGCCCAGACCGGATCTGGCAAGACCGTGGCTTTCGGCATCGCCGCCGCGTCAGACCTGTTGCCGGATGACGGCGCCTTTCCGCAAACCGACACGCCGCTGGCACTGGTGATCGCGCCGACCCGTGAACTTGCCTTGCAGGTCGCGACAGAGCTTCGCTGGCTTTATGCCGCGACAGGGGCGCAGATTGCCACCTGTGTCGGCGGCATGGACTATCGCACAGAGCGGCGCGCTCTGGCACGGGGTGCCGGTATCGTCGTCGGAACGCCGGGGCGTCTGCGCGACCATATAGAGCGCGGCGGGCTGGACCTCGCGCAGTTGCGTGTAGCGGTCCTGGACGAGGCGGATGAGATGCTGGACCTCGGTTTCCGCGAGGATCTGGAATTCATCCTGCAATCCGCGCCGGACACGCGCCGCACGCTGATGTTTTCGGCCACCGTTCCGCCCGCGATCGAGCGCCTTGCTCGAGACTTTCAACGCGACGCAATGCGCGTAACCACGAAAGGAGAGGCGCGGCAGCACGGCGATATCACCTATCGCGCGCTGAACGTCGCGGTGCGCGACCGCGAAAACGCCATCCTCAATCTGCTGCGCTATTACGAGGCCCGGACGGCCATCGTCTTTTGCAAGACGCGGGCAGAGGTGAACCATCTGCTTGCCCGCATGGCCAATCGCGGCTTCAAAGTTGTCGCCTTGTCGGGCGAGCTGTCCCAGCAGGAACGGTCCCATGCATTGCAAGCGCTTCGCGACGGACGGGCGCGGGTGTGTATCGCGACCGATGTCGCGGCGCGGGGGATTGATCTGCCGGGTCTCGAGCTGGTGATCCATGCCGATCTGCCGACCAATTCGGAAACGCTGCTGCACCGCTCTGGCCGGACCGGGCGGGCAGGGGCCAAGGGTGTTTCGGCACTCATCGTTCCGCCCTCGGCCCATAAGAAGGCGCAGCGCCTGTTGCAGGGCGCCAAGGTCGTGGCCGAATGGGGCAAGGCGCCTTCGGCAGAAGAGGTCAGTGAGCGTGATGACAAACGGATGCTGGATCATCCTGCCTTGACCGCTGAGTTAGAAGATATGGATATCGCCCGCGAGCTGTTGTCGAAGGTCGGCGCCGAACAGATAGCCGCCGCCTTTGTCCAGCTTTGGCGCGATGGTCGCCCGGCACCTGAGGAACTGACCGACATCCCGCCGCCATCCGCCGCAGCGCCAAGGGCACCGCGCGAATTCGGCGCATCGGTCTGGTTTACCCTGTCGGTCGGTCATACGGGCCGGGCCGAGGCCCGCTGGCTTCTGCCGAAGATCTGCGAGGCGGGCGGTATCACGCGCGACGATATCGGCGCTATCCGCGTGCGCGAAAACGAAACCCATGTGCAGATCGCAACGGGCGCGGCACCGAAATTCGGCGACGAAATCGAGCTTGAGCCGGGGCTGTCCATGCGTCGCCAGAAGGGTGAGCCGATGCTGGGCGCAACGTCTGAGCCAAAGCCCCCGCGCAAGGCCAGTGCGAGGCCAGGGAAGCCGCGCAGCGCTGCGATGCCGCAGAAAGTTGACGCGAAACCCGCGCCTGAGCATGTGGGCGGACCGCAGAAAGCGCCGTCGAAACCCTACCGCAAGAAAGAACCCGCATCCCGCCCCGAAAAGGAACAGGCTGAGAGATGGTCGCCTGCCGATCACGGCCTTGCGCCGGATGACCTCGACACGCCACGCAAGAAACCACGCTGGAAGAAAACGACCGGCGGGGCTGGAAAGAAGCCGCATCGCGGCAAGCCGGGTTTTGACGCGAAGGCGGCCGGTTCCGGGAACCGCGCTGACAAGCGCGCAGCAAAAGGCAAAAAGTCAGGCTTCAAGAAAGGTCAGGGTGGCAATGCCGTGCCGCGGCGCCCGAAGACAAAAGGCTGAGCGGAGAGCAATGACCGTAAGGGGCCAACCGATCCACTGTGCCTGAACGATAAGGGCGGACGGTGAAAACCGCCCGCCCTCTGCTTCCTTGCGGAGGGCGCTTTGTACGCGCCCGCCTGACCCGGTCAGTTGGAAGCCGTTTGCAATAGTTCGGTGATCCGGCGGACGGAGGCGCGGCGGTTTTCACGCACATCCCCTTCCTGATTAACCATCAGGAATTCCTCACCATAGCCCTGAACGACCATGTTTTCCGGCGGCACGTCGAAATATTCGCTCAGCGCCAGGGCGACCGATTCAGCACGGCGGTCTGACAAAGCGAGGTTTGCCGCGTCAGCGCCCACCGTATCGGTGTAACCTTCGATCATGAACATCTCACCGGGGTTGTCGGCAATCGTGTCACGGATGACATTGCCAAGCGCGGAAAGCTGTTCAGCCTGATCCGCCTTGATCGCGGCAGAGCCGGTGTCAAAGGTGATCGAGTCGATATTCACCGGGGCCACGAGCGAGCGGACCTGAGCGATATCGCGGATCTGCGACAGCGTGAACCGACGGTCAGCCGCCGATTGCGACAGAAGCGCCTCACGCAGTGCGGCCTCATCCATCTGGCTGGCAGACGTTGTCGAGGTCGCGGCAGGTGCGGGCAGGGTGGCGACATCCACCGGTTCTGCCGTCGTGTCGTCGATCAACTGACGCTCGGTCCCGTCGGCGCTGACCAATGTGCGGCGCAGGACGCGCAGATTGGCGTCGCGAATCGTGACGACCTGACTGCCATCTTCACGCGTGACGATTGTGCGCGATGAGCCGTCGCTGAAGTTTTCGGTCGTCACGGTCGAGCCGGGCTGACGCAGCAGCGCAACCTCATCCTTGATGACCTGCTGGCTGCCATCCGCACGCGTCACGACAACCCGGTCGGGTGAGCTGAGCGCAACCTGACGGTTATTCGCCAGCATCGCACCGACTGCGATGCCTGCACCGCCCAGAAGCAGCGCCTTCACCAGATCGTTGTCGTCATCATCGTCGTCACTGGATGCTTCCTGCTGCTGCTGAGCATTGTCGGATTCGCCTTCCAACGCATCAGTCAGACGCGTTGCAAAATCCTCGGCAGAAGAACGGCTGTTTTCCTCGGTAACCTCTTCTTCGGTCACTTCGGCCTCGGCAGGATCGGCACTCAGCGCAGCGGCAGCAGCGGGTTCAGATGCCTCAGCAGCCTCTTTGGCAGCCTCGGTTTCCGCTGCATTCTGCTCTGGCGCAGCGTTTTCGGCGGTGTTTTCCGCAGGCTGCGCAGCTTCCGTGGTGCTTTCACCGTCGGTCTCAGTCGCTGCCGGGGCGTCGGGGTTGTTCTCAGCCTCCTCCTCCGCGGCGAGTGCTTCTTCCAGAGATTGTTCCTCGCTGGCAGCTTCCTCGGTCTCGGCGGGTTCTTCGCTGGCCGCAGATTCTTCTGCGTTTTCGGCAGGCGCAGCTTCTTCGGATTCCGCGCCAAGACCCGAATCCTCGGCGGCAGGTTCCTCTTCAGCCGCATTTGCCGGTGCCTCTTCAGCGGGTGCCGGTTCGGACGCGGTTTCTGCTTCTTCGGCGGGCTGTTCAGCCTGCTCTTCCTCGGCCGGGGGTTCTTCCGACGCTTCTTCTTCGGCTACTCCACTCTCAGCCTCAGCCGAGGCTTCAGCTTCTTCGGCTGCCGGCGCGGAAGGTTCCTCTGCGTCAGCGGCGGCCTCTTCCTCAGCTGGTTCCTCGGCAGGCTCTTCTGCCGGTTCCTCTTCCGCCTGCTCGGCAGATGCTGCGTCATCACAGGGCGGGGCAGATCCATCCGCACAGGTTTCCTCTGCCGGCGCGGCCTGCAGGCCTGCCGCTTCACTGGCAGGTTGTTGCGTCGCCTCCGATCCGGGGGCATCTGTCTGGGCCATCGCAAGATGCGGTGCCATCAGCGACAGGCACGCTGCGATCGCTGTTGTGTTGTGAATAATACGGCGCATGTCAGCTCCTCCATATAGCCAGCTTGGCGATGCGTTCGCAGGATGAACCGGCCCGCTGCCTTCGGGTTCCCAAACAACTGCGTGATGTTTCAGCAGCGGCAGTGCCTTCCTCAGGTTGCGCAGATGAACAGTGGAAACATATCTCACTACATATCATGGGCTTGACGTTCGCACTCGGTCACGATCGGTTCGCAAATAATTTATACTGTGCGGTTCACACCAGGCAGATGTCGCGCCAGCCTTGCCCTTCCTGTTGTCTTCAACCTAGGTTCGCGCGGGCGGAAGGCAGCGAAAGGAAAGCAGATGTCGCAGCAGAACGTTGGTCTGTCGCTGGCTGTTTGGCAGGCGGAAAGCGCGCATGGGGATCGTTCGCTGGCATTTCACCAGATCGCCCGCGCGGCGGAAGCGGCGGGCATCGCGGGCGCGTCAGTCATCACCTTTCCCGAGCTTTTCATCAGCGGTTATGACCGGGACGATCTGGGTGAGCTTGCTATGACGCAGCAAGCCATGCTGGCGCAGTTGGCGCCGGTTGCCCAAAAGGCCGGATGCGCGATTTGCACAGGCTATCCTGAACGGCTGGCCAACGGGATCGGCAATTCGGCGATATGTGTCGGTGCCGATGGTTCGCTTCTTGCCAATCATCGTAAGATCCAGCTTTTCGGCGCGGTTGAGGCGGCGCGCTTTGTGCCGGGGGATTGCTATACGACCTTTATCTTAGCGGGAAAAAAAGCCGCTATCCTCATCTGTTATGACGTGGAATTTGCGCCCCATATCGCCGCCTTGCAGGCGCAGGGGGTAGAGGTGATCCTTGTGCCGACCGCGAATATGAAGCCTTTCACCCATGTGGGTCAGCACGTTATTCCCGCGATGGCCGCCAACCACGCGCTGAGCATTGTTTACGCGAATTACTGCGGCTTAGAAGGTGATCTGACCTATTTCGGAGAGTCCCTGATCGCGGGTGCCGATGGGCAGGTTCTTGCGCGTGCGGGCGAGCGACCGGCGATGCTGATGGCGACCCTGCCAGACCAGTTCCATCCGGGGCGGCTGTCGACACAGGCCCGCGATCTTCGCCAGCCATTTCCTTGAACGCCGGTACGCGCAAAGAGAAGCGCCTGACATGACCATTCCTATGCGGCGCTTTGATCGCGGAAATTACCGTTTGGAATATGGTTACGCTTGCCCACCGACACGCTCGCAACAGCCCTTGCCGAACAGGTTCTTGCGCTAAGCGAAGCGGTCATGTTCTCGCTCACGTCATATCGGCCTGCCACATCAAAACAGCATAATCCGGTGTTATCGGTTTTGAAAACCGTCCGGTTTTCTTATTGGGAAGTCTTTAGCTGACTCTCCGCGCAATCGTGAATTATGCATCCGCCCTGTGACTTTCGCTAAAAAGCGACACGACTTAGCGCATGCCAGCGGGGGGCGTGTTCGTCTGAATCAGGTTTTCAGCGGTCGCTAGTAGACTTCGGCACCCAGCACGGCGTCTGCCTCGGGTTGCAGCAGGATGACCTGTCCTTCGGCGTTTGGGACACCCATAATCAAAACTTCGGACTGAAATCCCGCGATGTTGCGCGGGGGCATGTTGACGGTGCAGATGACCGCGCGACCGATCAGATCTTCGATGCTGTAATTGGTGATCTGTGCACTCGACCAACGCGTCCCCAGTTCACCGAAATCCACCTCCACCTTATAGGATGGGTTGCGGGCGCGCGGAAATTCCTGAACATTGATGATCTTGCCCAGACGCATCTCTATCTTGGCGAAATCGTCATAGACGATCTGGTCTTTCTTCATCGCTTGCTCCTGCCGGTGTCGCCAAGCTTGTCTAAGTCGCGGCGCGCTACTCTGCAACAGATGCAAAGGCGAGGTTTGCGCCAGGAGGCGGCAGCGTCGAGGGAGACGACGCTTTTGGAAGTACCATCGCATGATCGTTCAGGGTGATTCTTTGCCGGCCGGGTTTAAAAGTCGCGGATATTGTCAGAAAGTAGCCGAAACCGCCGAACCGCCACGAACAGGACGATCAGATGAGCGAACAACGATTCAACCAACCGCTGGGCGGCAACACGATGCCCCGCACCGGCGGGCCCGCAACGATGATGCGCCTGCCAGCGGCGGAATCGGCGCAGGGGCTGGATGCCTGTTTTATCGGTATCCCGATGGATATCGGGACATCCAACCGCCCCGGCACCCGGCTGGGACCGCGCCAGATACGCGACGAAAGCCGTATGATCCGCCCCTATAACATGGCCACCGGCGCGGCCCCGTTTGAACATCTGCAGGTTGCCGATATCGGTGACGTTCCGATCAACCTGTTCGATCTGAAGAAGACCGTCGATATCATCGCGGCATTCTATCGCGAGGTGCTCTCGCATGACACGATCCCGCTGACGCTCGGCGGCGATCATACGCTGACATGGCCGATCCTGCGGGCGATGGCTGAAAAGCACGGACCAGTTGCGCTTATCCATGTCGATGCCCATTCCGACACCAATGATGAGATGTTCGGCGAAAAGGCCGCGCATGGTTGCCCGTTCCGCCGCGCCTGGGAAGAAGGCTGCCTGCAGAATGACAAGGTTTTCCAGATCGGATTGCGTGGGACGGGTTACAGCAGGGACGATTTCGACTGGGCGCGCGATAAGGGCTGGACCTGCATTCAGGCCGAGGAATGCTGGCACAAATCGCTGAGCCCGCTGATGGCTGACATTCGGCAGAAAATCGGCGATGCTCCGGTATATCTGTCATATGACATCGACAGCCTCGATCCGGCCTTCGCGCCGGGAACAGGAACCGTTGAGGTCGGGGGGCTGACCTCTATGCAGGGGTTGGAAATCATTCGCGGCACGGTGGGGCTGAACATCGTGGGCTGTGATCTGGTAGAGGTATCGCCGCCCTACGATCCGGCGGGGAACACGGCGATGATCGCGGCAAATTTCCTGTACGAGATGCTTTGCGCACTTCCGGGCGTCGCGCAGGACAGATAAACAATCAGGACAATTGGGGAGAAAAAGCATGAAAAGACGTGATCTTCTGAAATCCGGCGCGGCAGGTGCGATGATCCTGTCGGCACCGTCTATTCTGCGTGCGCAGGGTGCTGCGCTGAAAGTCGGCACCTATGGCGGCTATTTTCAGGACAGTTTTGACGAACATATCTATCCTGATTTCACGGCTGCCTCTGGCATTGAAATCGAAAGCATCGGTGAGCCTACGGGTGAGGCATGGCTGGTCCAGCTTCAGCAGGCGGCGCGAGCGCGGCAGGCCCCGGCTGATGTGTCGATGATGGCGCAGGTCGCGCGCATCAAGGGTGAACGATCAGAGCTTTGGGCGAAGCTTGACGAAAGCAAGATGCCCAACGTGGCGAATCTGCCCGATCACTTTGTTCACCGTTATGAGGATGGCAGCCTGAACGGCACCGGCGCGGTCAGCTGGTATATCACGCTTGTGACGAATACCGACGCCTTTGCCGAGGCGCCGACGTCCTGGCAGGCGTTCTGGGATCCGGCAAATGCCGACAAGATCGGGCTGATGTCACTGGCCTCGAACTCTTTCCTGCTGGAAATCACCGCGGCAACGCATTTCGACGGCACCGATATCCTCGACACCGAAGAAGGCGTCTTGCAGGTGATGGAGAAGCTGGCAGAGGTGAAATCGAATGTCCGCCTGTGGTGGCGTGACGAAGGGCAGTTCCAGCAGGCACTGGAAACCGGCGAAATCCCGATGGGGCAGTATTACCACGACGTCACCGGCCTGGCTGCATCGCAGGGTAAACCTGTCCGCTCGACCTTCCCGGATGAAGGGGCGGTTCTGGACAGTGGGTCCTGGGTCGTCTCGAGCGCCTCGCAGATGGTGGATCAAAGTCAGGTTTTCATCGACTATATGGCGCAGCCCGAGATTCAGGCGAAGCTGTCGCGCATGGTCGGCACCGCGCCCACCGTGCCGCGCGACATGACCGATCTGACGGAAGAGGAATTCGCCGCCGTATCCTCGGACAAAGAGCCGATCCTGCCGAAATATGAAATCTACGTAGATCGCGGCGACTGGATCAACCAGCAATGGTCCGAGAATATCACCGGCTGATGCTTTTGCGCTGCGGCAGCCCTGTCGCAGCGCCCCAAAATAAGAAGAGGTCCCGATGACCGAATTGCGGATCGAAGGCGTGTCGAAAAAATTCGGCAGCTTCAAGGCGCTTGACGATGTGACGCTGGAAATTCCCAATGGAAAGTTCGTCTGCCTGCTTGGCCCGTCGGGCTGCGGCAAGACGACACTGCTGCGTCTGATCGCCGGGTTGGAGGCGCCGACCGCTGGCCGGGTCTTTGTCGGTGGCGAGGATCAGACCGATCTGCCCACGCATAAACGTGGCTTGGGCATGGTTTTCCAGTCTCTGGCGCTGTTTCCGCATCTGAATGTGGCCGATAACATCACCTATCCGCTGGCCATCCGGGGCAAGGACAAAGCCAGCCGCAATGCACGGGCCGAAGAATTGCTGGAACTTGTGCAACTGCCCGGCATGGGCCAGCGGCGCATCCACCAGCTTTCCGGCGGTCAGCGTCAGCGCGTTGCCATTGCCCGTGGCCTTGCCATCAATCCGCAGGTCTTTTTGCTGGATGAACCGCTTTCTGCCCTTGATGCCTCGCTGCGCGAGCATATGCAGATAGAGCTGCGTCAGATACAGCAACGTCTTGGTGTGACGACCATTGTCGTGACCCATGACCAGAAAGAGGCGCTGACGATGGCAGACATCGTGATGGTCATGAAGGACGGCGTGATTCAGCAGGCCGGCGCCCCGATGGAGGTCTATCAAAACCCGGCCAATGCTTTTGTCGCGGGCTTCATCGGCACGACCAACCTTTTGCCGTGCGAGGTTGGCAATGGCGCGATCTCTGTTCTGGGGCATCGTATCCCGAAGGCCGAAGGCGACCGCATTGCCGTCGACAATGGCAAGGCGCAGCTTTCTGTCCGGCCCGATCATGTCATCATTACCGAACCCGATCAGGGCATTCCGGCAGAGGTCACCTTCCTGCGCGATCTGGGCGAAAGCCGTCAGGTCATGCTGACAGCGGCAGGGCAAGAGATCACCGCGAACCTTCCGGGCAATGCGGATCTGCAACTGTCACCCGGCGACCGCGTCGGCATTCTTTTCCGCCCCGGTCAAAGGGTGGTCGTGCAATGACAGCCATCGTCCAGCAGACATCCACCCCTCGCTGGCTCGGTCTTTGGCCCGCCGTGATCCTGGTCCTGTTTTTCCTGGTGCCCTTCGGGATCATGCTGGGGGTCTCGGTCGCCCATCGCGACCCAAGCGGCTTCTACGAATGGGGTTTCGAATTAGACAGCTATGCCCGCTTCATGTCGGCCTTCTTTGCCAAGGTCATGGCCGTGTCGCTGGGCGTATCGCTGACCGCCGCCGCGATCTGCGTCGCCATCGCCTTTCCCTTCACGGTTTTCCTTGGTCAGATGAGCAACCGCACGCAGACATGGGTGCTGGTTGTGCTGCTGTCGGTCCTTGCGCTGTCAGAGGTGATCATCGGTTTCGCCCTCTCAACGCTGCTGTCGCAAACGGCAGGCGTCGGCAACCTGTTCCAATGGCTGGGCCTGATCGACGAACCCCAAGCCTATACGCCTTCACTCTTCGCGTTGATTACGGGGCTTTGCTATATCGGCTTTCCCTTCGCGGTGCTGGTGCTTTACCCGCCGGTCTCTCGTCTCGACCCAGAGATCGTCGAGGCGGCGCGTGTTATGGGCGCCTCAGGTCCCCGCGCCTTCTTTGGCGTCATTCTGCCCAATCTGCGCGGCGCCATCACCGGCGCGTTCATTCTGGTCTTTGTCTTTACGCTCGGCTCTTATCTGCTGCCGCAGCTTCTTGGCCGGTCAGAGCACTGGACGCTGTCGGTCCATATTACGGATCAGGCGATCTATCAGTCCAACCTGCCATTCGCGGCAGCCATGTCAATCTTCCTGATGCTGGTCGCATTGGCGCTTGTCGGGCTGGCCTCGCTGGCGGGCAGGGACAGGGGGGCCGCATGAGCCGCGCACTGAAAATGACCTATATCTTTGTGGTGCTGGCGCTGCTGGTTTTGCCGCTGATCGTGGTTGCGGCGGTCTCGCTGAACGGGCCGCAGACGCTGCGTTTTCCGCCGGTCGAGCCTTCCTTGCACTGGTATGCGCGACTGTTCATGGATACCGAGTGGCTGGTGCCGCTGCGCCATTCGGTGACCATTGCGCTTTGCGCGGCGGGATTGGCGGTGGCCATCGCGCTGCCACTCGCCCTGTTTGTGTGGGAGCGTCGGGGGATTGCGGTTCAGGCCCTGACCGGCATGGGCCTTGCACCTTTTGCCCTGCCGCCAGTTATATCGGCACTTGGCTTCATGATCTTCTGGATGACCGTTGGCGGCTACGGGCAGATCTGGGCCACAATCATTTCGCACGGCATCTTTCTTGTGACTCTGCCGCTGGTGACGATCTCTCTGGGGCTACGCGGCATCGACCGATCGCTGATCGAATCCGCCCGTGTGATGGGTGCAAACCGATGGACGGTCATGCGCACGGTGATCCTGCCGTTGCTGCTTCCCTATGTCATTTCAGGCTATGCCTTCGCCTTCGTGCTGAGCCTCAATGAATATATCATCGCCTATATGGTCGCGGGCTTCACGGTGGAAACGTTGCCCGTGAAGATCTTCAACGCCCTGCGCTATGGCTATACGCCGATCCTTGCCGTGGTCTCCGTGCTGTTCGTCGCCATGTCAGCGCTGATCTTCGGGCTGATCGGCAGCTTCGGCAACCTGCCGCGCCTGATGGGGGCAGAGCGCAGCCATCAGGATTAAGGGCCGTGAAATGACCGGCGTTGCACTGTCTTGCCATTAGGCAGATGCAGTTCGGGGCCGATCTGTCATGCCTGCGTGGCGGGCAGGGGGGACCGGATCAGAATGTTGATTTTCACCTCAATCACTATCCTTATTGAGATTCGCCAGAATCTCATCCACGGTCTGCAATCGGCAATAACCCCCGAATGCCCGCAGCGCCGTTTCGTGTCGCTCGGCTGAATAGCTGGCGCAGGCATCCGTGGCGCAGATCATGTAATAGCCCCTGTCCGCGCCGTCGCGCACGGCCATGTCGACGCATTGATCTGTCAGGAAACCGGCGACGATGACGTTCTCGGCCCCGAGATTGCGCAGCAGATAGTCCATATTGGTAGAGTTGAAAACGCCGGAAGACGTCTTAGGCACGACGATCTCATCGCCCACAGGTGCAACCTCGTCTATGACATGTGCCAGCGGCGAGCCCTTCGGGATGTGCATGTTGGACAGTTTGTGATCAAGCGACCGGTCGCGGCCGTCCAGCGTCAGGGATTCGATGACCGTATAGACGACCTCCACCCCAGCCCGGCGCGCGCCGTCCAGCAGGCGGCGCATTGCGGGCAACGCCTTTTCCTGAACTGTCTGGTAAAAATAGGGATGAGCCTGCTGCACCTCGGGCGAAATCTCCGCGTTCTGCGCGTCAACAACAAGGACAGCGGTGCGGGCCGGATCAAGTTTCTTGTCGCGGCCCGTATAGCTGGCAAGCGTCGTTCCTGCGGTGGTCATGATGTCTCCATCCCAAAGCCATGGCCCGCCTCGACCGGCGGGCCAATCTTGTCCTGAACCTGACTTAGCCTTCTTCGGGCCGCCAGATCGATTCCACGGTAAACTCCCCACCATCGACCGAAATGATAGAGATCGGCTTCGGCGGTACCATCGTCTCGCGCGTATAGCTTATTGTGCCGGTCACCGCCTGAAAGTCGCGGGTTTCGGCGAGTGCATCGCGGATTGCCGCAGGCTCAGCCGAATCTGCGCGGGTGATGGCATCGGCCAGCAACTTGACCGCATCATAGCCCAGTGCCGCAAAGCTGTTTTCAGGGGCGTGGCCATATTCGGCGGTATAATCGTCGATGAACTGGGCGACTTCGGGCCGGTCATCGGCCAGATAGGTATGGGTCGAGAACCATACGTCATTTGCCAGATCCGGCCCCGGCATAGTCGAAACAAGCTGCGTGTCGAAGCCATCGCCGGACACGATCGGCATTTCGATCCCGGCCTCTCGTATCTGTTTGACGCTCAGCCCGGCTTCGGCCGGAATGGCAGAGATAAAGACCGCGTCCGGGGCCGGATCAAGCGCGCTCAACCGTGCGATCTGGGCCGAGAAATCGGTATCGCCAATCATGAAGCTGTCTTCGGCGGCGATGGTGCCGCCCTTTTCCTCCACCCGCTGTTTGAAGAAGGTGGACAGCGCCTTGGTGAAATCCATCGACTGGTCGGTCCAGACGGCGAAGTTCTTGTAGCCCAGCTCGTCCATCGCGTAATCGGCAATGGCGAAGGACTGATCGTCATCGCCGAATGCGGTCATGAACATATGATCGCCGACCCATGCCGGCAGTTCAGGATGCGTTGCGCCAGAGGTCAGGAACGGAATGCCTGCTTCCTGAAACAGCGGCGCACCGGCCATCACGAAAGTCGTATCCGATTGTCCGAACCCGGCAACGATGCCCTCTGACAGAACCCGTTGGGCGTTGATCGCGGTTTCCTGCTGGTCGGTTTTGCCGTCCGGCGCGATAATTTCGATCTGCTGGCCCAGCAGCCCGCCATCTTCATTGATCTGCTTGGCGGCAAGCTGTGCGCCAGCCAGCGAAGGTCCATCCAGCGAGGACATACCCCCGGTCAGATTGTACAGCGCCCCAAGCTTTATCGTTTCCTGAGCCAGAGCCCCTGAAGCAAGGGTCATTCCGATTGCAGTCGCAGCAAATAGTCTTGTCATCGTTTTTCCCTGTTGCCGGCTGCTGGTTCCGTGCGGATGCGTCGATCAGGACAGCGCCCCTGGCCGAGACAGTGTCGCAGGCAGCCTTACCACGACCCCGAGTGAATACTGGCAGGACGGACGGGCACATGTCAAACAGAACATACATTTTGCTGGATATCATATCGTTTGTTTGATTTGATACAGATATGGTCCGGGTGAAAACACCGCCCGCAAAAAGGGAGACCTGCATGAAAGACGCGCTGAAGCACGCGGTTGATCCAGACGCCGTCCCCGGACCTGCCGCCGGAGAGGATATGCTGGCCAGTCTTCAGCAGATGCTGCCCGCGCTCAGCACACGAGAGGCGCGTGCGGCGCGGCATCTGATCGCGAACTTCCCGATCAGCGGCCTTGGCACCGTTGCAGAGGTCGCTGAAACCAGCGGCGTCAGCACAGCCACTGTTCTTCGGCTGGTCAAGCGCCTTGGCTATGCCGGCTATGCCCAGTTTCAGGCAGAACTGAAATCACAACTGGAAATGCGGCTGCAATCGCCGCTGATCCGGTTGGATGCGCATGCGAGCGAAGATGACGATTTCCTGTCGGGCTATTTCGGACAGCTTGCCGAAGCCATGTCTCAGATGCAGTCGGGGATGGACCGCCAGACCTTTGATGCCATCGTCGAGCTGCTGGCCGATCCCAAGCGCGACATTCACGTCATCGGCGGAAGATGTTCGGGGCATGTGGCAAGGTATTTCGTCGATCTGCTGATCTCCTTGCGTCAGAGGGTTCATGCGATCGACGCTGACGCGAACAGGCATCCGCTCCAGCTTCTCGACATCGGTCGCAATTCGGTCGTCGTGGTGATGGATGTGCGACGCTATCAGGACGAGGTCATAGAGTTTGCCCAGATGGCGGCAGAGCGTCGTGCCAGGATCATCCTGCTGACCGATCCGTGGTTGTCGCCCGTCGCGCGCGTCGCCTCGCATGTGCTCACTTTTCCCGTCACCTCTCCCTCGATCTTCGATGTCATGACAGGCGGTATGGCCGTGGCCGATGCATTGCTGGGTGCGGTTGCGCGGGTGACCGGGGCAGGGGGGCGCGACCGCATGGGACGACTGGAAGAACTGCGGGATCAACAGCAACGCCTGAGCCGGGGCAATGACGAAACGAGCTAGCCGAGCCGTCATCGCAGGCGGCGGAAATATTGACACTCAGGAGGCCCGATGAAACCGCAGGAGATCACGACAATCTGCACAAGCGACCTTGGCGGTCAGACACGCGGCAAAGGCTATCCTGCGCGCGACCGTGCCAGCAGGCTGGAAAAAGGCATCGGCTGGACGCCGACCAATTCGATGATCTCGCCGCTCGGTCCAATCGCGCCATCACCTTGGGGGCCATGCGGTGACCTGCTGCTGCGCCCGGACCCGGATACGGAAACCCGCATCGATTTCGGTGATGGCAGCGCGATTGAGAGCTTTGTGATCGGGGATATTGTCGAACTTGACGGCACGCCCTGGGATGTCTGCCCGCGCGGTTTTCTGAAGCGAGTCCTTGCCGCGTTGGAGGAACGACACGGCCTGTCGGTGCGTGCAGCCTTTGAACATGAGTTTGCCTATTTCGGTGTCGAGCCGCGCGACAATTCCCCCTATGCACTGGATTCCGTCAGGCGTCAGGGTCGTTTTGCCGAGACATATCTGGCAGCACTGGACAAGGCGGGGATCACGCTGGATACCTTCATGGCCGAATATGGCCCGCAGCAATACGAAGTCACGGTGGGCCCCGCCATTGGCGTCACCGCAGCCGATCAGGCGCTGATTGTCCGCGAACTGGCGCGTGCGGCGGCGTGGCGTCAGGACCAGCAGCGGGTCAGTTTCACGCCGCTTCTGCATCCTGATGCAGTCGGCAATGGCGTGCATGTGCATTTTTCATTGTTCAAATCCGCAGACGGTGCGCCCGTCAACCACGATCCTGAACATGAACATGGCCTGTCCGAAACGGGCGGCGCGTTCCTGTCCGGCATTCTGGCAAAGATGCCCGCACTTCTGGCTATGACTGCGCCATCCCCGGTCAGCTATTACCGCCTGAAACCCAACCGGTGGAGCGCGGCTTACAACAATCTCGGTTATCGCGACCGAGAGGCCGGGCTTCGTATCTGTCCTGTCTTTGACGAGGCAAAGATTGCCTCTCAGTATCACTTCGAATATCGGGCCGCCGATGCGACGGCCAGCCCCTATCTTCTGCTGGGCGCGATCTTGGCGGCAGGCTTATGGGGGCTGGATCGGGGGCTTGAGCGCGCAAAGGTCTATGAAGGTCTGCCGCAGGATTTTGACGATACGCATAATCACGCCCTCGGTGTTCGGCGATTGCCGACCTCTCTGGAAGAGGCGCTTGATCTGTTAGAGGCTGACACGGATCTGGACGACTTCATCACCGCCGACCTGAAATCCGCAATCCTGACCGGCAAGCGTTTCGAACTGTCGCAGGTGACGGATCTGACCCCGGAACAGCGCTGCGAGCGCTATGCCCGGATCTACTAGCTGCGGCGCTTCATCTGTGTGATCAGCTCATCCGTCGTTCTGGTCACGCAATAGCCGCCGAATGCCTGCAGCGCGTTACGGTGCCGTTCCCGTGTGTCTGTCGCGCAGCCATCGGAGACACAGACCATATGAAAGCCGCGATCCGCGCCGTCGCGTATCGTGTGATCGCAGCATTGATCTGTCAGGAAGCCGGTAACGATGATCGTATCGAGCCCGATATTGCGGATCAGATATTCGAAATTCGTCGAATTGAACAGGGATGAGGACGTCTTCGGAATAACCATCTCATCCGCACCGGGCGCGAGCGCTGCAATAACCTTTGCATCCTGCGATCCCTTCGCGATGAAGAAATTCGAAAGTTTGTAGTCAAGCGAACGGTCACGGCCATCCAGGGTCGCATTTTCCATGACTGTGTAAATGACCTCTGCCCCAGTGGCGCGCGCCGCGCCGATCAAACGGGCGATATTCGGGATAACGAAGGCATGAGCGTCCTCGTAAAATTCCGGGCGGGGCTGGCGATTTTTCTGGTCCATCACCCAGTTCTGCGCGTCGATCACAAGAAGCACGGTTGTTTGCGGATCGAACGGCCGGACACGGCTTTCGAAGATGTCCTGCTTGCGAGGCTCCGTCATCCGTTGGTCCTTCCTCTGATCAGCCGCAGCAGCCATGCGGGTTCGCCAGAGCCGAAAAGCCCCGCAGGCCGGAAGCGCAGGACGAGGACCAGCACAAGTGCGACGATCATCTGCGACAGACCATACAGGCCCATGCTTTCCTCCACGGGTTTCAGCGCCTCGCCCAGAAGCGTGATCCCAAGTGCCGCTACAATCGCGCCGGTGATCGAGCCGGTTCCGCCCAGCACCACCATCGCAACCAGATTAAAGGCCAGCACTATGCCATAGCTGCGTGGCGTCACCACGGTGATCAGATGCGCCATGAATGCGCCGACAATGCCCGCGATCACCGCGCCCAAAACAAAGGCGATCAGTTTGATCCGTGCAGTTTTGACACCGATCGATTCCGCCGCCAGCTGATTTTCCCGCGTCGCCATCATGGCCCGGCCGATCGAGGAAAACTTGATCCGCCAGACCATCAGCACGACCAGCAGCATCAGCCCGGCGCACCACCAGATATTTGTCAGTCGCGGTATGCCCGACAGGCCAGAGCCGCCGCGCGTCAACCCCTGCCAGTTGATCGCCAATCCCTGCACGATCACGATCAGCCCCAGCGTCGCAACGGCCAGATAATGCCCCTTCAGGCGCAGCACCACCAGTCCGATCAGCAGGGCGATCAGCCCGACGATCACAGCCGCACAGATCAGCGTCAGGCCAAAGGGCATTTGCCATGACACGAACGGCTCCGGCAGGCCGAACAACATTGTCGATTTCCGCGCCACCGGATAGCCGAGCACGGCGGCGATATATGCGCCGACCATCATGAAGGCCGGATGCCCAAGCGAAAACAGCCCGGTCAGCCCGTTGGTCAGTTGCATCGACACCGCCAGTGTGATGTTCAGGCAGGCAAGTGATGCCAGTGTCAGGCCATATGCGCTCGACCAGCCGGTAAACAGCCACAGCGCGGCCAGCAGCGCCGCTGTGGCAATGGCAAGTCTCAGGCCCGCGGCGGCGGGACGCAAATCGCTCAGGACGGGGGCGGACGGTTCAGGCGCGTTCTTCGACATGGCGCACAAACAGCCCCGAAGGCTTGATAAGAAGGATCACAATCAGCAGCAGAAACACGAAGCTGTCCCGGTAAGAGGCATATTCAGGCGGCAGCAATCCGACAAACAGCACCTCTGCCATGCCCAGCAGATAGCCGCCCAGCAAAGCCCCACTGATCGAGCCAACACCGCCGATCACACAGGCGATGAAGGCTTTCAGCCCCGGTGCCAGCCCCATAAGGGGATGTATCTGCCCGAACTTTCCGCCCCACATCAGCCCGGCGATGGCAGCCAGACCAGACCCGATGGCGAAAGCCGCAAGGATCGTGCGATTGACCGGCACACCCATCAGTTGCGCAGCCAGCAGGTTTTCAGACGTCGCACGCATCGCGGTTCCAAGTCGCGTCCGGTATACGATAAACAGAAGCGCTGCGATCAGCAGAACGGCCATGACGATGATTGTCACGTCGGTCATGGATGCGCTGACACCGCCGATTTCGACTCGCTGCCGCATGACAGCCGGAAACTGAAAGCTGCGTTGCTGCCCCGACAAAAGCAGCAGCGCGCCGTTCTGGATCAGTACGGACACAGCCAGCGTCGCTATGAACCCCGTCACCTGCGTTGCTGACCGCATGGGCCGGAAGATCATCGTTTCAATCGTCATGCCCGCGCATGCCCCCACCAGCAGGACAAGTGCCGCAACAAGCGGCCACGGCAATCCCGTCTGCACCATGGCCAGCGAGGCGAAGGCGCCGATCATCACCAGATCACCGTGAGCAAAGTTTATCAGCCGCACGATGCCGTAGATCATCGAAAAGCCTATGGCGATCAGCGCATACAGGCTGCCAAGCGACAGCCCGTTGACGATCTGCTGGAACAGATATTGGCTCATTCCATCTCCCCCAGATAGGCATGGCGAACCTGCTGATTACTGGCCAGCTCTGCGCCCGTTCCGGTCAGCGTGATGCGCCCGTCCTCAAGAACATATCCGCGGTCAGCGGATTCCAACGCCATTGCGGCGTTCTGTTCGATCAGCAGGATGGTCGTGCCATCATTGCGCAATGTCTCGATCACGTCAAAGATCCGCTCGATATATTGCGGGGCGAGGCCCAGCGAGGGCTCATCCAGCATCAACAGAACGGGGTCCGCAAGAAGGGCGCGTCCGATGGCAAGCATCATCTGTTCCCCACCCGAAAGCGACCCGGCCGTCAGATCGGCGCGCTCTGCCAGAATGGGAAACAGATCATGGATATGCGCGATCTCGGATTTCAGCGTCGCGCGATCGTTCCGCGCATATGCCCCCATCAGCAGGTTTTCCCTGACGCTCAGCGATTGGAAAATCTGCCGCCCCTCGGGGCAGTGAACCAATCCGGCCCGCACGATCCGGTCAGACGAGGCCGCTGTCAGATCAGTGCCCCCCTCGCGCCCGGTGAAACGCATTGTGCCAGAGAAAGGCCGCAGCAATCCCGACAATGTATGCAGGGTAGAGCTTTTCCCCGCGCCATTCGCCCCGATCAGCGCAACGATCTCTCCTTTCTTCACCTCAAGCGACAGGTCATGCAGCACATGCGTGGCACCACGCCGCAGGTTCAGGTCACGGACTCGCAAGATTGGCTCAGTCATGTCGACACCGGTTGCTTGTCGGGCTTGCGATTGCGGCGGGTGCCCAGATAAGCCTCGATTACGGCGGGGTCATTCTGCACCTCTCTCGCGCTGCCTGCGGCGACGAATTTGCCCCGATTGATCACCTGAATCCGGTCGCAGAGCGACATCACAAGCCGCATATCATGTTCGACCAGCAATACCCCAATTCCACGTTCATGGGCGAGAGTTCTGATCAGTGTGGTCAGCATCGACGTTTCAGACGTGTTCAGCCCCGCTGCGGGTTCGTCCAGCAACAAGACCTTCGGTCCCACCGCCAACGCCCTCGCAATCTCGACACGCCGTTGATCGCCATAGGACAGATCGCCCGCACGACGGTGTGCATGTGCGGATAATCCGACAAGGTCGATGACATTGATCGACTGATCGCGAATTTCGGCCTCGGATCGCCAGAAGGCAGGCCGCTGCATCAGCGTGCTCAGCAACCCGGCGCCGTGACGCATGTGCCCCCCGCTCATGACATTGTCGAGAACGCTCAGATCGTTGAACAGGCGTATGTTCTGAAATGTCCGGGCAAGCCCAGCCTCGGCGAAACGATGGGGCGGCTGACCGGTCATATCCTGACCGCCGATCCGCACCTGCCCAGAACTCGGGGCGAGCACGCCGCTGAGGAGGTTGAACGCCGTAGTCTTTCCCGCACCATTCGGCCCGATCAAACCGACGAGATCACCCTGAGACAAATTCAGGCTGTAATCTTCGACGGCGGTGATCCCGCCGAAATGGCGGGTCAGTTTATCTGCCGACAGCAAGGTTTCGGTATTCACCGCGAATGACCGCCCGGTTTGTTTCTTCGGATTATTGGTCAGGCTAAACAAACTCGGCCCATGCGGTCAATCAGAACATACATCTTGTGCAGATTTAAGTAAAATGTATGAATTTATTCATGAAGGAATCGTCTGAAAAGCTGGCGCGCGCCTTGCGGTCTGATACCGTATTGCCGACATGGGGGACATTCGCATGAGTGTCCTGATTGCGCCGCATGAGCCACCGCCGGTTGAGGTTCACAACCCGGATGGACAGTCAGATTTTGTCGTTATCTGCGAACATGCCGGACGGCGGATACCAGAGGCGCTTGGCAATCTTGGGCTGAAAGAATCCGATCTGACGCGTCATATCGCCTGGGATATAGGTGCGCGCGACGTTGCGATGACCCTTGCTGACGGACTGGATGCGCCGCTTTTCATGCAGCGTTACTCTCGACTGGTTTGCGACTGCAACCGGCAGCCCGACGTCGAAAGCTTTATTCCTGCCATCAGCGAGGCGACCCTGATTCCCGGAAACAGCGGGATTTCGGAAAGTGATCGCGATGCCCGGATCTCAGCTATATTCCGGCCCTTCCATGACAGGGTGTCCACGGCTCTGGATCGGCGATCTGCTGACGGCAAGGCAACCTTTCTTGTGACAATTCACAGCTTCACGCCGGTATTCAATGGCGTCAGCAGACCTTGGGAAATCGGCGTTCTCTATAATCGTGACAAGACGCTGTCGCCTGCAATGCTAGAGATATTGCGAGAGGATACCGCGCATTGCGTGGGCGACAACCAGCCTTATTCGGTCGGCGACGACACTGATTACACCATTCCGGTCTTTGGAGAGGCGCGCGGCATTCCCTGCGTCGAGATCGAAATCCGCAATGACCTGACCGAGGGAGCCTGGCAGGTGGGTTATTGGGCTGATCTGCTGGCCGCATCACTGCGCAAGGCGCAGGCGAAGTTGCCACGGTGATGAGCTGACACCGGACATCGCCGCCTTTCTCTTGCTCGGGCGTAGGGTCAGGCCAGGCTCTCGACGGGGGCGACACTCTGATCAATCCGCGCGGCTGCAGCTAGCATCCCGGCGTCCTGCCACTTACGCCCCACCAGCATCGTCATGGACCAGGCGGGTGACAGGCCCGGCGTGGGCATTGCAATCGCGCAGCCGTCAATCAGGTTGACCAGCGAGGTGTTTCGCAGCATCGCAGCATTTAGCCTGTCGAAATCGTCCTCAACCTCGCTGATACGCGGCGGCAACATCATCAGTGTCGGTGTGACGGCAGCATCGAAGTCTGCGATAGCCTTGTCGAATTTTCCGATGAGTTCGGCACGCGCGGCATAAGCATCCTCTATCTGGGCGGGCGAGAGCGTTTCGGCAAAACGGATACGCGCGAGAACCCGTGGATCGCCGAGCTTTTCCAGTTTCGTCAGGTCCTGGCCATAAATACGATGTGCCTCGACCGAGACGATGATGCGGTTCAGGCCGATGCCCTCGCCGATCTCTGCCATATCCACCGCTTCGACTTGATGGCCTGCCCTGCGCAGGCGGGCAAGCTCGGCGTCAAACAGTGTCGAAACCGCATCTGACAGATCGTTTGTAAAGGCACCCTGCGGGACAGCCAACCGCAGCCGTTCCGGTGACGTGGCCGACAGCGGTGCGGCGGCCATGACCTCTAGCAGCCGCTTCAGAAGCGGCAGATCACGGGCCATGGGTCCGGGGGTGTCATAGCTGGGCGCAAGGGAATGAATTCCGCTGTCATCCACCAGACCCTGACTTGGCTTTATCCCCCAGATACCATTCGCAGCGGGCGGAATACGCAAAGACCCGCCTGTATCCGTGCCGATTGCCGCGTCGGTCAGGCCCAACGCCACGCCCACCGCGCCACCGGAGCTTGACCCGCCCGGAATGAAGCCTTCGGCAATTGCGCTTGAAGGCGTGCCGTGATGCGGGTTCAGCCCCACACCCGAATAGGCGAATTCCGACATCGAGGTGCGTCCGAACATCAGCGCACCCGCGCGACGCAACCTTGTAACGGCAGTGGAATCCGCAGTTGCAGGGGCACGCTCAGCCAGCAACCGGGAACCGGCAGAGGTCACCGAACCTGCTTCATCATACAAATCCTTCACCGAGATAAGGGTGCCGAAAAGTGGCATATCCTCGCCCGATCTCTGCCGATCCGTCAGGGCATCCGCTTCTGCGCGAATGCGATCAGGATTGAACTCGGTGAAAATCGCCCTGCGCATGGCCTCGGGCAGGGCAGCGACGCGGGCAATCGCTGCTTCAGCCTTGTTCTGCAAAGACTGCGTCATGCGACCTCTGCCAACTGTTGGGCGACGTATTCATGGCTGATCTGCCTGCCCGACGCCGGATCGGTCATGGTCATACGAAAGCCTGCTGCGGCCCTGACACCGCCTTTGGCGCCAAAGGTTCCGCACATCATGGCCGCCGCCCCATCTTTCGACAGGTCATTGAGTGCAGAGCCGTCCAGCAAATCGGCCAGCGGGCGGATCGAAGCGATCGTTCCCTGCTGATACAGCACCCATTCGCCATTCTCGTGGATATGGCTTTCCAGCTGGATATCCTCCAGCCGGTCGGCGACCTCGTCCCACGGCCAGAGTTCTTCCGCGCAGGGTTTGGTGCAGACCTGTTTTGACATTGCCACCGACTGTGCTTCCAGTGCGCGGTCAGTGTGATCTGAACCGAGGCCGAGCCAGCGTTTACCCTGTGCCTGAACGATCATCGGTTCGACCTCTCCAGAAGATGAGTCGCCGACCACCTGAACCTCAGTCGCAGTCGTCAGCAGTGACGCGGCGACACGGTAGAACAGTGGAGTGGTGGAAGGAGGCGCGACGCCAAGGGCGGCGAGTTCCTCGATATGGTGCTGAATCGCCGCGGGATCCCGGCCCGTCCAACCGGCGATGACCAGATGGGCCATGTCCAGATCCAATGGCGTGCCATTCACGTTGAAACGCATGTCAGTCTGTCCTTCCTAGAGTATCGAGGGCAGCCAGAGCGCAAGCCCCGGCATCGCGATCAGCGCAAAAATCATCAGGATCATCATCAGCACATAGGGTATTGCACCCACGATGACCTGATTGATGCTGCCCGATTTCCGCGCCCCCTGAACAACGAAGAGGTTCAGACCCACGGGCGGCGTGATCAACGCCATTTCGATCAGCACGATCAGCAGCACGCCGAACCAGACCTTGTCGTAGCCAAGGCCCGCCATGATCGGCACCACGATCGGGATGGTCGCGACCATCAGCGACAATGTCTCGATGAAAAAGCCAAGCACCAGATAAAGCGCGATGATAAGCAGCAGCGTCCCGAAGGGAGACAGGCCAGAGCCTTCGATCATTGCGGTCAGCTGACGCCCCAAACCGGCGGATGTCATGGCGAAGTTCAGGAAAGATGCGCCCGCGACCACAAGCAATATCATCGCGGAGATGCGGATTGTCCCGTGGAGCGCATCCGACATCGACTGCCCGCCCAGACCATCACCAAGGAATATGGCAATGAGCATTGCCATGACCACGCCAATCGCCGCCGACTCTGTCGGGGTGGCCCATCCCGCATAGATCGAGCCGATCACGACTGCGAACAGAATAAAGATAGGCACCAGCTGGATCAGGCTGCGCAAGCGTTCGGACCATGCAAAGCTGCGCGACGGGCCGCCAAGCGCGGGTTTGATCGAACAGATCAGTACGGTGATCGCGATGAACGACAGCGCCATCAACATGCCGGGTACCAATCCGGCCGAAAACAGCTGCGGAATAGAGGTTTCGGTCAGGAAGCCATAGACGATCAGGTTGATCGAAGGCGGGATCAATATTCCCAGCGTGCCACCGGCTGCGATGGAACCGGCAAACAGGCGCGGATCATATTTCAGGCGCTCGGCCTGGGGCATGGCGACGGTAGCCACCGTTGCCGCAGTCGCGACCGATGAACCGGAGGTGGCAGAGAACATCGTAGCCGTGGCGATATTTGCGTGAACCAGACCGCCCGGCAGCCATGACAGCCATTTGTCCAACGCGGCATAGGTCCGCTCGGCCACGCCGCCTTTCACCAGAATTTCACCCAGCAGAACAAACAGCGGGATGGCGATGAGGGTCGAGGAATTGGACGATGACCAGACAACCTGTCCAAGGCCGCGCAAAAGCGGGAAGGCGGAATAGAACTCTCCGACACCGATGCCCAGAAGGAAGAGCACGATGCCGACGGGGATGGACAGGGCCATGAGACCCAGCAGGGATATGGCGACGGTCCAGATCATTCCTCGACCTCCGATCCGATACCGATGGCGCCTTCCAGAGCATCGCGGCGGTGCGCTGCCAGATATGCAATTGCAATCAGACTCAGCACCGTGGCCGTCAGCGCGAACCACAGCCAGCCCGCGAACCAGATTCCCTGCGGAATCCACAGCGGCGTTTCAAGCGACGTATTTGCGCGCGATCCGCGTTCCAGCGTTTTTTCCAGCACCGGCCAGCAATGATAGGCGATCAACAACACCGTGCCGGTGGTCACAATCATCGCAAATATATCCATCGCCGCCCGTCCCGTGTCAGCCAGCCTGTGGCGGATGATGTCGATGCGGACATGGGCGCGCTGAATAAGCGCGCAGCCCAGCCCCCAGCTTGCCACCGCTGCCATGACATAGCCCGAAATCTCATCCGAACCCCCAAGCGAGCCCAGACTGAAGCCGCGCATGACCACATCGGTCAGGATGAACGCCACGGTCAGCAGAAGCACCACCCCAAGGATGAGGGCGACGATCTGATTGGCGCGCCGCAGCGCGCCATAGGTTTGATCAATCATGGCAGGGTTTCCCATGCTTTAGCCAAGCATCACTGCTCGATGGAGACGCCGACGGATTGGCCGACGCTTTCGTTCCAGCGGGTGATCCATTCGGCACCGGCGCGGCTTGCCCAATCAGGCAGCACTTCAGCGGTCAGGATTTCACGGGCCGTGGCTACATCCTCCTCGGACGGCTCAACCAGCATCATCGAGGCTGCTTCACCTGATGCGCACTCGCCCTCTCCGGTCAGGCAGGCGATGTCATTGGCCAACCCGCCTTCGGCCGCGTCCCATGCCGGGCCTTCCAGACCTTCTGCGACCGCGTTGCTCAGCATTTCCTGCTGCTCTGCGCTCAGCCCGTCGAAGCGATCACCGTTCATGGCGATCACGACCGAATCCCAACCGCCAAGCGGCAAGGTCATCAGCGTGTCCGACACTTCCCACCAACCCGCCGAATAGCCTGAGCCGGCGCCGGTCACCGCGCAATCAATGACTGCGCGTTCCAGGGCGCCGGGAACCTCTGAGAAGGCGACATTGATGCCCTCGGCACCAAGCGCTTCCAGAAACTTCGTCGTCATCCGGCCAGAACCGCGCACCTTTTTGCCTTCCAGATCGGCGATAGAGGCGACCTCTCCTTTGCAGAAAACCACCTGCGGCGGGTAGGGGGCGATGCCCAGCACCTGCGCGCCAAAACGCTCGCGCATGATGTCATCGACCATCGGACGGGCGGCTTCGACCATCGCGCGGGCCTCCGCCGGGGTGTTGGCCAGCAGGGGAACATCAAGCCCTTCCAGTTCCGGCGCATCGCCGACCGTATAATCGGCCACCGTTGAGCCTACATCGAAAACGCCGTCGCCCAACATCCGATAGACGTCAGCGCCCGCGATGCCCATCTGGTCGAAGCTGGTCAGTTGCGCGGTGAATTCTCCGCCGGTCAATTCGGATAGCTGCTCGGTCCAGAATGGGGTTTCGAAATCCTGATAAAGCGGCAGGTTGCTCCAGCTGCCGACGACTGCGAGCTCTTCGGCAAGGGCAGGCGTCGCCAGTATCGTGGCCGAGGCGAGTATTGCGAGTGTGTTTTTCATTTTATCTCTCCTGTTGATGTTTTTGGGTTGGTTTGGACGCCGGTCAGCCTCGCTTCTGCGCGGCCGGCAGGAATGTCGGTCACGAGCATATGCCCCGGCGCATGGGTGATCGCCAAAGCCGGGCGTGCCGCCATGATCGCGGCCTGGGGCGTGACACCGCAGGCCCAGAAAACCGGAATGTCGCCGTCGCGAATGTCAGGCGCATCGCCGAAGTCCGGGGCCATGATATCTGCGACACCAATCTGTGCCGGATCCCCCAGATGCACAGGCGCACCGTGGGCGAGAGGGAAGCGGTCACAGATCTTTATTGCCTCGATCGCGTCTGCGGCAGGCATCGCACGCATACTGACGACCAGGGGCCCGGAGAAACGACCTGCAGTTCGGGTCGCAAGGTTGGTGCGATACATCGGCACATTGCGCCCGCTTTGCTGATGGCGAACCGGAATGCCCGCCCGCGACAACGCATCTTCGAAGCTGAACGAGCACCCGATCGCGAAGGAAACCATATCATCGGTCCACAGATCGGCGATATCGGCAGGCTCTGCCGCAAGCTCACCGCTCCGCCACACCCGATAGCGCGGCAGATCATGGCGCAGGTCGATCCCGTGGCCAAGGGTGGGCAGCGAAGGATCGCCCGGCTCTCCCACCGCGAGAAGCGGGCAGGGCCGCGGATTGGCCTGACAATAGCGCAGGAAATCCGCCGCGTCGCTGCTGCCGAGAATAACTAGATTAGCCTGCAACGCATCACCGCCAACCCCCGCAGTCGGTCCGTCGAACTGGCCGTTGCGGATCCGCTCACGCAGGGCACGGGGATTTGACAGATCCGGCGCATCTTGGGTCATCGGACGAAACTCCTCTATCATTGCAAGGATTCCGCAGGTTGACCGATTGAATCAATAGTTCAATTTTAGCCAATACTGATCTAATTAAGCTATCATTTATGGGCCGCGTTAACAGCGGCTGCTGCCACTTCGCGACCGATTTTTTCATTGCGCTCAGCGATGTAGCAAATGGCGAAATCCAGATCGGGCAGGCGGGCCTCGGGCCGGACCTCTATTTGCTCGATCCCTTCGTGGGGCCATGCCGCCACGATATCATGGGGAATCGTTCCAACACCGAAGCCTTGCCCGACGAGGTGTAAGACTGTCGCCAAAGATGCCGAACCATGCACGGTGGCGGCCTGTTTACGTCCGGGCGACAGAAGCTCCACCACCTGTCTGTGGGGCAGCGAGGCCTTCGGAAAGGACACGATGGGCAGCGCAGCCAGATCGTCGACACCGGCAGGGCGCGGCAGGTTGAAATGCTTTGGGGCCGCGTACCACCCCAACCCGACAGAGGGCAGGGGCGTCATGCTGGCACCCCTTGGCGCCAGATCGCGCATCAGGATGACAATATCCAATGCGTCGTCAACAAGCAGCTGGCTCATCCGTTCCGAGGTATCGACCGAAATCTCGAAACGCAGCAAGGGGTGGTCATTGCGCAGGTTGGTCAGCATCCGGGGCAGCACCGTATGCGTAACGGTTTCAGCGACCCCAAGCCGCACGACACCGGCCATGACCCCTTGCGTCAGTTCGTCAAGGATACGGTCCCTTTGGGCAACCAGAACCTCTGTCTCTTCGACCAGCCTTCGCCCGGCGGCCGTCAGCCTGACCCCCCTGCCATCACGTTCAAACAGGGTGATACCCATTCGATCTTCCAGATGACGCACGCGCCGTGAAATCGCGGATTGCGCAATGCCGGTGGCCTCTGAAGCGGCGCGAAAGCCGCCATGAAGCAGAATGGCACGAATGACCTCTATATCGCGAAAGCCGAACACGCTGAAAATTTCCACCCAAGGGCGGGCGCAGTCAAGCACTGGCTGTCACAGCAGCGATCATCACACCGTGCGCTTGACGCCACATGCAGCAGGTGACAGGCAAGGCGCATGATGGTGAAAAACAAGATCGCAATCGTGACGGGCGGCCTGTCGGGGATGGGTCGGGCTGTCGCGCAGCGCCTCGCTGCCGAAGGCGCCGTGGTTTTTGTCGGTGCGCGGCGCGCGGGCGACGATGCGCAGACGGCATCCCTGCGCGCAGAGTTTGACGATAGCGTGCAATTCGCCCAGCTTGACGTGCGCGACAGCAGAAGCTGCAATGGCTTTGTTGAAGGTGTCATCGCGGCGCGGGGTCGCGTAGACATCCTCGTCAATGCCGCGGGTATCTATGAGGAGGCCGCGATTGCCGGCCACTCAGACCGCATCTGGGACGACACCATCGACACAAACCTGACCGGCAGTTTCAAGATGATCCGCGAGGTCATGCCTTCAATGCTGACCCAAGGTTGGGGTCGGATCGTGAATATCGCCTCGGTCGCGGCTCATCAGGGCATGGCGAACAATGCGGCCTATTGCGCAAGCAAGGCGGGTTTGCTGGGCCTCAGCCGCTGTGTGGCACTGGAAGGCGCTGCGAACGGCGTCACGTGCAACACCATCAGCCCGACATGGGTGCAAACAGAAATGCTGCAATCCTTTATAGAGGCAGATGTCGCTGAAGGCGCTTCGCGCGCTGATGTCATGGCGAAATATGAAGCGTCAAACCCGCAAGGAAAGCTGGTGCAGCCTGAAGAGGTCGCGGGGCTGGTCGTTTTTCTGGCCAGCGACGCCGGTCGCGCCATGACAATGGCTGACTATCAGGTGAATGCCGGTTCATTGTGGTGATAGAGGCGGCGAAGCAAAAGCTCCTCGGAATCCGAAATCGCTGAAAAGGGACCGAGCCCGGCGTCCCTCCATGCCTTTTGCGCGTTTGCATTATCGAAGCGCGCATCGGCGCTCAGCACATGCGGGCCCTGGTCGATCAGGTTACGCAGCAACTCTGGCAGCGATGCCTGCGCGCACCATTGATCGGCCGGCAGCGTGTCATAGCCTCTGATGGATAGGTCCGGCGAAACCGGGTCGGTGATGAGGTTCAGATAGCTGACCGTATTCGCTTCACGCGCCTTTATATTTGCCAAGAATGCCGCGGCGGCGCGAACATCGGTCATCGGGAAGGTCAGGCCGTCGGGAATGCTGCGCGATTGCACGCAGGCCGAAAGGATGGATTCATAGATATCCTTGCCATTCGGCGCGTCGAGGTCATAAAGCGAAGGCAGCCGCACAACCGCCGCCGTAACGCCAGCAGAGGCAATCTCTGCCTCGGCCGCCAGCTTGGCGGCACCATAGCCGGATATGCCGGGGTAGGGGGAGGCAGGCTCCTCCGGATGCGGTCCGCCCTGATCTGGAAAAACGGCACTGGACGACGAAAAGCGCAGTTCGGCACCCGCGTCCTTGCAGAAGCGAAGCACGTTCGCCATCGCGGTCTTTGTCCAGGCAACCATCTGTGCAGGCTCCACCGCGAGGTTAACCGTCGCTGCACAGTGAATGAGCAAATCAACCTGTTGGCAGAGTTTCGCATAATCATCGTCGCGAAGTCCAAAGCGCATGCCGTCCACGCTGCCAATCACTGGAATGACCCTTTCGGCGGGCAAGCCCGAGGCAGCAATGATGCTCTCCAACCGCTCCTGCGGATCGCGCCTGCGTGGCCGTATCAGGCAATAGACCACCTGATCTTCTGGCAGACGATTAAGGGCTGCCGCCAGTACATGCTGCCCGAGAAAACCTGTGACCCCGCTCAGCAGGATACCGCGTCGTGACATATCGGGGGCGCCGCCAGCCTCTGCCGTCTGTGCTTGCAACAATTCGTGCAGTCGCCCCAGCGGCAGGTTCAGCGCCCAGTCGAAATCGACGCTTCGCGCATATGTCTGCTCAAGCGCGAGGATCAGGTCCACACACATCAGGGAATCGCCGCCCAGATCGTGGAACGACTGCGCCGGATCGACCTGATCAATCGGGCATCGCAAAATGCGTGCGGCGTGGGCCACGCTGGGCAGTGTAGATTGCGCACCTATATCATCGCCCGGGGCAGGCTGGATGTCGGGCAGGGCGCGATACTCGCACTTACCCGACACCTCATTCAGCGGAATGGCATCAAGCCGGACGAGATATGACGGGATGCAGTAAGCGGGCACGACCTTGCGCAGTTCCCGCGCGAGCAAGGGTGAAATCCGTTCGCTGTCGCCCCGCATCTGCCAGCGGAGATTATTGATCTGCGCCTGCTCCTCATCCGCGACGTAGTACAACACCAGAGCCGTGCCCTGATCGCCAATGTCTTTGATCCAGGGTATGGCATGCGAGAAGGCGATAAGCTCACTCAGCGTCGTCGTCAGTTCACTGATCTGAATGCTATGGCCGCGCAGTTTCAGCATATGCGCTTCGCGGCCCAGTATGACGATATTCCCATCCGGCTCGATATAGCCTCGGTCGCCAGTGTCATACAGCCGCGTGATATTTCCATCTATCGAAACATCTCGAAAGCGTCGCGCCGTCTCATTCGGGCGGTTCAGATAGCCGGGGGCAAGCATCCTATGCCCTGCGAAATGCAGCAAGCCGGGCTGACCGGGCGGGCAGGGACGATCGGCGTCGTCAAGAACAATGGGGCGGAGATGCGGCATTGCCCTGCCAACCCGCACACCGGTGGAAAGTGCAGAATCTGTCGTATCACGCTGATCGGTCACATCCGACATGCTGACATCGTGAGTTTCACAAATGCTATAAAGATTCCAAAGCCTTGCCTGCGGAATTTTCGCTCGCGCCTCTGCGATAAGGGAAGGGGTGACGATCTCTCCATTCAGGATGATACGGCGAAGGGGCAGGGTTGCGCCCAGTTGCGGCGTGACGCCTTGAAGGATCTTTCCAAGGAAGGACGGCGTGAATAGCATTTCATGGATGTCATGGCGATCTATGAACCTGGCGAGCGCCTGCGGCGACATCAGGTCGTCCAGCCCGGGAAAGCAAAGCTCTGCACCATTCCTCAGCGGGCGGAACATCTCCCATATCGCGAAAATGTAAATCCCTACCTTCATGCCGGGGCGGTACGGCGTGTAGACATCGCGCCAGACATAGGACAGCAGGGCCGCATCATGGGTAACAGGGATGCATTTCGGACGGCCCGTCGTGCCAGATGTAGCGACGAGGTAGATCGGATCATCCGGTTCTACCTTCGCAGTGGCAAGAACATCCACCGGCCTTGCGCCGATCAGCGAAGCCCCATCGACGGTCGCGATATGATCCGGCAATTGTCCGTGTCGCGGCGGTTGCGCGATCAGGATAAGGCTGATGCCAAGCTCTTCGATGACATTCTGCAGCACCGGATCAGGCATCGCCGGATCAAGGTGAACAAAAGGTTTTCCCGCGATGACACATGCCGTGGCAAGCGCACCAAATAATGCAGACGGGGCGCCGAACACACCAATCGCGCCATGACCATCCATCTGCTGCTGGCAGCGTGCGACGAACCCGCCCAACTGCGCATAGCTCAAAGCCATCCGCTCATCGCGCATCGCGGTATGATCCGGATAGCGCGCAATGGCATCGGCCAGTTGGGCAGAAATGGGGGGAAGGTCATCATGCATGGAGAAAACAGCGGTCCGTACTAGAATATGCGGGTGCGAGATAAGCGAACGGAACTCCGCTGCCGGTTTATTCCATCCGACGCACTACAGGTGTGATATGTTGCGTCGCCTCAGGCGATTTTCAAGCCATGATCTTGCCGCGCCTAAGGCGAAAAAAGGATCATGACACGGTTAGGAAAGCGCGAACTGTCATTTTTCGCGTTGGCCGAGGTTGTCAACTGTACAGTTCGCATGATTGTCGTCGAAGTCGTTTTTTATAGAGAATTTGTACTTCGGACGTGAGACCGCCCAGGTACAGGTATTATTTTTATAATCTGTATTATGTAACTTAATACTTTTGATTGCACCTGAGACCGGCGAAGCGCAAAAACCGGGTATGGTTGCAACACGGAGGAATACCATGGCCGTAACACCACCCGTATGCGATTTTGGTGCGCCGATGCCGCAGTTTACATTGCCTGATCCACACGGATCGACCTTTGCCTCGGAGCAGTTACGCGGCGCGAACGGCACGCTCGTGATGTTTATCTGCAATCATTGTCCATATGTTCAGGCGGTGCTCGACCGGATCGTGCGCGACGCAGCAGAGCTGCAGCGGGATCACGGGATTGGTGTTGTCGCGATTTCAGCGAATGACGTTGCCGATTATCCGAGCGATGCGCCTGAATTCATGAAGGCGGAGGCTGAAAGGCACGGTTTCAGTTTTCCATATCTCTACGATGAATCTCAGGCCGTGGCACGGGCGTTCGGCGCGGAATGCACGCCTGACTTCTTCGGCTACAATGCCGATGGTGAATTGCAGTATCGCGGCCGGCTGGACGCGTCTGGCCGCAAACCCGGCCCGGCGGACGCCAGGCGCGAGTTGTTTGAAGCGATGGTTCAGATCGCCCGAACCGGACACGGCCCCAAGGATCAGACGCCCTCGATGGGATGTTCTATCAAATGGAAAAGCTGATCAGGGATCTATTCCGAAGGCGCGTTTGACATTCGCTGTCCAGCCTAGGAAATGCTGGCCTTCATGCTCTATCGCCGGGCGTTTCATCAGCGCCGGTTTGGCGGCAAGCATATCCTCTGGCGCGGCGGAACGCTCTTCCTCGGACATGCCGCGCCATGTCAGGCTGGCACGATTGACCAGCTTTTCCCCAAAGGCGTCCAGCATTTTCGTCCATTCCGCCTTGCTGGGCGTGTCTTCTTTGACGTCGTGAAACTCTACCGTCCAGCCGGCATCTTTCAGCGCTTTCTGCGCCTTCTGCACCGTGGAACAATAGTCCAGACCATACATTTTCAGCGTCTTGGACATGATCAGATCAGCGGTACGAAGGGTACATTGCAGGCGGACAGTGCAAGGACCGCCGCGACAGCGAGGATGAATTTCATAGTTCTGCTCCTGTTTTTCGTTGTTATCGCGAAACCTTCGCTGCACGTCCAGTCACGATTGATGTATTGCCGCTTTCAGCCGCCTCAGCCCCAGCCACGCCAGCAAAGCAACGATAGGCGTCGCTGCCGCCATCAGCAGCGCCTTGTCGATACCGGAAGATTTGGCGACCGGTGCAAGAAGATAGCCGATCAAACCGACCGCATAGTAACTGATGGCAACGACGGACAGCCCTTCGACGGTGTGCTGAAGCCGCAATTGCAGCTCTGCCCGTCGATCCATGCTTTGCAAGACATGCTGATTCTGTGTGCTCCGATCGACCTCGACCCGCGTCCGCAACAATTCGCTCGCCCTGCCCGTGCGTTCAAGCATCTGGGCCAAGCGTTCTTCGGTCGATTTTACGGTTCGCATCGCCGGGTCATAGCGGCGGATCATGAATTCCGAAAATAGCTGATGGTCCTGAAAGCGTTCTTCGCGCAGGGCCCTGATGCGGTCGTTCACAATCGCCTCATAAGCGCGTGTGGCACCGAAGCGGAACGCGCTTTGCGTGGCCAGCGATTCAAGCCGCGACGCGACGGAAAGAAGCTGGTGCAGCGTCGTTTCCGCCGGGCCGTTTTCCATTTCATCGACCATGCCCGAAAGTTCCGGCTCCAAAGCGTTCAGCCGTTCGGACAGCTTCCGGGCACGCCCCAAGCCCAGCATCGACATGGCCCGATATGTCTCGATCTCGCACAAGCGCTGAATGATCCGACCCGTGCGCCCTGCCCCAACGCTATCGCGCACGAAAACGGCAAAACGCATCCAGCCATTCGGGTCGATTCTGAAATCAGAGGCGACGAGTGCCGAGTTTTCAAGCACCCAGCAGGCCGCCAAACTGTCCTTGCTGAACCACTTGCGAAGATTGTCATTCACCGACGACAGATCATCAGGCAGCGGCTCGACCCGGATCATTGCGGCAGTGACCCGCTTGCCGGGCGCCTCCGCTTGCCAATCCGACGCAAAAATATCAGCGCAACTGGGATCAAACGGCTGTTCCGCCACGCCCTCGGCAATCGCGGTGTAGCTGACAAACTCTGTGTGGCTTTCCCAGATCAGCCGGTGGCGGCCCAAAGCTGCGGAATAATGGCTGTCACCGATACTCGGCTTGGGCGCACCGTGGCGGTCGACAAGTTCGCGAATATGGGAAATGTCTCGCTCACGGTCGCGCGCGGCGGCATCGCCGGGTTCCTTGAAGGCCATATATACTGCGTGGCACGGTGCCTTCACACGCGGTGAAGGACGAGCATGTAGCTCATTGACAAGGGTGCTGCGCATCGGGTGATCAAGTGTACGGTCCATGGCAAAAGCGTAGCCGAGTGAATCGCTTTGCGGAACAATGACGTAGCGCCGCAGATCAAGCTTACGTGAACTGTGGTGCCATTGCACCGCCCGGCCCCCGCGTCCACAATAGGCATGAGGCAGAAAAAACGCGAAGGGACAGCTATGCGGCGGGACTTCCTTAAATTGATGCTGGGCGGGGCAAGCCTTTTGGCGATTTCGGCCTGCTCTAGTTCGACAACGGACACGCGGTTCAAATCCTACAGCGGCCCGCCGGTCACGCGGGTGAACCTGTTCAAATCCCGCCGATTGATGCAGGTCTATTCCGGCTCGACTGTTATCAAGCAGTACAATTTCGGATTGGGCTTCGCGCCGGTCGGGAATAAAGAATACGAAGGTGACGGGAAAACGCCAGAAGGCCTATATTATATCGACAGGCGCAACCCAAACAGCCGATATCACCTTTCGGTCGGAATCAACTACCCAAATGAGGCGGATATTGCACGTGCACTCGCCCAGGGGGTTCAGGTCGGCAGTGATATCTTCATTCACGGTCAGGGCCCGGAGGGCCGGGTTGCGACCGAACGTGACTGGACAGCTGGCTGTATTGCCGTAACCGATGACGAGATCGAAGAGATCTATGCGATGGTTCCCGACGGCACGCCGGTCATGATCTATCCCTGATCTGGGATTATGCCGCGTTCGGCAAAAACCTCTGCCGCCGCGTTCAGCCCGTTGATCGCGGCCGGCATCCCGCCATAGACGGCCATCTGCCAGATCGCCTCCAGGATTTCTCTGGGCTCTGCGCCAGCAGCCAGCGTATGGCCGATATTCACCTTCAGTTGCGGCCCGGTCTGCCCGCCTAGCGCTGTCAGCGCGGCCACGGTGCAAAGCTGCCTTGTCTTGAGGTCCAGCCCCGGCCTTGCGTATTGGTGGCCATAGGCCCAGCCGATCAGGCTTTCGGACATGCCGGGCAGCATGGCGTCGTATTTCGCGGCAAGCGCATCGCGCAGGCCGGGGCTAAGCTGTTCGGCGATGCGCTCGCCCTGCTCCAGATATGTGTCGGTCATGGTCTCGTTCCATCTCTCGATAGGTTTCGATCTTGGCATCGAGGAGATCCAGCGAGCTGTTCAGCATGGCAATCTGATCCGCGACCGCAGCGCGATGCGCCTCGATCATCTGGCGGCGTTCAGCCAGCGTCTCATCGCCCTCGCGGCGCAGATCGGCATAGCGGACGCGGTCGGCCTGTTTCATGCCGGTGGCATTCAGCCGGGCCAGAAAGGCGATCCAGTCCAGCACATCCGCATCGTAATCGCGCCGCCCTGCCTCATCACGGGCCGGACGGTCGATCAGGCCGATCTTTTCGTAATAGCGCAGCGTGTCGATGCTGAGCCCGGTTCTCGCCGCGATTTCGCCGATCTTCATGGCCGATTCTCCTTGCCGACGCCCTTTCTAGGTGCTGGAGCGCAGTCCAGATCAAGCGGAAACTTTGGCTTTAAGGCGCTTCTTATTGTTCGACGCATGGGCGTTGACGAATCCTTATTTATGTAATAATGTAATTACATGATTACGGAACTTGAGATGGACCGTGTTTTTTCCGCCCTTTCGCACAGCTCGCGAAGGGAAATGCTTGACTTGGTCCGCGACAAACCGGGCCTGAGCGTAGGGGAGCTTGCCAGCAACTTCGACGTCTCGCGCATCGCCGTGATGAACCATATCAAGGTGCTGGAGGAGGCGCAGTTGGTCATCAGCGAAAAAGATGGCCGCGCCCGACGTCTTTACCTGAACGCTGTGCCGATTCAGGCGATCCATGAACGGTGGACGGACAATTTTTCCGCTCATTGGCTCGATCGGATGAGCCTCATCAAATCCGTGGCGGAAGCTGCGGCATCAAGGAACAGAAGGGACAAGGACGAATGAACTCTGCGACGACACAGATCAATCGCGTTTTTATCCGCGCACCCAAGGAGACGGTGTGGAATACGCTCGTCAAAACAGATGAGGCGTTGCCGTTCTTCTTTGGTGCCGTCTGCGAAACAAAGAACGGTATGCGATCCGGCGTGAATTACCGAATGGTCAGTGCGAACCGTAAGGTTGCGATGGTCGTGGGAGAGGTTTTGCAGTTCGATCCACCGGATATCTATTCCCACACGTTCCGCATGACGAATATCGACGAGCCGCCTGTAACGGTCACCTATAGATTGACAGAAAAGGATGGTGGAACGGAGTTCGAGCTCGGATCGACGACATGGTGCCGGGCAGCAAGCTGGCGAAAGAGATGGAATCGTCGCAGGGTTTTATCGCCAAGAACCTCAAATCAATTTGCGAGACGGGAAAACCGGCATTCTCCGGCCGCATGGTTGGCTTGCTTGGTCCCGTCTTTACCCGCTTCGCCAAGAAATCACAGGCCGCAGAGAACTGGCCATTATAGCTTCACTTGAACTGGCGAATTGAGATGACAACTGCCACCTTCCCTCTCTGGACCCGCATCACCGCACCTATTGCAGCAGTTTGGTATGCGTTCGGAATGTCGCAAGCAGCCAACCAGTATCTGGCCGATGCAGCGTCTGCGCCCACGGCAATCTGGATCGCCTATGCTGCCGCCTGCATCGCGGGGCTTTTGGGCGCCACCATGCTATATTTTAATCCGGCAGGCGCATCACTGGCTTTTGGCCTGTCGCTTGTCTTCGCCGTGATTTATTTCGGCTGGACATTCACCACTGGCGCGGTAACCGGCGAAGAATACGGTATCGGCGCAATGGTCATGGGAGTCACGCTTATATTGATGCTGGTCTCGCGGCGGTTTCGTAACATCTGATACCCCAATCCACGTCACCATCCAGCAAAAAGCCCCGCCATGTCCGGCGGGGCTTTTCTTTACAACTTATTCGAAGATCACTCTACCAGCGGCAACAGCGCATTGATTGAATCTTTCGCGTCGCCATAGAACATCCGCGTGTTTTCCTTGTAGAACAGCGGGTTCTCGATACCGGAATAGCCGGTCCCCTGCCCCCGCTTGCTGACAAAGACGTTCTTGGCCTTCCAGACCTCCAGCACCGGCATACCGGCGATGGGGCTGTTGGGATCGTCCTGTGCGGCCGGGTTCACGATGTCGTTCGAGCCGATGACGATGACCACATCCGTATTCGGGAAATCATCGTTAATCTCCTCCATCTCCATGACGATATCATAAGGCACCTTGGCCTCGGCCAGCAGCACGTTCATGTGCCCCGGCAGACGTCCGGCGACCGGGTGGATCGCGAAGCGGACATTCTTGCCGGCCGCCCGCAGCTTCCGGGTCAATTCACTGACCGCCTGCTGCGCTTGAGCGACCGCCATGCCATAGCCGGGAACGATGATCACCTCATCCGCTTCATTCAGCGCGGTGGCCACCCCATCGGCGTCGATGGCAACCTGCTCGCCCTCGATCTCCATCGCAGGTCCGGTTTCACCGCCGAAACCGCCAAGGATCACGCTGACAAAGTTCCGGTTCATCGCCTTGCACATGATATAGGACAGGATCGCACCGGAAGAGCCGACAAGCGCACCCGTCACGATCAGCAGGTCATTCGACAGGGTGAAGCCGATGGCTGCCGCCGCCCAACCGGAATAGCTGTTCAGCATGGACACGACGACCGGCATATCTGCGCCGCCAATACCCATGATCAGATGCCAGCCGATAAAGCCCGCCAGCAGCGCAATCAGGATCAGCCAGAAGGCTGCCGGTCCCATATCCCCGATGTAAAGCAGCCCGAGGATCAGCGACAGCGCCGCAGCCCCCGCATTCAGCATATGGCCACCCGGCAGCTTTTTGGGCTTGCCGTCAATCTTACCGGCCAGTTTGCCGAAGGCGACGATAGAGCCGGTGAAGGTCACGGCACCGATGAACACGCCAAGAAACACCTCGATCTGAAGCATGTTCAGCTCTGCCGGTGTCTTGTGGGTCAGAACTTCGGCAAAGCCACGAAACGGGTTGACGGGAATGACTGCCGCGGCACGTTCGCCGGTGACGGCAATGGCGTCGGGCAGACCTGCGGCCTTGGCGCGCAGCACTCGGCCCAGTTCAAGCTGGGCGTTGAATCCGACGAACACAGCGGCCAGACCGACAAGGCTGTGCATCGCCGCAACAAGCTGCGGCATTTCGGTCATCTGCACGCGCTTGGCAACGACCCAGCCGACCGCACCACCGATTGCAATCAGAACGACCGACAGGAACCAGTTGCCCGCCCCGGGCCCGAACAGAGTGGCGATAACAGCAAGCGCCATCCCGACGATGCCATACCAGATCGCGCGCTTCGCGCTTTCCTGATTGGACAGCCCCCCCAGCGACAGGATGAACAGGATAGCCGCGACGACATAAGCGGCTGTGGTAAATCCGAATTCCATCATCCCCTCCTTACGATTTCTGGAACATGGCGAGCATGCGCCGGGTGACAAGGAAGCCGCCGAAGATGTTCACCCCGGCCATCAGCACGGCAAGTGCGGCAAGGATCACAACCAGCCATGAACCAGAGCCGATCTGCATCAGCGCACCAAGAATGATGATCGACGAGATCGCATTTGTGATCGCCATCAGCGGCGTATGCAGTGAATGGGCAACATTCCAGATCACCTTGAACCCGACAAAACAGGCCAGCACGAAGACGATGAAATGCGACATGAAGCTTGCCGGGGCAACGAGGCCAATCAGCAGCAGCACGATTGCACCGCCGCCAAGAAGCATGACCTGCTGGCGCGTTTCCGCCCTGAACGCCGCGACTTCCTGCGCCTTGCGCTCTTCCGCCGTCAGTTCTTTTTTCTTCTCTTTCGGCTTCTGCGCCGCGATGGCCGCAATCTTCGGCTTGGGCGGTGGCCATGTGATGTCATGATCGTGCACCACGGTCGCGCCGCGGATCACGTCGTCATCCATATTCTGGACCAGCTCGCCATTCTTCTCTGGCGTCAGGTCTGTCATGAAGTGGCGGATGTTGTTGCCGTAAAGCTCTGACGACTGCGTCGCCATGCGCGACGGGAAATCCGTGTAGCCGATGATTGTCACGCCGTTTTCGGTGACATGCTTCTCATCGGGTATGGTCAGTTCGGCATTGCCGCCCTTTTCCGCCGCGAGGTCGACGATAACCGAGCCGGGCTTCATCGCCTCGATCATGTCCTTCGTCCACAAAACCGGCGCATCACGGCCTGGGATCAGCGCCGTGGTGATGACGATATCCATATCGGGCGCAAGTTCGCGGAATTTCTCCAGCTGTTTTTCGCGGAATTCCGGGCTGGACGGCGCCGCATAGCCACCCGTCGCCGCGCCATCGGTCTGCGCTTCCTCGAAATCCAGATAAACGAATTCGGCGCCCATCGATTCGATCTGCTCGGCCACCTCGGGGCGAACGTCGAATGCATAAACCTGCGCGCCCAGGCTGGTCGCGGTGCCAATCGCGGCAAGACCCGCAACGCCTGCGCCGACGACCAGGACCTTGGCTGGCGGCACCTTGCCAGCCGCAGTCACCTGCCCGGTGAAGAAGCGACCGAAATTATTCGCAGCCTCGATCACCGCGCGGTAACCGGCGATATTGGCCATCGAGGACAGCGCATCCATCTTCTGCGCGCGGCTGATGCGCGGCACCATATCCATCGCAATGGCGGTAATGCCCTGTTCCTTCGCGGTTTCCAGCAATTCGGCATTCTGCGCCGGATAGAAATGCGAGATCAGCGTCTGACCTTCGCGCATTGCGTGAATTTCGCCGGTCTCAGGCGGGCGGACCTTGGCGACGACATCTACCGTGTTGATCAGATCATTCGCCGTTGCGTCGACGGTTACGCCCGCGCCCCGGTAATCCTCATCGGTAAATCCCGCCGCAGCGCCTGCCCCGCTTTCGACGTGAACCTCATAGCCAAGTTTTTGCAGATACCCGGCGGATGAGGGTGTGATCGCCACGCGGTTCTCCCCCGCCTGACCTTCCTTCAATGCCCCAATCTTCATTGCCATCCCCTTTCGACGTCGGTCCGGAAGTGTCTAGCATTGCGCAATAAATATTCACAAGTCAGTGACGCTGCGCCATTTAGGGAAATATTCAGCGCGAAAGCTGCAATCTCAGGCAAGTGTTACGAAAAACGCCGCCGCAAACGGGTTGCGACGGCGTAATTTTGCGGATTGGGCGTGATGAACGCCCTTTCCAATCAGTTGGACGTTTCCGGCTCAACCGTAACAACGGGCTCTTCGGTAGCGCCATCAACGGCGTCGCCAGCTGCATCCGCGGCGTCAGCGGCTGCGTCGCCCACGGCATCGGCGGCATCGCCCGCAGCGTCCGCTGCATCAGCGGCCGCGTCGTTAGCAGTCTCGGCTGCGTCAGCGGCGGTGTCGGCGGCTGCGTCAGCCGCATCATCGGCCGTATCAACAGCAGCATCTGCGGCGTCATCGGCGGCCTCACCAGCCGAATCTACGGCATCCGCGGCGGTGTCCGCCGCATCGTCTGCGGTGTCAGCAGCAGCATCGGCAGCGCCATCAGCGGCATCCGCTGCATCGTCGGCAGCTTCGGTTGCGGTGTCCGCCGCATCGTCTGCGGTGTCAGCAGCAGCGTCCGCTGCATCGTCAGCGGCTGCTTCTGCATCGTCTGCGGTGTCTTCCACTGCTGCTTCAGCGTCCTCAGCCGCTTCTTCAGCAGGTTCTTCGGTCGTCGCGGCAGGATCGGCGGCAGGCGCTTCTTCCGTAGCTTCAACCACCGGTTCTTCGACAACTTCATCGTCATTGCCCATGAAGCGGGTCAGGACGAAATAGGCAAGCGCCAGGGCCAGCAAGATCCCAATGATCAGCGGCAGAGGGGAAGAGCGCTTTTCTACCGGCTCGACATAGGTTTCGCGTGGTGTTGTCTTGTCGGGATCGTTTGGATCGTAGTTGGCCATTTATGGTCTCCTTCAATTCACTCTTGAGGGCCTTACCCTTACAAACCATGCACTTACCTTCATGGCTTGCGAGGCAGCTATCCTGCGCTTAACTCAAGCGCAACGGACAAGTTCCCGCATCTCAAGCATTTTCTCGGAAGGTGAAAACATGAACCAGCCCGTACGCCATCAGACTCCGACGCTTCTTTCGGATTACAGGCCCTACCCTTTCACATTGCGCCAAACCCGACTGGATGTGCGGCTGGACCCCAAGGAAACAGTTGTTCTGGCTGAACTTGACCTGACGCGGCGGGACACGGGCGATCTGGTTCTGGACATTGGCGCGGGCGTCGATCTGCGCAGCATCAGCATCGACGGGCGGAAGCTTTCATCGGCGGATTATCGCCGTGAAGAGGAGGTTCTGTCCATTTCAGCGCCCGATGGCGACTTCACCTTGTCGACCGAGGTCGTCATAGACCCGTCGGCCAATACCGCTTTCGAAGGGCTCTATCTTTCGAACGGCATCTTCTGCACCCAATGCGAGGCAGAGGGGTTTCGCCACATCACCCCCTATCCCGACCGGCCCGATGTCATGGCGCCGTTCGAGGTCACGATCCGATCTGATCTGCCCGTGCTGCTTTCCAACGGCAACCCGGTCTCCTCTGCGGACGGCGTCGCTGTCTGGCACGATCCCTGGCCGAAGCCCGCCTACCTGTTCGCGCTCGTCGCCGGTGACCTGCGCGCTGTCTCGGGTGATTTCACCACGAAATCCGGGCGGCATGTCGATCTGAATGTCTGGGTGCGCCCCGGTGACGAGCCACGCGCCGACTATGCGCTCGACAGTCTGATCCGGTCGATGAAATGGGATGAGGATACTTATGGACGCGAATACGATCTGGACGTTTTCAACATCGTCGCCGTTGATGATTTCAACATGGGGGCGATGGAAAACAAGGGTCTGAATATCTTCAATTCCAAGCTGGTCCTCGCCACGCCGGAAACCGCGACTGACAATGATTACGAACGGATCGAAGGGGTGATCGCGCATGAATATTTCCACAACTGGACCGGCAACCGTATCACCTGCCGCGACTGGTTCCAGCTTTGCCTGAAGGAAGGGCTGACCGTTTTCCGTGACCAGCAGTTCACGGCGGATATGCGAAGTGCTGCGGTGAAGCGTATTCAGGACGTGCGCACACTGCGTGCACGTCAGTTTCGCGAAGATCAGGGTCCGCTGGCCCATCCCGTGCGCCCGGAATCCTATGTCGAGATCAACAATTTCTACACTGCGACTGTCTATGAGAAAGGTGCCGAGGTTATCGGTATGCTCAAACGACTCGTCGGTGAGGAAGGTTATGCCAAGGCGTTGGACCTCTATTTTGATCGCCATGACGGCGATGCCGCGACGATTGAGGACTGGCTGAAGGTTTTCGAAGATGCGACGGGCCGCGACCTGACGCAATTCAAGCGTTGGTATTCAGACGCAGGCACGCCGGAACTGACGATGGCAGAGCATTGGGATGGCGATGCGGGCCGTCTGAGACTGGAGTTCACGCAGTCCACGCCCCCCACCCCCGGTCAGGACGAAAAGCCGCCGCGTGTTATTCCGGTTGAGATTGGCCTGCTGTCGCACAACGGTGATGAGGTACTGCCTTCGACCGTGCTGGAAATGACAGAGGCGACGCAGAGCTTCAACTTCGACAACCTCTCTTCGCGCCCGGTTGTCTCTGTTCTGCGCGGCTTTTCCGCACCGGTCGTTCTGAAACGCGATATTGATTCGGCTGGGCTGGCGTTTCTGCTTGCCCATGACACTGACCCTTTCGCCCGATGGGAGGCAGGGCGACAGCTTGCCCGGCAGACATTGCGCGCGATGATCGGCGGACAGCGGCCGGATTCGGAATATATCGATGCGTTTGGGCGAATTCTTGCCGATGGCGATGCGGACCCGGCATTCCGCGCCCTCTGTCTGGAACTTCCAAGCGAAGAGGAAATAGCCGTCGCCATAGCCGCTGAGGGTGCAACACCGGACCCGGACGCAATCCATACCGCCCGCGAGGACCTCGCCGCCGCAATTGCCAATGCGCATGAGGGCGACCTGAAGCAGGTTTTCAACGACATGAAGCTTAGCGGCGCGTATCGCCCGGATGCGGAATCGGCTGGAAAGCGGTCGCTTCGTCTCGCCGCGTTGTCGCTGCTCAACCGGATTGACGGTGGTGCGGGTGCCGCTGATCTCTACGCCTCGACCGACAATATGACCGAACGTGCAGCGGCGCTTTCAATGCTGGTTTCTGCCGGTGTCGCGGAAAGCCAGATTCATTCTTTCTATACCGAATTCAGACACATACGGTTGGTCATGGATATGTGGTTCATGATCCAGACGATCAGCGCAGAACCGGATCGGGCTGTCGCGGTCGCTCAGGAACTTGCAGCGCATTCTGATTTCGACTGGAAGAACCCCAACCGATTCCGCGCCCTGATCGGCGGGCTCAGCGCGAACCATGCGGGCTTCCACCGTGCCGATGGCGCGGGCTATGCGTTCCTGGCTGACTGGTTGATCCGGATGGACGGCGCCAATCCGCAGATCGCTGCACGGATGTCGACCGCGTTTGAAAGCTGGACGCGATACGACCCCACCCGACAGTCCCATGCCAAAGCCGCACTCGACCGGATACTTGAAACCCCTAACTTGTCGAAAAACCTCGGAGAAATGATCACCCGTATCCGTAACGCTTCGTAATAGGCGGCACGATGCCAACGCCCTCTTGCGGGTGGGCGTTGGCGGGGCGATAATCACGGCCATGAGCAGCGAAAGCCTGACCCCCCGTGATGAGATGCAGAAGCGTCTCGACCCGCTGATCGAAGAGCGGGCACCGTGGTTATTCTCGGGGCGGATGCATCACAATGCCGCGCGGGCTTTGCTTATGCGGATGCTGGGCTATCCGACCACGCTCGATCTGGGCGCGAAGTTTCGTGACATCCCGACCGATCAGATTTTCCAGTCGATGGAAAACATGATCATCCGCGATCTGGAGGTTTCTGGGCTGGAGCATATTCCGAAGGACGGACCAGCCCTGATCGTCGCCAATCATCCGACGGGAATTGCCGATGGGATCGTGCTTTATTCGCTGATCGGGCGGGTCCGTAAGGATCTGTTCATCTACACGAACCAGGATATTCTGCGCGTCTTACCACAGCTTGAGGATATGATCGTCCCGGTGGAGTGGCGGCAGGACAAGCGCACCCACGCCAAAACCCGTGCGACGATGGAACAGACCCGCGCCTGGCTGGCAGAGGATCGAATCGGGCTGATCTTCCCATCGGGCCGGCTGGCCAAGCGGCGAAAGCTGACCCTGCATGAACGCCCGTGGATGGCCTCTGCCGCGATGATTGCGCGCAAAATGGACGTGCCGGTCATCCCGCTGCGGATCAGGGCGCGCAACTCTATCCTGTTCTACCTGTTCGACGCGATCCATCCGACATTACGTGATGTGACGCTGTTCCACGAGGTGCTGAACAAGGCCGGTCAGCAATATCAGATCACGATCGGCGCACCGGTCCCGGCGGGATCATTGCCAGTGAAAAGTGAAGAGGCGATCGAGATGTTGCGCCGGATCGTGCTGTCGCTGCCGGAACCCGCGGATACCCGCCCGGTTTCGACCACTCGTTTGGTCAAGCGACGTATCTTCAAACATATCTGAGCGCCCGACGCTGCTTTGACCCGGCCGGACTGCATAAAAAAAGGGGCCGCGAGGGCCCCTTTCTTTGGTTATATGTGCACTTACTGTGCTGGCGCTGCCTCTTCCGATGCAGGCTCGGCGGGTGCGTCGGTCGCGCCTTCTGCAGGGGTCGCGGCGGGCGTTTCTGCCGGTGCTGCTGCTTCAGCGGCCGCAGCCGCTTCGCGCATTTCCGCAACGGCTGTTTCAAGCTCTGCATAGCCTGCTGTGAAACCGGTCAGCGACATGGTCAGACCGACCACCTGATCCGCACTTGCGCCATAGGGCAGCAGGCTGACAGTCGCCGCATTGCCACGCTTCAGAGAGTTGAGTTCACCTGATGTCAGCCCCAGGCGGGCCACACATCCGACCGGGGCGCAGAAGTTGAACGGATAGACGTTCGCCGCGCCCGAATCGATCTGCAGGCGAAGCCCTTGCGTCAGGTCGGTTTCAAGCGGGGTCACAATCGTTGCCCCGGCAACGGCTTGGCCGCCATTGCTCAGCGGGATCAGCGTGATCTCCGCGACAGAGTTGCCCTGCCCGTCAGTCATAAGCTGATACAATTCGCAGGGATCAGCGCCGTCGGCAGTCCTGATGCAGCGCAGCGTCCAGTCGCCATGTGTTGTGCGCGGATAATAAGCACCAACCGGCGGCTCTTCGGATTCGGCCTCCGTCGCACCTTCTGCCGTAGCCTCTTCTGCGGCGGGGGCGGTTTCGGCGGGCGCCTCTTCCTCTGTCGGCGCTGCTTCTGATGCCTCTTCTTCTGCAGGTTCTGCTGAATCCGTTACGGCATCCGCCACAGCGTCGGCCGCGTTCTCTGCCGCTGCGGCGGCGTCACTGGCAGCGGCTGCCGCTGCATCGGCGGCGGCTTCTGCGTTTTCGCCGGTCGCTTCGGCTGCACCTTCGGCAGCATCAGCGGCCTGATCGGCGGCGCTTGCAGCCGCAGCGGCTGCATCGCTAGCTGCGTCTGCGGGCGCATCGGCAGGCGGCGCTTCGGTCGTGGTTTGGGCCAGAACTGGCGCAGCGCTCAGCGCGAAAATCAACGCTAGTGCGGTCGAGGTAGTCTTCGGTGACATGCGTGTCTCCTTCCGTAAACGCGGTCTCATCGTCAACGCGATTGGAAGAGCGTTAGCACCTGCGCGGAAGATTGTCAGGTCAGAACCTCTGCATTTGCCACACAGATTCGTCACAGTCCGGTTTAGGGTAAATGCTCACCGATTTTCCGGGATCGAACGGCAATTTCTCAGAGAACGAATTAACAAAACGTTAAAAAGGGCCACGCAGGCGTGACCCTTTCTCTCCCTGCCGGACTGGCCGGTCTTCTGATTGCCGAAACGGTAATAGGGGGTATAAGTTGCGTCAACTATTCTTTCGGATATTTTGATCAGCGTCATGTAAAATTTGAATGACATTGTTATCCTCCCAAAAAAGCCGCGCCCGAAGGCGCGGCAGTCCAACAGGGAGGAATTGTTCGCGAGAAACTCAGATAGTTCCACGAACACCCCCACTGTGGCACAAAAAATCTAAATTAGTATTGTCTTTCCGCACGCATGTTGCAGAAAACGGCGAAAATGCGCGAAAGGATGCCTATGAACAACATCGATATGGAAAGCGGCAGCATCTTCGTCGGGGGTGCGGGCCCGGATTACGCAGAGCCAGAGGTGCTTCTGACCGGTTACGCCAATCGGCACGGGCTGATCGCTGGCGCGACGGGCACGGGCAAGACTGTGACGCTGCAGACCCTGGCCGAATCGCTGTCTCAATGCGGTGTCCCCGTTTTCCTTGCCGATGTGAAAGGTGACCTTTCCGGTCTGGCGAAGTCCGGCTCTGCAGAGGCAAAGCTGCACGAGGCATTTGCCAGACGCGCCGGGCAGATCGGGCTGGAGCTAGATTACCAACAATATCCTGTCACATTCTGGGATGTGTTCGGGCAAAAGGGTCACCCCGTCCGGACAACGCCAGCGGAAATGGGGCCGTTGCTGCTGTCCCGCCTGCTGGGCCTGACGGATGTTCAGGAAGGCGTGCTGAACATCGCCTTCCGCGTCGCCGACGAGCAGGGGCTGGCGCTTCTGGACCTGAAAGATCTTCAGGCGATGCTTGTCTGGGTTGGAGAGAACTCTTCAGAACTGTCGCTTACCTATGGCAATGTCAGCACGGCATCGGTCGGTGCAATCCAGCGGTCCCTTCTGACGCTGGAAAACGAAGGCGGTGACCAGCTTTTCGGCGAGCCGGCGCTTGAACTGAACGACATCCTGCGTGTGGATGGCAATGGCAAGGGGATGATCAATATCCTTGCTGCCGATAAACTGATGAATGCGCCGCGCCTTTACTCGACATTCCTGCTGTGGCTGCTGTCCGAACTGTTCGAGCAACTGCCAGAGGTCGGCGACCCGGCCAAGCCGGTCTGTGCCTTTTTCTTCGATGAGGCGCATCTACTGTTCGATGATGCGCCCAAGGCCCTGATCGACAAGATCGAACAGGTCGCCCGCCTGATCCGATCCAAAGGCGTCAGCGTGTGGTTCATCAGCCAGAATCCAACCGATGTGCCGGAAGATATCCTCGGGCAGCTGGGCAACCGCGTCCAGCATGCCCTTCGCGCTTTTACGGCAAAAGATCAGAAGGCCCTGCGTCTGGCGGCGGAAAACTATCGTCCCAATCCCGATTTCGACATTGCCGACGCGATACAGCAAGTCGGTACGGGCGAAGCGGTGACCTCTTTCCTTGAACGAAAGGGGGTGCCGGGTGTGGCCATGCGCACGTTGATCCGGCCGCCCTTTTCTCAACTGGGGCCGATCACGGATGAGGAACGTTCGGAGGTCCTGAAAACCTCTGTCATGGGGCAAAAATATGATACGCCGCTGAACCGCGAATCCGCACAGGAAATTCTGATCGAGCGTGCGCAGGCAGCAGCAAAAGAGGCACAGGAAACCGCGACACCGGATGATGACAGCGACCTTTGGGTTGTCGGCGGACAGAAGGATGAGGAATTCACCCGCGCCCGCCGCTATAATCCGAAGCTGACCATTCCTGCATCCGGGAAAGATGGAAGTTCGACAAAAAAGAGAAGCTCCCGCCGCGACTCGGTTCTGGAGACCTTCGGCAAATCCGTTGCAAGAGAATTGGGACGCCAGGGTACCCGATCCGTCATGCGCGGTGTGCTGGGTGGCCTGTTCCGCGGCCGCTGAGGCTTTGTCACCGCGCACCGCGTGATTGCTGTGCACGCGCAGACCCTTGCACTGCGGTCAGTTCCGCCAATAGCGCGATCAGCAACATGATATGACGATGGACGTCGTAATCGGCGCGTCCTGCGCGCCGGGCGTCCTCACATGCCTGCTCTGCCGAATGCAGCAGACGCGACACGATATGCGGCGACGGCAGTTCGTCACGCCCAATCAGTCGCGCCAGATCCCGACTGGGATTCCACCCGGACTGCCCTGAACGGGCGGCTCGAATCAAAGGTGCCGGTCGCTTCAACCGTTGTTGCGGTTGCGGAAATGTAAAAATTTTGGGGTCGTTCATGAAGCTCATCTTCAAGATCCTCACAGGTTCAAGCGCGCTCACCTTCGCACAACTAATGGTTGTGTTGCACATCTGACTGTTGCAACGCTCGATTGTGAATTAATTCTTTAATGTTTGCTTAGCAATTATGCAGTTCTTCTTAACCATAACCTGGTCGAACGAACGGCATTTTAACGAAAGGATCAGCCATTGCCGTCCGGCCTGTTTCAACAAAAGGGAAGACAATGACCGTTCTTAAGCCGGATTTCGACATGGCCCAGCCTGTGACTGCCAGCACAAGTGAGATGACGGAAACAGCCTTGGTGCTGCATCGGGACATCGCTTGTGAAGGTGAGCTTACAGATGGGGCACGGCTTTATCTCCGGCATGTCGAAAATGGTGAATCGATACGCTCAATCGCACGGGCAGAGGGCTGCCACCCGTCCACCATCCTGCGCCGTATCCGCCGTTTCGAAGCGCGGCGCGATGATCCGCTGGTTGATAATGCGCTGCGCAAGCTTGGCCATGATGGCGCGCACAAACGTAGCCTGCGCGATCAAGGGGAACAGAACAGGCGCATCCTTCGTCGTCTCGCCGAAAGCGGGGCAGAATTGGTCGTCGCGGCGTCAATGAAAAAGGCGATCGTAACGCGTGCCGATATCCGCACGATGGTGCTGGAACGCAGCGAAGCAGAGCAGCTGGCACTCCGGAACTGGATAAGCCCTGTCGCACAGGGCAAGAAAATGAGCCGCTACCGAATCTCTGCCGCCGGACGCGCCGCCCTGAGAAGCCTTGGACAGGGCGATGGCGGGCTACCGCGTGCCCGCGACTTTGCCGATGCAAAACCTGTTTCCAGCCAAGGCATGGAAGAAGCCGCCGCGACGTTTCACCACGCGGACCAGCACCGGGTCTGGGAGGCACGCACATTGCCCGACCCAGAAGAAAACAAGCCGCGGCGGATGCGCGTCAACATCGCTGAAAGTCCGTTGCTGCTGCTGGCGCGGCGCCGCGATGCCAAGGGCGATGCGTTCCTGAACCCGCGTCTGGTCGCTGCGGGTGAACAATTGCGCGAAGACTTCGAACTTGCGCAGATGGGGCCGCGGATCACCCAGAACTGGCAACGCTTCATGACCGCCGGTATTGACAGCGGCACATTCGGCGCGTCGTCGTCCGGCGGATCGGATTCCGCCCGCAACCGCGTGGCAGAGGCGCTGCGCGAGTTGGGCCCAGGAATGGGCGATCTGGCCCTTCGCGTCTGCTGCTATCTGGAGGGTTTGGAGATGACAGAACGCCGCCTGGGCTGGTCTGCCCGATCCGGCAAGGTGGTGTTGAAACTGGCTCTGGAACGTCTCGCCCGGCATTATGAGGGGCGATATGGTCCTGGTGGGCCGTTGATCGGATAGGCAAGTGAAAGGCTGCCGGAAAAGGTGGCCTTTCCTTTCGGCATGTCGGCTGGCACGTTCATCGAAAATATCAGGAACAAAAATGCCAGAAGCCCCCTATTCCATCGCCGCCCGCTGCCCGACAGTCGATGAATATCTTCACTTGCGACAAGTCTGCGGACTGAGCGCATTCTCAGCAGCAGCTGCCGAACTCGGCCTTCCGCGCAGCATCTTTGCCGTCGTTGTCGAGGTTCACGGACAGGCCATTGGCATGGGCCGGATCATCGGCGATGGCGGCTGCTTTTTTCAGATTACCGATATTGCGGTTGATCCCGCCCATCAGGGCAAGGGGCTGAGCAAGCACATCATGAACGCCTTGATGGATCATGTGCTGAATGAATTACCTGATACCGCGTATGTCAGCCTGATTGCCGACAAGCCTGCCGACCGCCTTTACCGGCAATATGGCTTTGCGGAGGTGTCGCCTGCCTCGGTGGGGATGGCGCTGCGCCGCAGCTGAACCGTGCATGGCAGCCCTGCCCCACACGCCGTTGATCACGCAGCGGAAAGCGATTACTTCTGGTTCTGATACCGATCAGAGGCCGCCATGACCGAACAGCCCCCTGCCCTTCGCGCCCTTGCGGCCCGTGCCCGCCACCCTGAAAAGGCCCATCGGCCGGATCAGGCGCAGCCGAAAAAGCCGGATTGGATTCGTGTAAAGGCGCCAACCTCGCAGGGCTACAAGGAAACCCGCGACATTCTGCGCGAGAACAAGCTGTCAACGGTGTGTGAGGAAGCCGGCTGCCCTAATGTCGGCGAATGCTGGTCGCAGGGTCACGCCACGATGATGATTATGGGTGACATCTGCACGCGCGGTTGTTCCTTCTGCAATATCATCACCGGCAAGCCAAATGCGCTTGATCCTTTTGAACCCGGCCGCGTCGCCCATGCAGTTCAGAAGCTGGGCCTGAACCACGTCGTCATCACCTCGGTCGACCGCGATGATCTGGAGGATGGCGGGGCAGAGCATTTCGCCCAGGTTATCCGCGCCATCCGCCACCGCTCGCCGGGTTCGACCATAGAGGTGCTGACCCCGGACTTTCTGAAATGCGGTCCCGAAGCGCTTGAAATCGTTGTCGAGGCGCGCCCCGACGTTTTCAACCACAACCTCGAAACGGTTCCCGGCCTTTATCCCTCGGTCCGGCCCGGTGCACGCTATTTCCACTCTCTGCGGCTGTTGCAACGGGTCAAGGAACTCGACCCCGCGATGTTCACCAAATCCGGCATCATGGTGGGCTTGGGCGAGGATCGGCAGGGCGTTATGCAGGTCATGGATGATATGCGCGCGGCGGATGTCGATTTCATGACTATCGGCCAGTATCTGCAGCCGACGCCGAAACATCACCGCGTCGACCGATTTGTCAGCCCGGACGAATTCAAGGGTTATGAAAAATCGGCCTATGGCAAAGGCTTCCTGATGGTTTCAGCCACGCCCCTGACAAGGTCGAGCTACCACGCCGGCGACGATTTCGCGCAGCTTCGCGATGCAAGGCTGGCCAAACTGGGCCGGGCCTAACGCGCGGGCGGACGCCAGCCTTCGGCATCCCAGCGACGCGCGACCTCGCCCAGCCCGTTCATCAGGACGCGCAATTCCAGCCCGCGTTCGGTCAGCGAATAGGTGACCTGCGGAGGGATCGTCGCAGCCTGCTCTCTATCCAGAAGGCCCGCAGCCTCCAGCATCCGCAGCCTTTCTGTCAGCACCTTGGTGGAAATTCCCGGCACCAGACGCTGCAACGCGCCGAATCGCTGCGGCCCGTTCTCATGCAGCACCCACAGCAGATAGGCCGTCCACTGCCCGGACACGACGCTCAGAAGACGTTCGACCGGGCAGCAGTTCAGATTTTTTTCGTGCAGGGCGCGCTCAGCTTTCACAGTGAATCTTCCTCGTGGGTAACTCGGTTACCAAAAGGTGCCTACTTTCCTTCTGAAAGTAAAGGTCGCAGCTTCCTGACATCAAAACCAAAGGAAGCGACCATGACCAATATCGCAATCATCTATTACAGCGGCTATGGCCACACCGCCAAGCTGGCTGAGGCCGTCATTCAGGGCGTCCGAGACAAAGGGGCCACCCCTTTCGAAATCCGCATCCCCGATGACGGGGTTATCGGCGATGCTGACTGGGCGGCCATCGAAGCGGCCGACGGTCTGATTTATGGCAGTCCGACTTACATGGGCAATGTCGCATGGCAGTTCAAACGCTTCGCCGATGCCAGTTCCAAGCCGTGGTTGAAACAGGCATGGGCAGAAAAAATCGCGGGCGGCTTTACCGTCTCGGCCAGCACCGTCGGCGACAAGGGTGAGACGATGTCATGGCTGATAACTTTCGCGCAGCAGCATGGTCAGTTATGGGTCGGGCCGGCGCTTCTGCCAAACAATGCCTTGTCGCATACGCCAGACGACGTGAACTGGAGCGGCTTTTCCACCGGGCTGATGGGGATCGCGCGGTCTGATTCTACGCCCGAGCAGGGTCCCTTCCCCGGCGATCTTCAGGCCGGGCGGCTTTACGGTCAGCGCATCGCCGAACTGGCCGCGCATCATGCCATAGCACGGCAAGTCGCGGCCTGAACCACGCCCGACGGACGGCCATACCCGGCGGCTCCCCCTTGCCGCCGGGCGCTTTTCCGGCTATCGCAATGGTCGCATTGGCCCGAGTGGCGGAATGGTAGACGCAGCGGATTCAAAATCCGCCGCCGCAAGGCATGCCGGTTCGAGTCCGGCCTCGGGTACCAGCCAGTTGCAGAAGCAAGCGCGTAAAGGAACAGTGATGGCGATACGCGCCCTGCCCGCTTTGATCCTTGTGCCGCTGATGCTGGCGGCCTGCGGGGATCGTGCCGGCGATTATCCTGACCTGCTGCCCACGGATCAATTGCTGGCAGAGCCAAGCATTCCCAGCCACGCGCAGATTGCTGCTGGCAGCCCTGATCAGGTGCGTTCGGATCTGGAATCGGCCGGTGCCGCCCTTGCGGTATCCTCGGCAGAGGTCACCGCGCAGGATGGCGCAATCGATCCGGCCCTGCCGCCTCGGGCCGAAGCGCTGCGCCGCAGGGCGCGTGCGCTGTCTGACGTCGATCTGGATTGCGAAGACCCGCTTAACCCAGAGACCTGCTAGTCTCACCGACCGGCGCAGGCCAGCCGGGTGCCTCATCAAGTGCGGGGGACTGGCTTTCTCCGCCGCTGGATTCTGCGGTGCGGGCCAGCATGTCATGGACAGTCGCGGTGTCCGAAAGGATCAGAAGCCGCGTCACCTTGCCCCACTTGATTGTCACGACATGGACGCCAGCCGTGGTGGTCGCGACGCCATCTGATGCTTCATTGCTTTCGAACCATTCCACAACAGCGATGGTGTTCCACGGCCCGCCTGCCACATCTATGCGCTGCGGATCAAAGGTGATTTTGGGCAGCAGCCGGTAAAGGCGCGCGTACCATTCCGCAGTCTGTTCGCGGCTGATACGCCTGCCGGCCATTGCGTGATCGCCGATGAAAATATGCTCAAATTCCGGTGCCAGCCCATCGAGAAAGGGCTGTGCGTTGCCCTGATTGATATGTTCGAAAAGGTTGCGGATCCGGCGGCGGACGAAGGAATGATACATTCAGAAACTCCCACGAAATACCAATGTAAGAACCGTTAACATAAGAAACGATATCGCGCCAGCCCGTGGAATCCCTCGTTCTGTGACGGGGAAAAGGTTGTCTCGCTGTTCAAGAAAAACGGGGGCGCGTGGCCCCCGTTCCGGTTTCAGTCCGATGGCGGGGCAAGCCCCGGCGGCGGCCCGGCAAGCGGGTCCATGCCGCCAGATGATACGCCGCTTTCCTGCGCAGCTTCGGGCGCGGCATCTGTCCCGGCCCCCTCGCCGTCTGCGGGCGGCTCTGCCGGTTCGCCGAAGCTGGGCGGGCCACCGAGATCGCCAAGCCCGCCGCCCAGACCACCAGACGTGGCGCCATCATCAGATGCATCACCCGGTGCTGCATCGTTGCCGAAAGGCGAACCGCCCAGACCGCCAAGCGCGCCAAAGCCACCCAGACCGTCATCGTCGCCGCCCATCGGAATATTGATCTCGACATTTTCCATATCCACCGGCGCACCCTTGTAGTGCATGACCAGGCCGGGGAAGAGGATCACGACCGCGATCATTGCTATCTGGATGAATACGAAGGGCACGGCACCCCAATAGATATGGCTGGACTTGATACCGTCGATCACCCGTCCCGTGATACGGTCCGTATAGGCCACGCGCGGCGCAACAGATCGCAGGTAGAACAAGGCAAAGCCGAATGGCGGGTGCATGAAGCTGGTCTGCATGTTCACGCCAAGGATGACCCCGAACCAGATCAGGTCGATACCAAGGCTTTCGGCGGCAGGGGCCAGCAGCGGTACGATGATGAACGCCAGTTCGAAGAAATCGAGGAAGAAGGCCAGGAAGAATACCATGATCGAAACCACGATCAGAAAGCCATATTCCCCGCCCGGAAGCGATGTCAGCAGATGCTCGACCCAGATATGGCCGTTGACGCCGTAGAAGGTCAGCGAGAACACCCGCGCCCCGATCAGGATGAACATCACGAAGCTGGCCAGACGCGTGGTCGAGGCAAGCGCCGACTTGATCACCTCCAGGTTCAGGCGTCCTTTCATCGCCGACAGAACCAACGCGCCAACTGCGCCCATCGCCCCGCCCTCGGTCGGGGTGGCCCAGCCAAGGAAGATCGTGCCGAGCACGAAGAACACAAGCGCCAGTGGAGGCACCAGCACGATGATGACCTGCTGGGCAAGCCTGCTGGTGATGCCGAAGCCGTGGCTTTCATGCCAGGTGAAGTCGATGACACCGGCAATCATGCGGATCACCGCCGAATACAGCACGAATGCCAGAATGGCCGCGCCAAAGACACTTGCGATCAGCACGCCCGTGCGGGTGTTCGTGCTGAGCGCCTGCACCGGGTCCAGCCCGTTGACGAAATGCAGTGCCATCCAGGAAAGCGCCGCACAGACGATGCCCGCCGCGACCTTGATCAGGAAGCGCCAGCCTTCTTTATCGGCCGTCGCGATCAGATACATCGCCGCGACGGCAAGCGCCGCGCCCAGAATATCTGCATTGGTGCCCTGCGACGGCGACAGGAAGTGATGCGCCGCATAGAAGATTGCCACGCCAAGAACGACCAGAACCAGCAGGGAAATGACGCCGGAGCCGAGCGTCCGCGCCTCTTTCGGCAGGGCCGGAACCGCGCTTGGCCGGATGATCGACATGACGAAGATATACAGAAGGTAGATGCCGGTCAGCACGAGGCCGGGAATCAGCGCACCCTTGTACATATCCCCAACGGAACGGCCTAACTGGTCTGCCATCACGATAAGCACAAGCGAGGGCGGGATGATCTGAGCGAGCGTACCCGATGCCGCGATCACGCCCGATGCCAGCCGCCGGTCATAGCCATAGCGCAGCATGATCGGCAGCGAAATCAGACCCATCGCGATCACCGACGCCGCAACAACGCCCGTCGTCGCCGCCAGCAGCGCACCCACGATCACGACCGCGTAGGCCAGACCGCCGCGCACCGGGCCGAAAAGCTGACCGATCGTGTCCAGCAGGTCCTCTGCCATGCCGGACTTCTCCAGCAATATGCCCATGAAGGTGAAGAAGGGAATCGCCAGCAATGTCTCGTTCGATAAGACACCCCATAAGCGATCGGGCATCGTGCCCAGCAGGTTCCAGTCCAGATAGATAGAGCTGGACAGCGGTGCCAGTTCGACCCCGATGACAAAGAAAAGCAAGCCGTTCGCCGCCAGAGCAAATGCCACCGGATAGCCGAACAGCAAGAACAGGATGAGAGAGGCGAACATGATCGGCGCCATGTTCTGCGCAATAAGTTCCATCATGCGCGCGTCCCCCGCCCATCATCAGTCTTGTCCGCATCAAGATCGGTTAGCGGATGGTCAGGTTCGGCAAATCCCGAATCGGCGCGCAGCGCCGGATCAATCTCCAGCGGCGCGTGATGGCCTGACAGCGCGTGGGGATCTTCGATCAAGCCGCGCATGACGGCGATCTTCTTGATGATCTCTGATATGCCTTGCAAAAACAGCAGCAGAAAGCCGACCAGCAGGATCGTCTTTGCCGGCCACAGCAGAAGCCCGCCATAGCTGGCAGAGCCCTCGCCCCGCTCATACGAACGGACGGCATAGGGATAAAGGAAATAGATCATCAGGATCGTGAAGGGCATCAGGAAAAGCACATGCCCGATCAGGTCGATCCAATGCTGCACCCGACGTGACCATGCACCGTAAACCAGATCGATTCGGATATGTTCGTTTTCCAGCAGCGTGTAGGCTGCCGCACCCATGAAGGCCGCGCCGTACAGATACCATTGCAATTCAAGCCACATGTTCGAAGATGCACTGAACACCTTTCGCACAATGGCATTCCCGGCACTGACCAACACGGCCAGCAGGATCAGCCAGGACACTGCCTTGCCGACCGCCGTATTAAGGCGGTCGATGCCGCGTGCCAGGCCCAACAGGCCACTCATGAGAAATCTCCCTCTCTGTCGCATCTCGTTCGTCGGATGCGCATCCCTTTGTGGAAACCCTCTTATCGTGACGCGAGGTTCTGTCAAAGCCCCAACCGTGGGGATGCTGCAATAGCAGGCATTTACGGCAAGTGTGGCTGGGTTTTGTGCACGCGAACCGGAAAGCCGGAAACCGCGCAACGCGACAAAGGCAACGATCGGGACTTGTGCGGTCGCGCTTTTTGCCTAACCTTGCCCCATTCCGGCGCCGAAAGACGCGCCTAAGACCAACAGGGAGACGACCCCATGAATAAGTTTCTGATGAGCACCGCGCTGACAATGGCGCTAACCCTGCCAGCCGCCGCAGCAACAGTTGCAGAAGGCGACGAACTGGCCGAGACGCAGGAATACAACTTCTGGCTGCTCGACGCGATCAAGACGACCGATCCGCAGAAGAATACCGATGTCGAAGGTTCTGACGTATTGCGCCAGATCTTCGAAGGTCTGATGAATGAAGATCTGCAGGGCGGCATGATCCCGGGCGTTGCGTCGGATTATGAAATGTCCGAGGACGGCCTGACCTATACGTTCACCCTGCGCCCCGAAGCCAAGTGGTCGAATGGCGAGCCCGTGACCGCCAAGGATTTCGTCTATGGCTGGCAGCGTGCCGTCGATCCTGCGACAGCATCGGAATACGCTTGGTTCATTGAGTTGATGAATGTGGTGAACGCCACCGAGATCGTAAATGGCGAGGCAGAGCCGAACACGCTTGGCGTGACCGCGATTGACGACAACACGCTGGAGGTGAAGCTGACCCAGCCGACCGCCTATTTCATCAAGACATTGTCGCACCCGACGACCTTCCCGGTGCTGCAATCGGTGGTTGAGGAGCATGGCGATGCCTGGACCCAGCCCGGCAATCTGGTGGGTAACGGCGCCTATACGCTGGCCAGCCATGATCTGGGCGTCCAGATCACCATGGAAAAGAACCCGGAATACTGGGACGCCGAGAATGTCATCCTCGACAAGCTGACCGGCATCACCGTGAACGACATCAATGTCGCCCTGACCCGCTACCAGTCGGGCGAGCTGGACCGGGTCGATATTCCGGCAGGTCAATATCCGCGCCTGAAAGAAGAATCCCCGGATGAGGCCTATTCGCTGCCCTATGCGTGTTCCTACGGCTATTTGGTGAATATGTCCGACAAGGGCCGCGAAGAACTGAAGGATCCGAATGTCCGCCGCGCCCTTGCGCTCGGTCTGGACCGCGACATCATTGTAGAGCAGGTTCTGCAAGGCGGGCAGCGTCCGTCCTATAACTGGACTCATTGGGCGATGGAGGGCTTCGAGGTGCCCGAAATCGAAATGGCCTCGATGAGCCAGGAAGATCGCACGGCCGAAGCCAAGCGCCTTCTGGAAGAAGCAGGCTTTACCTCAGACAACCCGCTACGCCTGACGCTGAACTACAACACCTCGGAAGATCACAAGAAAATCGCCGTGGTCGCCCAGCAGATGTGGAAGCCTCTGGGGGTCGAACTGACGCTGAACAACATGGAGTGGAAGGTCCACACCGACCGCATGCAGAACCAGGACTTCGAACTGGCCCGCTATGCATGGTGCGCCGATTATAACGAAGCCTCGACCTTCCTCGATTATTTCCGTTCCACCGGCTCGAATTACGGTGAGTTCAACAACGCTGAATATGACGCGCTGCTGGATGAAGCCGTGACCTCGGAAAATCCGAACGAACAGTATACGGCAGCGGAAGAGATCCTCGCGCAGGAGCTGCCGATCATCACGATCTACCACTATGCGCAGGTCGACATGATCAAGCCCTATGTGAAGGGCCTTCCGCTCGATAACGTGATGAACTCCTGGTACGGCAAGGACATGTACATCACCCAGCACTGAGCCATGCTTTGCATGATGTGCTAGACTGAACGAACCGGGACGGGCTTTCCCCGTCCCGGTATTCGGTCATTCCTTCGAACCAGCCCGCCCTCGCGGCACCTGACGGAACCAGAGGATGTTTGGATTCATTATTCGACGATTGGCCGTGGCAATTCCCACACTGCTGCTGCTGATCATTTTTTCATTCGTGCTGATGCATGCTGCCCCCGGCGGCCCGTTTACTCAGGAACGAGAGGTGCCTGCGCAGGTGCTGGCAAATCTTGAGGCTAAATACGGCCTGAACGATCCGATGTGGAAGCAGATCGCGGATTACGTCTGGGGCATCGTGCGTCATTTCGATTTTGGCCCCAGCTTCGTCTATCCCGACCGCACGGTGAACCAGATCATCGCGCAGGGTTTCCCGATCACGCTGACCTATGGTCTGCTGTCATTCGTTCTGGCCGCGGTCGTGGGTGTCACCCTGGGCGCAATGGCCGCCATCCGTCAGAACACATGGCTGGATTATCTGGCCGTCGGTATCTCTATCGGTGCACAGGTTCTGCCCAACTTCGTGATGGCGCCCATTCTGGTGCTGATCTTCACATTGACGCTCGGCTGGCTGCCCGGCGGCGGGTGGAGTTTCCAGAACGCCGATTACTGGATCATGCCGGTTATCGCGCTTGGCACGTCTTACATGGCATCCATCGCCCGGATCACCCGATCCTCGATGCTGGAAGTTCTCAGTTCCAACCACATCCGCACAGCGCGCGCCAAGGGTCTGCCCTCGCGCAAGATCATCATGCGCCACGCGCTGAAACCCGCGCTTTTGCCGGTGATCTCTTATCTCGGCCCATGCTTTGTCTCGATGATTACCGGATCGGTCGTCATCGATATGTATTTCTCGACCGGAGGGATCGGAAAAAGCTTCGTGGATTCGGCGCTGAACCGCGATTACGCGGTGATGATGGGCGTGACGATCCTTGTTGGTGCGCTGACCATCCTGTTCAGCCTTATCGTCGACATCATGTACGCGTGGATCGACCCGAAGATCAGGTATTGATGCCATGACAATGATTGAGCACGATAAAATCAAGGGCCTGTCCGATCGCATGGCGGCGGCCGAGGTCAAGGGCCGTAGCCCCTGGGCAGATGCCCGCAAGCGCTTTTTCCGCAACAAGGCCGCTATGGTGGCAGTGATCGTCCTGCTGCTTGTGGTGCTGTTCGCGATCTTTGGAAACCTTATTGCCGTCTGGACCTACGATTCCATCGACTTCTCGGTCATGGGCTCTGCCGCGACGCAAGGTGCACCTTCGATCGAGAACGGCCATTATTTCGGCACCGACGACCTGGGCCGCGACCTGTTCGCACGCACCATCCAGGGCACCCGCATCTCACTGATGGTCGGCATTGTCGGCGCAGGCGTCGCGGTGATCGTCGGCACGCTTTACGGCGCGACCTCGGGCTATATCGGCGGGCGAACGGATGCGATCATGATGCGCACCGTCGATATCCTGCTGTCCATCCCCTATATGTTCGTGCTGATCCTGCTGCTGGTGATCTTCGGGCGCTCGCTGTCGATGCTGTTTCTTGGCATCGGGCTGATTTCATGGCTGGAAATGTCGCGCATCGTGCGCGGCCAGACCCTGACGCTGAAGAACCGCGAGTTTATCGAGGCTGCACGTGCCACCGGCGTGCCCACATGGAAGATCATCATCCGCCATATCGTGCCTAATTTGCTGGGCGTCGTCGCGGTCTACGCCACCCTGCTGGTCCCGCTGATGATCCTGACAGAGAGCTTTATCTCCTTCCTCGGCCTTGGCGTGCAGGAACCGCTGACCAGCTGGGGTGCGCTGATCTCTGAAGGGTCGGGCACGATGCGCTACGGCACCATCTGGCAACTTGCCTTCCCTCTTGGCTTCTTCATCGTCACGCTTTTCGCCTTTTTCTTCATCGGCGACGGCCTGCGTGATGCGCTAGACCCGAAGGACCGCTGATATGGCACTGCTTGACATCAACGATCTCAGCGTCACCTTCACCACCAATGACGGCGAGGTTCATGCCGTCAACAACGTGAACCTGTCGCTGGACCGGGGCGAAACGCTTGGCATCGTGGGCGAATCCGGTTCTGGTAAGTCACAGCTTTCCTTTGCGGTGATGGGCCTGCTGGCCAAGAACGGACGGGCGACGGGCAGCGTCAAATTCGACGGTCAGGAGATCCTGAACGCGAAACCGAAGTTGCTGAACCAGATCAGGGCGGAAAACATCGCCATGATCTTTCAGGACCCGATGACTTCGCTGAACCCGTATATGCGGGTATCCGATCAGATGGCCGAAGTGCTTATGCTGCATCACGGCCTTTCAAAACGCGCCGCGGTTCAGGACTCCATCCGAATGCTGGATGCCGTGCGCATCCCCGATGCCAAGGGTCGTGCGCGCCTTTATCCACACGAGTTCTCCGGCGGGATGCGTCAGCGCGTCATGATCGCAATGGCGCTGCTGTGTCAGCCTGACGTGCTGATTGCGGATGAGCCGACGACAGCACTGGATGTGACGGTGCAAGCGCAGATCATGAAGCTTCTGGATGACCTGCAAACGGAATTCGGCATGGCCATGATCCTGATCACCCACGACCTCGGCGTCGTAGCAGGTTCGTGTGAGCGTGTGTCGGTCATGTATGGCGGGCGCATCCGCGAGGAAGGCGAAACCGACATTCTGTTTGCCGATCCGACGCATCCCTATACCAAGGGGCTGCTGGCCGCGATTCCGCGCGTCGATCAAAAGGGCGACAAGCTGTCGGCCATCCCCGGCAGCCCGCCCAATATGTCGAATCCGCCACCGGGCTGCGCTTTTGCGCCGCGCTGCGATTTCGCGATGGAGATCTGCCGCAGCGACCGCCCGGTGCTTACACCCTTTGCCGAGGGCCGCTCACGGTCTTGCCACGCCGGGATCGACGCAGTTCGCGCGGGCGCTGTCACCCATGACGATCTGCCGATGGAGGCTGCGGCCGACGAAACCGGCGATCAGGATATCGGTGATCCGCAAGACCACATCGAGGATGGGCTGACCGTCGGCCCCGCCACTGCCGGAACCCCGCAGGAGCTTCCAGATGACAAACGCTAAGCCGCTGCTCGACGTGCAGGACATGCGCGTGACCTTCCCGATCCGGCGCGAGGGCGACATGCCCTGGACCGCGCCGCGCCTGCTTCATGCAGTGGGCGGCGTCAATTTCACCCTGAACCCCGGCGAGACGCTCGGCATCGTGGGCGAATCCGGTTCAGGTAAATCGACGCTGGCACGCGGGCTGATCGGCCTTGCGCCAGCGAAGGGACGCGCAATCTGGCAGGACGGCACCGATCTGATCGGCCTGTCGCCGCGCAAGATGATGAAATACCGCAATGACATCCAGATGGTGTTTCAGGACCCGCTCGCATCGCTCAACCCGCGCATGACCGTGGGCCAGATCATCGCAGAGCCGCTGACCACCCACCACCCCGGCCTGAAACGCGATGAGGTCAAGCGCCGCGTCAAGGAAATGATGGAGCGTGTAGGTCTGCTGCCCAACCAGATCAACCGCTATCCGCATGAATTCTCGGGCGGTCAGTGTCAGCGCATCGGCATCGCGCGGGCACTGATCGTCGAGCCAAAGCTGATCATCTGCGATGAACCGGTATCCGCGCTTGATGTCTCGATTCAGGCGCAGGTCATCAATCTGCTGGCCGATCTGCAGAAGGATCTGAACCTCGCGCTGATCTTCATCGCGCATGATCTTTCTGTGGTGAAGCATATCAGCCACCGCGTGCTGGTCATGTATCTTGGCCGCGTCATGGAACTGGCCGAGGCGGAATCCCTTTATGCGGCCCCCCAGCACCCCTATACGCAGGCGTTGCTATCGGCGGTCCCGGTTCCCGACCCCGAACTGGAGCGGACCAAGACCATTATCCCGCTCACCGGAGAGTTGCCTTCACCCATGGCGCCACCTTCGGGCTGCGTTTTCCGCACCCGCTGCCCCCGCGCGACAGCAGCCTGCGCGGCAACCGTGCCGGAACTGATGGGAAGCCCGAACCACCTGACCGCATGCCATTTCCCCGGCAAGCTGACAGAGGAAGAAGTCGCAAGAGCGACAGCGCTTGAAGCTGAACCGGCCTAGGCTCACATCTACAAAAACCGTTCGCGGGTTAGTATTTTTCAACGCTTACACTAGTTGAATTTATTAACCAGATCTGCTCAAAGAATCCCGGTATAGCTGATTCCGGCCAAAGTTACTTCGCTGAGGTTCCCCGCCGGATTTTTCGTGCAGGAGAAGAACTGATGGCTGATTATTCGTTCGGTAGTCTCATCGATGCGACGGGCGCATTTACCTGGGTCTCTGGCGGGGACGACCCCGGCTCGACCATCGACGAGTTGGGCAGCGGCTTGCCCGAGGCTACGGCGGGACAGGTATATACCTACAATGCCCGCGAAAAATATTCGGTGGTTGTAACAGATGACGACGGCGGCTTCGTCGAGGCCGACAACTCACAACAGACGCTGGCACAAGCGGCGACCATCAACGGCATCACCTACCTTCCCCCAACCCGTATAACCAGCACCGGGGAGATCGTTTTCAAAGATACGGCGACCGATATCGAATATCGCGCCTATACCGGTACGGTAGGCACGAACAGCGACGCTACGGCAAGCCCGACCTCATTCTATATCTGGCAGAACGGCGACGCGCCTCCGGACGGTGCGACCCTGACCGTCGTGTCAAGCACCCAGCCAAGTTCTATCCCCTACAGCTCCCTCCCTGCGCCGTGCTTTTGCAACGGCACGCTGATCGACACGCCAGACGGCCCCCGGCCTGTCGAGACTCTGGCAGTAGGCGATCTGGTTAACACGCTGTCTGGCCGGGCGCTTCCAATCCGCTGGATCGGCTCTCGTGAGATCAGCACGGAGGCGCTGCGCGCGATACCGAAACTGCGCCCGGTGCTGATTGGACCCGGCAGCCTTGGACCGGACACACCCGAAACAGAACTGGCCATATCACCTCAACACCGGGTGCGCGTCTCCTCAGCGCTCACCGCGGAACTTACCGGGACCGCCGAACTGCTGATCCCGGCTAAAAAGCTGCTGGGCGTGCCGGGCGTCCGACCCTATCAGGGCGAAGCACCGTTCACCTATTTTCACCTGCTGCTGGATGAACATAGCTGCGTGTGCAGCAACGGAGCCTGGACAGAGTCTCTGTATCTGGGCAAGGAGTTTCTGGGCAGCCTGTCGCCGGAGGGTCGGGCTGAACTGGCACTGATTTTTCCCGAGCTGTTCGGTGCGGATTTCAGCTATCCGCCTGCTGCCCCCTTCCTCTCGCGTCGGAAGGATGTTGACCGTTTGCTCGCGCATCATCTGAGCGAATCCGCCGCGCTGAACTCATCCGGTTCACCGCGAGCGGCGGGACAGCCCATGTCATCCACCTCCGAAAATAGGGAGGCCCTAGCCTGAACATCTGACAATCCCAAGATTCCCGTCTCATGCGCACTGCTCTAGCTTTCTTTCGCCCGTCCCCAGGATGCATCCTGCATCTCGCGCAAGCGTGACGCGGTGCGTTCGAATTCAAAGCTGCCTTCGCCTTCTATATAAAGACGTTCCGGCTCTGCCGCGGCAGAGGCGATGACCCTCACCTTCGCCTCGTAAAGCGCATCGACAAGCGTCACGAAGCGCTTGGCTTCGTTGAAGTTCGACGATGAAAGCTGCGGAATATCGTCTATCATCAGGAGATCGACAGCATTCGCAATCGCAAGATAGTCCGCTGCACCAAGCGCACGAGAGCAAAGGTCCCAAAAGCTCGCCCGCCCCATCCGGCCAAGGTGCTGCGCTATCTCAACTTTGCGACCATGAACCTCCACCGTCATCGGTGGCGTGGGCTGGCCATCGGTCAGCTCTGTCCAGATCGCTTCCATGTCCGCACGGGTTTCACGGTTCAGCGGGCTGAACCAGACCTGCTCGCCTGTCGTTCTGCCCTGTCGGTGATCGTGCGGACTATCGAGGGGCAAAACCTCCATCTTCTCATGCAGAAGATCAATGAACGGCAGGAAACGGTGACGATTGAGGCCGTTCTTGTATAACTCCTCGGGTGCGCGGTTCGAAGTGGTGACGATACACACACCGTGCGAGAACAGCGCCTCGAACAGACGCCCGACGATCATCGCATCGGCAATGTCGGTGATCTGCATCTCATCAAAGCACAGAAGCCGCGCTTTCGCCGCCACGCCATCGGCAACGGGCCTGATGGCGTCGCGGTCGCCGCGCTTGCGTGCTTCGTTCAGGCCAGCGTGAATTTCCTGCATGAACTCATGAAAGTGAACCCGACGCTTGTCAGGGATAGGCGCGGCTTCCATCAGCAGGTCCATAAGCATGGATTTGCCGCGACCGACGCCGCCCCAGATATACAGGCCCCTCGTGCCTTCGGTTTGTGCCTCATCCTCGGTGCCGAACCAGCGTCGCCAGCCCGATCGCGCCTGTACGGGACGCGATTGCGCGACCGATTCGAGAACCGCGTCGAACGCCGGCAAGGCGCTGCGCTGCGCCGCGTCATCTTTAAGCTGCCCGGACCCGACGCGGGATTCGTATAGCGCGGTAACGGTGGTCATCAGGGGACGAAGTTCTCGAATGTGATTCCATCGGCACGCTGCCGGGCCTCTGCTGCCTCGTCGGCGCTGCGCACCGTCCAGCAAAGCACCGGCACGCCTTGTGATCTCAGCGCTTCGACAGCTGGATTTGTAAGGTCGTGCCAGTCGTGAGACGCAAACTCTGCACCGACGCGTTCGAAATCACGTAATTCCGACAGCTTTTTACGCGTCTCATCATCCAGCATTGGCCAGTCGTTCTTGTCGAAAGCGCAGCTTGTCAGCCCCCGCGTCACGTTCGGTGCCGCCTCACCAAAAGCTGCAACAGTGTTCGGATTGAACGACATGACCGCGACCGGGCCATCGTAGTTTTGCAGCAAAGCAGCAACGCGGCTGTGCACCTCGCCTATCGTGGTGCCCAGACGCCCATCCTGATCTTTGATCTCGATCAGCAAGGGGACCCTGCCCGCAATCTCTCGCAGGGTTTCGGCAAGGGTCGGAATCTTCTCCTCGGTGCCCAGAAGCTTCGCCTTGGCCAGATCATCCAGATCCATGTCCGAGATATAGCCTTCATCGTCGCACATGCGCATCAGATCGTAGTCGTGAAACACCATCGGTGTTCCGTCCGCCGCGGGCTGAATATCAAGCTCTATCCCATAGCCCGCTTCGACCGCCGCGCGAAATGCAGGCAAGGAGTTTTCAGGCACGCCGTCTGAGTGCAGACCGCGATGCGCAATGGGTAAACGGATGAAATCTGGATGAAGCGCCATCACGCCACCTCAAAAATAGCTTCGATTTCGACGGCGACACCACGCGGCAGGGCGGGTGCAGAGACTGCTGCGCGCGCATGTCGGCCAGCATCGCCGAACACTTCGACCATCAGATCAGAGCAGCCGTTCACGACCTCTGGCTGGTCACCGAAATCCGGTGTCGAATTCACGAATGCGGTCAGTTTGACGACGCGGGTCACCTTATCAAGTGAACCAAGTGCTGCGCGCGCCTGTGCCAGCAATCCCAGCCCGCAGCTGCGCGCAGCTGCAGCGCCCGACGCGACATCCATATTCGCGCCCAGCTTGCCCTTGATCAGGCCGTCCGGTCCGTTGGAAATCTGCCCCGAAATGAACAGCAGGTTACCGCTCCGCTGATAGGGGACATAATTCGCAACCGGCGCGAGTGCGTCGGGCAGGTCTATCTCAAGCTCGGCCAGTCGGGCATCATGGGACATTGGGCAGCTCCGTCATAAATCGGGCCGATCCTAGGACGGAACGACCCGATTGTGAAAGCCCATAAGCGACTTGCGCGCAGCGCCAATCAGTCGCGCAGGGTTTTAAGCGCTGCGGACCATTTTCCAAGTTCCGCAATCATGGCATCCGCGCTGTCGCGAACGATCTTCGGTGCGGAAAAGACGCCATCTTTCAGATGCTCGAAAACCATCGGAATCATGACCTGTTCGGGCAAAGGCATGACTTTCACGGTCGTCAGGATTTCCTTGGCGCCCTGGCTTGCGCGAATGCCGCCAGACACACCGCCATAGGACACAAATCCGGCGGGTTTATAGTTCCATTCCAGTGCCAGATAGTCGATGGCGTTGAAAAAGCCGGGTGGCGGGGCGTAGTTATATTCCGGCATGACAAAGACAAATGCGTCTGAACCCTTCACGATCCCGGCCCATTTCTTCGTGTGTTCATGCGTGTATTTCTGCGCGCGCGGATGATGCGGCTCGTTCAACAGGGGAAGGCCAAGCTCTGCCAGATCGGACAGAATCACCTCATCAAAGTCGCCGCGATTTTCGGACGCATATTCATGGAACCACTGACCGACAGGCTCTCCGTTGCGTTCGGGTCGGGTGCTGGTGATGATGACGTTCAATTTCATGGCAGTTTCCTTAAATCTATTGAGGTCGACCTATGACGAGTGCTGCGTTGCCGCAAGGGGAAGGCAGCTATGCGCAAAGGACAAATATGGCAGGCTTGGACGACAAAATGAGGGTGCAGACATCTCTAAAGCCGTGGCTGAGTGAGTGGCATCTGGTGCCCGATGGGCCCGCATTTTCAACGCATCATGCCAGATTGATGCCGGTGCTTTATGGTCCTCAGCCAGCGATGCTCAAAGTTACGGAAAACGCCGATGAAATTCACGGCGGTGCCATCATGGAATGGTGGAACGGCCAAGGTGCCGCACGCGTCCTGAAACGCGCTGACGGCGCACTGCTGCTGGAACGGGCGCAAGGAGGGAACTCTCTTGCTGATATGGCGCGAAACGGGGACGACGACGAGGCATGCCGCATCATTTGCGCCGCAGCGCAGCAACTTCACCTGAAGCGACCTGATCCACCCGTACCAGTCCCAATCGCGGTGTGGTTCCGAGAGCTGCGATCGGCCGCCGCGACCCATGGTGGACTGCTGGCTCAATCGTGGAGGACGGCAGAAAAGCTGCTGGCGACGCAAGACGGCCCTGTGATTCTTCACGGTGATCTGCACCACGACAACGTGCTGGATTTTGGTCAGAGGGGTTGGCTGGCGATTGATCCCAAAGGCATTTACGGAGATCGTGCCTTCGATTATGCCAACATCTTCACCAATCCTGACCTGTCAGATCCCACCCGGCCTGTCGCGACCCGGCCGGGCGTGTTTCAGCGCAGGCTTGACGTTGTCTGCAAGGCTGCGGGAATAGACCGGCTGAGATTATTGCAGTGGATACTTGCCTGGACAGGCTTGTCGGCCGCATGGTTCATCTCAGACAACGACCCTATGGCAGAAATTGACCTGCGTATTGCCGAACTTGCGGCGGCTGAAATCGCGACTCTCACGCCACCAACTGTTCCGCCCTTTTCAGGTCGACGCTGACAAGCTGGCTGACACCCTGTTCGACCATCGTTACGCCAAACAAACGGTCCATCCGCCCCATCGTCACCGCATGGTGGGTGATGATCAGAAAACGCGTTTGGGTCCGGCGCGTCATCTCATCCAGCAAATCACAGAAGCGCGAAACGTTCGCATCATCAAGCGGCGCGTCAACCTCGTCCAGCACACAGATCGGTGCCGGATTGGCAAGGAAAACGGCAAAAATCAGTGCCAATGCGGTCAGCGTCTGTTCACCCCCCGACAGAAGGCTGAGCGTCGAGAGTTTCTTACCGGGCGGCTGGCACATGATCTCAAGGCCGGCCTCCAGCGGATCGTCGGATTCGACCAGCACAAGCTTGGCCTCACCGCCGCCGAACAGATGCGTGAACAGCGTTGTGAAGTTGTTGTTGACCGTTTCGAACGCGGCCAGCAGCCTTTCACGGCCTTCACGGTTGAGGCTGGCAATACCCGCGCGTAATTTGCGGATCGCCTCTTCCAGATCGTCTTTCTCTCCGGCAAGCTTTGCGCGTTCTTCCTCCAGTTCGCGCTTGTCCTCATCTGCGCGGAGATTGACCGGACCGATAGCGTCCCGGCTTGCACGCAGACGGGCGATCTTATCCTCTAGCGCTGTCGCGGTCAGATCGGTGTCACTGTCGCCCAGACTTTCCAGCAGCGCCTCTGGTGTGGCTTCGGTTCCCTCGAAGATGCGTGCCCGAGCGGCGGCTTCGGTATCTCTGGCAGCTTCCGCGCGCGCCTCTCGTGCCGCACGCGCCTCACGCGATTCCGAGGCGATCCGTTCTGCATCGCGCTCCGTTATCGCAGCAAGGCGCAGGGCGTTTTCGGCTTCTGACAGTGCCTCTCGCGCCTTCGCCAGACGAGCCTCACCGGCCGCTTCGGCCTGTTGCAGGCTGGTGCGCTTTTCAGCGAGGGTTGCGGGCTGTCGCTCTGCCAGGGCCAGTTCAGCCTCGCTTTCCTCGCGACGGCCGTTCAGCTCTGCCGCGCGCGTTCCGGCTTGTTCCAACCGCTGTTTCCAGCCAGATTCCTCTTTTGCAATCTCCTGAAGGCGGCGCGTGCGGGCATTCGCTTCGCGCTTCAACTCATCCAATGCGCTTCGCCGTGTCATTGTTGCAATGCGCGCAGCCTCGACACCGGTTTTCGCGGCTTCAACGGCTGCGGCGGCGGCACCGCGATCCGGCAGCGCATCAAGCTGACGCTGCGCCTCTGCCAGCCGCGCCCGGGCATCCGAGGCATCTTCACGGTGACGCAGCAACTCGCTGCGTGCCGATTCCGCCCGGGCCCGCGCCATCGACAGATCGCTTTCAGCGCGCGTGGAGGTTCGGGCCGCGTCGGACAATGCGCGTTCGGCCTCTCGTCGTGCCTCACGGGCCGATTTCTCCGCCGCGCCAGACTGGTTGAGCTTCGCCTTCGCCGCATCATGGACTGCAGTCGCATCGGCAGCTTTTGATACCGCCAGCTCTGCAATGGCACGCAGCTCCGTCAGCCGGTTAACCTGTTCCAGATGACGCGCGGCCGCAGAACTCGCATCCCCCGGCAAAGACGTCAGCCCATCCCAACGCCACAAACCGCCATCGCGACTGACCAGGCACTGGCCCGGTCGCAATTGCGGCTGAAGCGCCTGAGCATCGGCGCTTTCGGTGACAATGCCAATCTGAGACAGCCGACGCTTCAAAAGGTGCGGTCCCTCGACCTGCCCGGCCAGAGCCTCCGCCCCTTCCGGCAAAGCTGCCGTTTCATCATATTCAGGCAGCTCGACCCAGCCAGAACCGCCCGTGGCAATAGGAACCGACAGATCGTCGCCAAGTGCCGCGCCCAGTGCCAGTTCAAAGCCTTTTGTCACGCGGACCTGATCAAGCAGCGCAGTGCCGTCACCTGCACCGCGCGCAACCAGTTTCTCCAAAGCGGTCATTTCCGCGCGCAGCGCACCTGCCTCGCCTTCCAGTTCGGCGCGCGTCGCGCGAGCGGTGCTTTCATCATTTTCTGCAGCGGCGCGTGCGGATTCTGCTGCCGCCAGTTGCCGCTCGGCGTTCTCCGCAGCCTTTACAGCGGCCTGATGTGCCGTCTCTGCAGATGCCAAGGTTGATTCGGCTTCCGAACCCGCTAAATCGGCGCGGGAAGCGGCAGCTTCTGCTTCACCGGCAGCTCTTTCCGCCCGATCCCGCATAGAGGTCAGGTCCGACACAAGCCGTTCCGCCGAATGCGCCTGCGCCGTCAGCCGCGCAGATTCGTCCGTCAGTTCCGCAAGCTTTGCCTCCACCTCACGCAGAACATCTGCCGATTCATCGGCCTCTCGCGCCGCGGAATCCTGCTTGTCATTATGGCCCTGCCCGGCTTTTTCCAGCTCACGCTTTTCCCAGGCCAGGCGCTCAACAACCTCTGCCGCATCCCGGTTCAGCTGACCCTCGCGTTCGATGTCCCTGACCAATTGTGCGATCCTGCCGCGAAGGGCGGCAATCGCGGCTTCCGCCCGCGCCTCTGCCTCATCCAGGGCTTCGCGATCAACGACGGCACGGGACAAGACGGCCGCCGCAATCTGTTCTTCTTCGCGCAGCGGCGGCAGAGCGGCCTCGGCCTTTTCGCGAGACGACAACGCTTGTTTTGCCGCAGCTTCGGCAGTCGACGCAGCGCTGATCGCCTCGCGCAGGGCCGCGGCTGCGGTATCGCGGGCCTGATCGGCCTCTGCCCAACGCCGGTAAAGCAATACGCCTTCGGCAAGCCGCAGGGCCGTGCCGATCTCGCGATACTTCGCGGCTGCGCGGGCCTGCCGCGCCAATTGTGCCGCTTGGGTCGCAAGCTGATCCAGCGTGTCATCGACGCGCGTCAGATTGTTTTCGGCACCGTTCAGCTTCAGCTCCGCCTCATGCCTTCGCGCATACAGGCCGGATATCCCCGCCGCTTCCTCAAGAATGCGTCGTCTGGCCTTTGGTTTGGCGTTGATCAGTTCTGATATCTGACCCTGCCGGACAAGCGCGGGCGAATGCGCGCCGGTCGAGGCATCGGCAAACAGCATCTGCACGTCGCGGGCGCGGGCTTCCTTGCCGTTTATCTTATAGGCAGAGCCTGCATCGCGGGTGATGCGCCGGACAATATCAATCCCATCGGCATCATTGACCGCCGCAGGCGCAAGCCGCTGCGTGTTGTCGATGCTCAGCGTGACCTCGGCATGTGCCCTCGCGCCCCGCCGGGATGTGCCCGCGAAGATAACATCTTCCATTCCATCGCCACGCATGGCCGTCGGACGGTTTTCACCCATCACCCAGCGAAGCGCCTCCAACAGGTTGGACTTACCGCAGCCGTTCGGCCCCACCACGCCGGTCAGACCTTCGCGAATGACCAGATCGGTCGGATCGACAAAGGATTTGAAGCCGTTCAGCTTAAGTCGGTCGAATTTCACGCGCTGCCCCGGAATCGGTTTTGTTTTCCGTAATCTTCCGGACTGAGCAAACCAGAGTCAACAAAAACCGCTATATCTAGCATCTGCAGATATGTTATCCACAACCTTTTGGGCGATGAACAAAATATAAGTTAGTCTGAAACGCGCTATTTCGCGGACAGGCTGCCCCGTGACCAAGCGCTTCATTGCAAAACGTAATTACGCTTGGCAGCGTGCCGTTCTTGCACAACTGACAATAACAACCCGCCTTGCTTGCCCCTAGCCACTTTGCGCAATGTTGCTTAACTTCCCGGCCATGATCTCTGCCCTGACAATCATCCTGTCCTTCCAGCTTATCGGAGAGGTCGCCTCACGTGGGCTGGGCCTGCCTTTACCGGGCCCGGTCATTGGATTGGTGCTGCTGGTGATTGCCAGCAGCACCTGGGCAGGTTTCGCCGAAAAGATTCGCGCGGTCGCACAAGGGGTGCTGGGTCACCTGTCGCTGTTCTTTGTACCGGCAGGCGTGGGTGTCGTGGCACATCTGCCAACGCTTTCGCAGCACGGCGCCGGCCTTGCAATCGCGATTATCGTTTCAACCCTGCTGGCCATCGCAGCCGGGGCCCTGGCCTTCGTCCTTGTCGCTCGATTATCGGGGGCGTCCGATGAATGACCCGGCCCTGATCTGGTCCTATCTGGCCAGCCAGCCGCTGCTATGGCTGACGGCGACTCTGGCCGCCTATTGGGCGGGCGACCTGCTTTTCCGGGCCTCTGGCCGCAGCAGTCTTGCGAACCCGGTGCTGATCGCGGTCGTTATTCTGGCAATCGTATTGGGGATAAGCGGCACAAGCTATCGAACCTATTTCGAAGGTGCGCAATTCGTGCATTTCATGCTTGGCCCCGCAACGGTCTGCCTCGGCCTGCCCCTCTATGACAACCTGCGCCGCATCCGCCGCGCTGCACTTCCCGTTCTTGCGGCACTGCTGGTCGGATCTCTCACCGCCATTGTCTCAGCGCTGCTCATTGCCCGGTCATTCGGGCTGGATCAGAGCCTGCTCGCCTCTCTCGCTCCGAAATCGACAACCGCACCGGTTGCAATCGGCATCGCGGAGCGGCTGGGCGGTCAACCGACACTGACCGCTGTTCTGGTTCTGCTGACCGGAATATTCGGCGCTATTGTCGTGACGCCGCTGCTGAATATGTTTCGCGTAACGGATTGGCGCGCCCGTGGATTAGCGGTTGGGGTGGCCGCCCATGGTATCGGCACGGCGCGCGCATTTCAGGTAAATGAAACTGCCGGGGCATTTGCCGGGATAGGCATGGGGCTGAACGCCGTGCTGACGGCTATCATAGCTCCGCTTGTGCTGAGGGCTTTCTGATGGAGCTTTCTGTTTCCGTTCATCAGGCGATTGCGGAAATTCCAGCCAATGACTGGGACGCAACGGGTGCCGCGACGAACCCATTCACCACCCACCGCTTCCTTGCCGCGCTAGAGGCCTCCGGCTCTGTCGGGGAAGGCACTGGCTGGATTCCGGCACATCTGGCCGCACGCAGTGGCGACAAGGTTATGGGGGTCGCACCGGCCTATATCAAGCTGCACTCTCAGGGAGAGTATATTTTCGACCATGCCTGGGCGGATGCCTTTGAACGTGCGGGCGGGCAATATTACCCGAAACTTCAGTGTGCGGTGCCGTTCACGCCAGTCACCGGGCCGCGCCTGATCGCTGATAACCCGGCGGTGCAGCGCGGGCTTTTGAATGCAATGGCTCAGCTTTGCGTTCAGAACGGGCTGTCGGGCGCTCATGTAACCTTTTGCTCGGCCGAGGAGGCTGATCTTGGCGCCGAGGCGGGCTTTCTGCCGCGCTCGACTCAGCAGTTTCACTGGGTGAACGATGGCTATGCTAGCTATGCCGAGTTTCTTGATCGCCTGTCCTCGCGCAAGCGCAAGAACCTGAGGAAAGAGCGAGAGCGGGCGCAGGACTTCGGCGGCAAGATTATCCAATTGCGCGGCAGTGAAATTCAGCCCCACCATTGGGATGCCTTCTGGATTTTCTATCAGCATACCGGCGCAAGGAAATGGGGCCGTCCCTACCTGACGCGCGCCTTTTTTGAGCGCCTGCATGAGACAATGCGGGATGATTGTCTTCTGGTTCTGGCCGAACGCGATGGCGAACCGATAGCAGGTGCGCTGAACCTGATCGGCCCCGATGCCATCTATGGCCGCTACTGGGGCGCGATTGAGGAGCATCCCTTCCTGCATTTCGAACTCTGCTATCATCAGGCAATAGATTTCGCGATTGCCGAAGGGTTGGAACGGGTCGAGGCTGGCGCGCAGGGCGAACACAAGCTGGCCCGTGGTTACCTGCCCACCGAAACGCATTCCTTGCATTGGGTCGCAGAACCCGGCTTCCGCGGCGCGTTGGAAGAGTATCTTGACCGAGAGCGCTCAGCGGTCGGCGAGGAAATCGAGTTCCTGCGGGATTGGGGACCGTTCCGGCGCGGCTAGAGTATATCTTCGTTTAATGGCTCTTTCATTGAATGAATTCTGTTTAAAGACCGATAGATGAAGGCGACCTTCGCGTAGGCGGATTCTGATTGCCACGCAATAGGTACGGATCAAGCGTTGTGACCCGGCAAAAGAGGCGACGCGGACTTGGCTGTATGGACAACCGATTGCTTCTTTATACCGTGCTGTGGCTATCACGGAGGCGTCTTTAGCATTCGAAAAGACAGTATCTTCGTCAAATATCCGCCTCAATTTCGAGAGTGAAATCACTCTGATCACTTGGATAAACACACCCTCCAGTTGTTCAGTCCCTGCTATTCAAGCCCCGCAGACAGGGCAGTCATGGCGTGATAGATATCTGGCTTACCGGGAAACAGCGTCTCGACAGGGCGGCCCGACGCGTCGATTTCGGCGTACCAGCCGCCATGTTCGTGATCGATATGGTGCGCGTCCAGATGCGTCCAGAGTTCGTCTATGTTGCCCAGCCATACGTCGTCTCCCGTTGCGCGATGCAGTGCGTGGCTGGTGGCCACGGCCTCTGCAACCGGCCACCACAGACGTCTGCGATTGTCGATATTTCCGTTCCAGTCCAGCGTATAGGCGAACCCGCCTTCGGGTAGCCACGCATCGCGCATTGCGCGGCTGAAAAGCGCGGACGCGGCCTCTACCATCCAGTCATCCTGCGGGTCCATGCCGCCGGTCTCGCGCAGTTCCAGCACCAGCCGCGCCCATTCAATCGCATGTCCGGGCGTAGTGCCCGGCGGGCGGAACATCGGGTCGCCTTCGAAATCGCGATCGACCTTCCAATCCGGCGTGAAGTGTTCCGGCACAACCCAGCCCTCTGCCCGCGCATGTTGATCGATCATGAAACGTGCAATCGCCCGCGCCATGTCAAGATCAGCCGGGTCGGACCATGTCCGATGTGCGGCGATCAGCGCCTCTGTCAGGTGCATATTGGCATTGCCGCCGCGATAGGCAGGCGGGTTCGTCCAATCTTCGTCAAATGTGTCAGACACCGCGCCCGGATCATTTTCCCAGAAGCGGCTGCGCAAGACCGTCATCACGGTCTCGCGCAGGCGCGCCGCATCCGGATGCCCGACACTTCCCGCCGAAGCCGCCGCCAGAAGCACGAAAGCATGGCCGTAAGCCTGCTTTTTGGTGTCGATTGGGCCTGCGTCATCCACACTCCACCAGAAGCCCCCATTCACCGGGTCCAGATGGCCGTCAAACAGAAACTTCATGCCATGATCGACGATCTGATGCGCGGCCGGATGGTTGAGCTGAGCGCCTTGGGCGTAGGAATGGATCATGCGCGTGGTTTCGTGCAACTCACGCGTATTGCCCTGCCCGCGCGGATCGTCAGCCAGTGGCGATCCGTCTGCGGCCAGTTTGTAGAAGCCGCCCTTCGCGTTCAAAGCACGCGCGTGAAAGTCCAGCAGCTTCTTTGCTTCGTTGCGTTTCCAGCCCGGCCCGTAATCCGTCACCGCATCCTCCGTCAGTGGCAGCGCTATCATAGCGACATGACTTGCCCGTTCGTGCAAAACAGTCAATATGTCTCAGCAAACATAACGGGTTCGATCATGCGTTTTTTCCACCTGATTTCTGCAGTGATGTTGGGCGCCGCCTTTCCAGCCGATGCCGAACAGGTCACCGTATTCGCTGCCGCCTCGCTAAAGACGGCACTGGATGAGGTCGCGCAGAAATTCACGAAACAGACGGGCAATGAGGTCGTCATCAGCTATGCGGGGTCCAACGCACTGGCCCGACAGATCATCGCGGGGGCGCCGGCAGATATATTCATCTCTGCCAATGTCGCCTGGATGGATGAGATCGAGAAGGCGGGTCAGATACAGGCGGGAAAACGTCGCGATCTGTTGGGGAACAGCCTTGTTCTGATTGCGCATGGTGACGCGGCACCGGTCGAGGTCGGTCCGGAACTGGATCTGCCGGCGAGGCTGGGTGATGAAAAGCTGGCGATGGCGCTCGTCGATTCAGTGCCAGCGGGTCAGTATGGCAAGGCAGCGCTTGAAAGCCTCGGGTTATGGGACGGCGTAAGTGCTTCGGTCGCTCAGGCCGATAATGTTCGCGCAGCGCTCGCCCTTGTCGCGACGGGAGAGGCGCCGTTCGGGATCGTTTACGCCACGGATGCGAAGGCAGAAGACGCTGTGCAGTTGATCGGCACCTTTCCGGCGGAAAGCTATCCGCCGATCGTCTATCCTGCGGCAGTCTTGAAAGAGGCAAATGATGCCGCCGATCAGGTTTTCTTCGATATGTTAAGCAGCCCGGATGCCGCCGCGATTTTCGAGCAGCAGGGTTTCACGGTGATCGACTGAACGGAATGGATTGGCTGACACCACAGGAATGGCAGGCTGTGCTGCTGTCGCTGAAAGTTTCGGTTGTCGCTGTGGCTGTCAGCCTGCCGTTGGGGATCTTCTGCGCATATGCTCTGGCGAGATGGCGCTTTCCGGGGCGGTTGATGTTGAATGGCCTGGTGCATCTGCCGCTGATCATGCCGCCCGTTGTCACGGGCTATCTGCTGCTGCTGGCTTTCGGTCGACGCGGCTTTATCGGTGAACCGTTGGAGGCATGGTTTGGCTTCACCTTCGCCTTCCGCTGGACCGGTGCCGCCCTTGCTGCGGCCGTGATGGCCTTTCCGCTGATGGTCCGAACGATCCGGCTGTCCATCGAGGCCGTCGACCCTAAGCTGGAACAGGCTGCATCAACCCTTGGTGCCAGTCGTCTATCGGTCTTTGCCAGCGTCACCCTGCCCCTGATCCTGCCCGGAATTATCGCGGGCAGCATCATCGCCTTTGCCAAGGCAATGGGTGAATTCGGTGCAACTATTACCTTTGTGTCGAACATCCCGGGCCAGACCCAGACCCTGCCGACGGCAATCTATACTGAATTGCAGGTTCCGGGCGGAGAGACGCAGGCAGCGAGGCTTGTAGTGATTTCGCTAGCCATCGCATTGTCTGCCCTGCTCGCCTCGGAGTGGGTCGGTCGGGCCGCTGCCCGCAGGGTTTCGGGCGCATGACGCTTTCGGCAGAGATCAGACACGGCTTTCCGGATTTCTCGTTGGATGTGCGGTTTCGGGCCGGCAAAGGCGTGACCGCGCTTTTCGGACGGTCGGGTGCCGGGAAGTCCACGATCATCAACGCAATTGCCGGACTTTTGCGGGCCGATCACGCGAGGATCGTGCTGGATGGAAACATTTTGGCGGATGGCGGAAAGGGTATATTCCTGCCGCCGCATCGGCGTCGCATCGGCTATGTCTTTCAGGACGCCCGGCTTTTTCCGCATCTCAGCGTGCGGGCCAATCTCGATTACGGTCGCCGCTTCGCGCCAAAATCAGAGCGTGCGCCCGAGGCGCGTTTCCGGGAGGTCGTCGAAATTCTTGGCATCCACACTTTGCTTGAGAGGCGACCCGGTGCGCTGTCGGGCGGTGAACGTCAGCGTGTCGCGCTTGGCCGCGCCATCCTGTCAGCGCCGAAACTGTTGCTGCTGGATGAACCGCTGGCCGCATTGGATGAGGCGCGCAAAGCAGAGATATTGCCCTATCTGGAAGCATTACGTGATATTGGCCTGCCCATACTCTATGTCAGCCACTCGGCATCAGAGATCAGCCGGTTGGCCAGCCATGTTGTCATGATTGAGAAAGGCCGCGTCATCGCATCGGGCTCTGCCACGGATGTGCTGTCCGATCCGCTCAGTGCATTGTCGTTGGGACAAGATGCCGGGGCCGTGCTGACAGCGCAAGTTGTCGCACAGGACGCCGATGGGCTTGCGAGGTTGTCCACTGCTGCGGGCCCGATCTGGGTTGCGAAAGGCGATTTGCGACATGGCATGTCGGTCCGGCTGCGCATCCTCGCCCGGGAAGTGATGCTTGCCACTGCGCCGCCGCAGGGTATTTCGGCGCTGAATGTGCTGACCGGCACCGTCGACCGGGTCGAGAATGAACAGAGCGGCAGCATACTTGTCCGCGTAAAACTGGCGGAGGATGCGGCGATCCTGTCCCGGATCACCGCGCGTTCTTGCCGCACGCTTGAAATCACGCCCGGCAAGAGAATTCACGCTATCCTGAAATCGGTTTCGATTGCCGATGTAGCAGCGGGCTGACACGCCGGTGATCAGGCGTTGAACAGGAAGTGCAGGACGTCGCCGTCCTTGACCTCATAGCTTTTGCCCTCGACCCGGAGCTTGCCAGCCTCTCGGGCACCCGACTCTCCATTGCCCGCGATATAGTCGTCATAGGCGATCGTTTCGGCACGGATAAAGCCGCGCTCGAAATCGCCGTGAATGACGCCAGCGGCGGCAGGGGCAAGCGTGCCTTGGCGGATCGTCCATGCGCGGGCCTCTTTCGGGCCGACGGTGAAATAGGTCTGAAGACCAAGCAGGTCGTAGCCCGCCCGGATCAGCCGATCCAGCCCGGCCTCTTCCAGCCCCATCTCGGACAGGAACATCTCTGCCTCTTCGGCGTCGAGCTGGCTGATCTCTTCCTCGATCTTGGCGGAAATCACCACCTGCCCGGCACCTTGTTCGGCCGCCATCTGCGCAACCCTTTCGGAAAGCGCATTGCCCTGTGCGGCCTCATCCTCGGCGACGTTGCAGACATAAAGCACAGGCTTGGCGGTCAGCAGTTGCAGCATGTTCCACGCCTTGCGGTCGTCATCTGCGACCTCGACCGTGCGGGCCGGTTTTCCCGCTTCCAATGCCTCTTTCGCGGCATTCATCAGGCGGGCGTCTTCCTTGGCCTGCTTGTCGCCTGCATTGATCTTGCGCGACAGGTTGGCCAGCCGTTTTTCAAGGCTTTCCAGATCGGCAATCATCAGCTCTGTCTCAATCGTTTCGGCATCCGCGATGGGATCGACGCGGCCCTCGACATGGGTGACATCGCCATCTTCAAAGCAGCGCAGCACATGGGCGATGGCATCGACTTCGCGGATATTTGCCAGAAACTGGTTGCCCAGCCCTTCGCCCTTGCTGGCCCCCTTCACCAGACCGGCAATATCAACAAAGGTGATCCGCGTCGGGATGATCTGCTTCGAACCGGCGATACCGGCCAGCTTGTCCAGTCGCTGATCGGGGACGGCAACCTCGCCGACATTCGGCTCAATCGTGCAGAACGGAAAATTCGCCGCCTGAGCGGCTGCGGTGCGCGTCAGCGCGTTGAACAGCGTCGATTTGCCGACATTCGGCAGCCCGACGATCCCCATGCGAAAGCCCATGTCGTGGTCCCATAAGATAGGTTTGGTTTGGCCGCGTCTTTACGCGCCATGCGCCGCAACGTCCAGTCGCGTGCATCGCGGCTGGATGGGGCACCCCCAACACCCGGTCTGAACCAGCAAAGCCTGTGCGGCGTTATCTTAACGACATATCCGCGCCAGTTCACAGAAGGGAACCGAAGACCATGAGTTGGAATCCAACGCTTTCGCCAGGTAATCCTGATGAAATCGGACTTGATGCGATTGAGACCATGATCGTTCCGCGCGCACGTGATATTGGCGGGTTTGAGGTCAAGCGTGCCCTGCCCGCCCCTCAGCGGCAAATGGTCGGACCGTTCATCTTCTTCGACCAGGCCGGACCGGCAGAGTTCCTGACGGGTCAGGGCGTCGATGTGCGCCCCCATCCGCATATCGGGCTTGGGACGGTGACCTATCTGTATCAGGGCGATTTTCACCACCGCGACAGCATCGGAACAGATCAGGTCATCCTGCCGGGCGCCGTCAATTGGATGGTCGCGGGCAAGGGCGTTACCCATTCCGAACGGACATCGGAACAGGCGCGGCAAGGTCCGCACAGCCTGTTTGGCATCCAGACATGGATTGCATTGCCCGAAGACCAAGAGGATATGGACCCGATCTTCGAACATCACGGCAAGAATGCCTTGCCAAGCTTCGAGGCAGAGGGGTTCAGCGCCAAGCTCATCCTCGGCAGCGCATATGGAGAAACCGCGCCGGCAACGCTCTATTCCGAAACCTTCTATCTTGACGTGACGCTGGCACCAAACGCGCGGTTTCCGTTGCCGGACGACCATGAGGATCGCGGTCTTTACATCACGCAAGGCTCGGTCACGATTGCGGGCGACGTGTTTGAGGCGGGGCGGATGATGATCTTTCGGCCCGGCGACCGCATCACTGTCGCCGCAGGTCCGCAAGGCGCCCGGCTGATGGCGCTTGGTGGGGCCACGCTGAACGGGCCGCGCTATATCTGGTGGAACTTCGTCGCATCCAGCCGCGACAAAATCGACGACGCGCGGAATGCGTGGCGCGCCGCCGATTGGGGCGAGGGAATGTTCGAATTGCCTGAGGGGGACCAGAGCGAATTCACCCGGGCCCCCGAAAGATAGGATCAGCGCCAGCCAAGCGCAGGTGCGACGTGGCGCAGGATGCTGTCGAGAACATGCACGTTATACTCGACGCCCAACATGTTCGGGACGGCCAGCAAAAGCGTATCAGCCTCTGCAATCGCCTCATCCTGACGCAATTCTTCGATCAGCTGATCCGGTTCTGCCGCGTATCCGCGACCAAAAATCGAACGGGTCTGGTCGATGATACCGACCTGATCCTCTTCCTTGCCACCGCGCCCGAAATACATCCGGTCCTCTGGCGTCATCAGCGCAAAGATCGAACGGCTGACGGAAACGCGCGGCTCACGTTCATGCCCGGCGGCCTTCCATGCCTCCCGATAGGCGCGGATTTGCTTTGCCTGCTGGATATGGAAAGGCTCTCCGGTCTCGTCGGTCTTCAGGGTAGAGCTTTGCAGGTTCATGCCCAGCTCTGCCGCCCAGATCGCCGTCGCGTTTGACGCGGCCCCCCACCAGATCCTGTCGCGCAGACCTTCCGAATGCGGCTCAAGCCGCAACAGACCGGGTGGATTGGGAAACATCGGACGGGGGTTCGGCTGGGCAAAGCCTTCGCCGTCAAGCAAGCGCAAGAACACTTCGGCATGGCGGCGGGCCATATCGGCGTGATCTTCACCCTCCTGCGGCTCATGGCCAAAATAGCGCCAGCCGTCGATCACTTGTTCGGGCGAGCCGCGACTGATGCCAAGCTGCAGACGGCCATCCGAAATGAGATCGGCAGCGCCCGCATCCTCGACCATGTAGAACGGATTCTCATAGCGCATGTCGATGACGCCGGTCCCGATCTCTATCTTAGAGGTCCGCGCACCGATTGCAGAAAGAAGAGGAAAGGGGGAGGCAAGCTGGCGGGCATAATGATGCACGCGGAAATACGCCCCATCCAAACCGATCTTTTCAGCCTCGACAGCCAGTTCGATTGACTGATGCAGCACATCCGATGCGTTGCGCACCATCGAGCCGCGATCAGGGGACCAATGCCCGAAAGACAGAAAACCAAGCTTTTTCATAATGCAGACCTTTATGTCACAAAGCCCGAAGGCCGTTTGGTGACAAACCTAGTCATCCGATCCCGCGTCATTCAACCCACGCATGGCAGCCCTGCATCCCTTCTGTGGCAGGTGTTACGCACCCGCAGTGGCCCGAACAGGATCATATAATGATTTTTCGTGCCGAAGCGTATCCACTTGAAAATCGCACAGTTTATTCACGCGCTAGAAAGTTGGCATCCCGGCCAACCCTCAGGCTGACTCGATAACGTACGAATTCCTTCGCATCCACAGATGCGAAAGATTCTTGACGCTACCGCTGATTCCCCATCCCGAAGATGTTTTGCGGCCTGCTTCTTATCTTGCGGCACGGTCGCTGGTGGCGGAATTTTCTCGACAGCAAACTTTCGTCGGATGCGGATCGGTCTATGCCCACAAAAAGCAGCTTTCACGCGCTTCGAATGGCGGCAAGACCCCCAAACTGACCTGAATGATACAGAAGGGGTGGCGCCGCGGGGGCAGTCTCCAATTGTCGGACACGACCCAGAAAAATGACATGATCACCTGCTTCCAGCTGCCGTACGACATCCGCAATGATGACGGCTGAGGCATCTTTCAGAATGGGCAGACCGTGACGATCATGAAAGGGATCTGGTAGCGTTTTATCCGGACGACCTGCGAAATGCGTAGCGTATCGTTGCATCCCTTCCGACAGGATGTTCACCGCATATCGTCCCGATTCCCGAATTCTGGCCAGCATCTTCGCGCCCTGCCCGACCGAGATGCAGATGAGCGGTGGATCGAGCGAAACAGACATAAACGCACTGGCTGTCATGCCGTGATCACCCTCTGCGGTGCGCGTGGTGATGATATTGACGCCGGTCGCGAAACGGCCGCAGCAATCACGCAACTCTCGCGGGTCAATGGTATCGGAAGCACTGCTGTCAAACATGTCAAAACACCTTTTGCATGGGTCTCAGGCAGAAAGTTCCTGCCGGATGATCTCTGCCCCCGCGCTCAGCGCCGCCAGTTTGCCACGCGCGACCTGCCGGGACAGCGGGGCCATGCCACAATTCGTGCAGGGGTAAAGCTTGTCAGCGTCTACAAATTCCAACGCCTTGCGCAGGACATCGGCAACCTGCTCAGGCGTCTCGATGGCCTCATTCGCCACGTCAATCGCGCCGACCATGACCTTTTTGCCGCGAATAAGCTCTATCAACTCCATCGGCACGTGCGAGTTCTGACATTCCAGCGACACCAGATCGATATTCGACGCCTGAAGCTTCGGGAAAACCTGTTCATACTGACGCCATTCCGCACCCAGTGTCTTTTTCCAGTCCGTATTGGCCTTGATGCCGTAGCCATAGCAGATATGGACCGCCGTTTCGCATTTCAGACCCTCGATCGCCCTTTCCAGCGTCGCGATGCCCCAATCGCTCACCTCATCGAAGAAGACGTTAAATGCCGGTTCGTCGAACTGGATGATGTCTACGCCCGCGGCCTCAAGCTCTTTCGCTTCATCGTTCAGGATCGCGGCGAATTCCCAGGCGAGTTTCTCGCGGCTTTTGTAATGGGCGTCGTAAAGCGTGTCGATCATCGTCATCGGACCGGGCAGAGCCCATTTGATCGGCGCATCGGTCTGTGCGCGCAGAAATTTCGCATCCTCGACAAAAACCGGCCTTTCACGAGCTACCGCACTGACAACGGTCGGCACGCTGGCGTCATAGCGATCCCTGATCCGCACCGTCTCGCGCTTTTCGAAATCGACGCCGGAAAGATGTTCAATGAATGTCGTGACGAAATGCTGGCGGGTCTGTTCGCCGTCGCTGACAATGTCGATGCCTGCTCGCTGTTGTTCGGACAAAGAAACGCGCAGCGCATCCTGTTTGGCCTCGATCAATTCATCACCCTGCAGTTTCCAGGGCGACCAGAGTTTTTCAGGCTCTGCCAGCCAGACGGGTTTCGGCAGGCTGCCGGCAGTGGATGTGGGAAGTAGTTTGTGCATGTCAGTTCACTTCTTGATGTCTTGTCACACGGCCAGCTTCGTGGACCCTTCGTCCAGAAACGCACGGAGCGGTTTGATAAGGTGCTCTTCCGCGTATTTACCCTGCTCGACCGCAAGCCTGCTGCGTTCGTCGCGGTCATAGGTTACGCGGGTCAGCGAATAGTCCTGATGCTTCAGGCTGGGCCTATAGCTTTCACCGGCGACGGAATTGGCGTTGTAGATCTCTGGCCGGTAGATCTTCTGGAAGGCCTCCATCGTGCTGATCGTGGCGATAAGTTCCAGATTGCTGTAATCGTTCAGCAGATCACCGACGAAGAAAAAGGCCAGCGGTGCCACGCTGCGTGGCGGCATGAAATAGCGAACCTGCAGACCCATTTTCTTGAAGTACTGTTCGGTTAACGAAGATTCGTTGGGCTCATATTCGATACCCAGGACCGGATGGCTGTTGGCCGTCCGCCGATAAGTTTTACTGTCAGACACACTCAGGCAGATGACCGGGGGCTTGCGGAAATGCGCCCTGAACGCGTCGGATGCGACGAAGGATTTGAAAATCTGTCCATGCAGTTCACCAAAGTCGTCCGGCACGCTAAAGCCCGCGCGGCCCGTGTTATGTTCAGGAAGACGCACGCTGAAATCGTAGTCTCGAACATAGGACGAGAAGTTATTGCCCACGAGCCCGTCAATGCGCGCGCCCGTCTTGCGGTCAACAATCGTTGGCTTAAGGATCTCGATGGCCGGAAGTGCTTCCTTGCTGCCTTCGACGGTCATCTCGACAGAGACAATGTCCAATTCCACCGCGTAGCGATCCCCCCGCGGATTGTCCCACCGCGCCAGATCGTTGAAGCGATTGTCGATCATTTTCAAAGCATTTGACAGGTTTTCCTGCCGATGCTCCCCCCGTGCGAGGTTGGCGAAATTGGTTGTCAGCCGCGTATTGTCGGCGGGCGTATAGGTTTCGTCGAAACGAAGTTCCTTAATCGCGAATGTAAAGCTCTCGGTCATCTGGTCCGGTGCCCGTATCTGTCGGTGTCCTTGGCACAACGCAGCCGTCATACGGCGCTGCGCTGCGTTCGATATCCACTATATGGACCAGCCGCTCCATGAAGAAAAATGACTTATTTTAAGAAAAACATGAATACGCGTCATGTAACGCGGTGAGAAGCGATGGAGACAAACCGACGCGTCAGACGCGGACCTTCGTGGCCAGATCAATGAAGCCTTTCAGATAGCTGGCGATTTCCCCCCCGCGATGGCCCAGATGAATGGATTTCGGGATGCCCTCGCCGATCCGCACGCCCGTCACGCCGCTGACCCCGCGCAGCAGCCAATCCGGCGTCGCGCTGACCGCCCGGCCCGAAGCCACCAGCCGAAGCATCAGATCGGTGGTTTCCACCGTCCGGTGACGACGTGGCAGCGCGTTGGCGGGAACGAGAAAGCGGGTGTAGATATCCAGCCTTTCGCGGGCAACGGGATAGGTGATCAGCGTCTCGCGTGCCAAATCCTGTGGTTCAACCCGTCCCCTCTTCGCCAGCGGGTGATTATTGGCCACCGCAAGAACCATTTCGTAATCAAAAACGGGTCGGTATTCCAAGCCCGGACGTTCGATGGGATCCGGGGTTACAAGAATGTCGATCTCATGCCCGAGCAGCGCTGCCAAGCCGCCGAACTGGAATGCAGTTGTCACATCCAGATCGACATCCGGCCATTCCGCCAGAAACGGATCCACGACACGCATCAGCCAGTCCTGACAGGGATGACACTCCATCCCGACCCGGATCGCGCCGCGGCGACCGCGCGCGTAATCTTCCAGCACCGAAGCACCATGTTCCAATTGCGGCAGAACCCGCTGCGCCAGCGTCAGAAGATACTGGCCCGCAGAAGTGAGACGCAGCTTGCGGCCCTCTCGCTCCCAAAGTTTAACACCATGACGTTCCTCGAACCGGCGGATTGCGTGGCTGACGGCCGATTGCGTCAGGCAAAGCTGATCCGCCGCCTCTGTCAGGCTGCCCGTTCGGTCGATCTCTCGAAGAATGGTCAGAGGCTGGATATCAATCATGAGTTATGACCCGTTGTCATGTTATTTGCGAAATAGCGCCCAAACAAGTCATACTCAAGCTTGAACGGATGCTCAAAATCGCCCCATATTCAGATGCTTTCGGTTTCCAGCCAAAAAACACGTGCTCTCTGAAAAGCGATAGAATTGACGACCTGCGCCGGTTGAGTGGAAATATAGGCGGGTCGGATTCTGTCCGTCTTGGCTGCAAGTCCGAACAACTGGATCGTCTCGACAGGTCAAGCAGCATTCCTGGATAGGATGATCGGCCGTGCGCATGCACGCTCGTCCTTTCTCACAGGACGGTGCAAAAGGTGCGATCTGTGTTGCTCCATAACGGTAAAACATGCGGCAACGCTGTCGCATAGCAGTCGCAATTCTTATAGTTTGCCATATAATCTATTGTGCGACCGTGGAACCCAGCATCGGCGTCCCCGGCGAAATACCGGGTAACTTGTTCAGTCAGCCACGTCCGGAGGAGCGACGCCAATGACCGAGAAGCATGTGACCGGAAAACCATCCAGTGCTGCCGGCGGATGGGGAGCGCTGAAAAGCGTCGGGCGCCAGTTGATGGGCAGCGGCCAGCCGCTGCGGGGGGCGAAGACTCTGCTCAGCCTCAATCAGGCTGACGGGTTCGATTGCCCCGGATGCGCATGGGGCGACCCGGAACATGGATCTTCTTTTGAGTTCTGCGAAAACGGCGTCAAGGCCGTTGCATGGGAGGCCACACGGGCGCGGATCACGGCGGAGTTTCTGGCGGAACATTCCGTCACCGAGTTGCAGGGCTGGAGCGATTACGACCTGGAACATCAGGGGCGGTTGACCCAACCGCTGCGTTACAATGCCGAAACCGATCACTATGAGGAGATCGGTTGGGACGACGCATTCGCGGAAATCGGCGCGGCGCTGAACGCCCTCGACAATCCCAATGAGGCGGAATTCTACACCTCGGGCCGGGCCAGCAATGAGGCTGCTTTTCTTTATCAGCTTTTCGTCCGTCTCTACGGGACCAACAACTTTCCCGACTGTTCGAACATGTGTCACGAAGCCAGCGGCGTCGCCCTGACCGAGGCCATCGGCATCGGCAAGGGCACGGTCCTGCTGGAAGATTTCGAAAAATGCGATCTGGTCTATTGCGTCGGTCAGAATCCCGGCACCAACCATCCCCGCATGCTGGCCACCCTGCGTGAGGTGGTAGAGCGCGGCGCCAAGGTCTGCGTTATCAATACCCTGAAGGAAAAGGGCCTGCGCCGGTTTGCCGATCCGCAGAATAAGCTGGAAATGCTGCATGGTGGGTCCGAGCCGACCTCGACCGATTATTACCGCCCCCGCCTTGGCGGCGACATGGCGGTGTTCCGCGGCATGTCGCGTCTGGTGCTGGAGGCGGATGACACGGCCCGTGCCGAAGGCCAACCACCGGTCATAGACCGCGACTTCATCGCCGAACACACTGACGGTTTCGACGCATGGGCGGATATGGTTCGCGTGACACCCTGGGATATAATCGAAGAGCAATCCGGTCTGACCCGCGACGAAATCGCAGAGATGGCGGGAATGTATATGCGCGCCGAACGTGTGATCACGACATGGGCGATGGGGATCACACAGCACCTGCATTCGGTGCAGACCATACGCGAGATCACCAGCTTCATGCTTCTGCGTGGCAATATCGGTCGCGAAGGCGCAGGGTTGTGTCCGGTGCGCGGACATTCCAATGTTCAGGGCGACCGCACGGTCGGCATCAATGAAAATCCGCCCAAGGCCATGATGGATGCGATGGAGGCAGAGCTTGGCGTGCCCCTGCCCCGCGAACCGGGCCATAATGTTGCCCATGCCATTGGCGCGATGCTGGACGGATCGGCGAAGGCGTTCGTGGCTCTTGGCGGGAACTTCGCGCGCGCGGTGCCGGACAGTTCGCTGGTCGCGGAAGCGCTTGGCCGTCTGGATCTGACGGTGAATATTGCGACCAAACTGAACCATTCCCATCTGATGCCCGGTCAAAAATCCTATGTCCTGCCCTGCCTTGGCCGAACGGAAATCGACCGCAATGCGGCGGGCGAGCGCCAGATGATCACGGTAGAGGATTCCATGTCGATGGTGCACGGCTCTGCCGGGATCAACCCACCTGCGTCGAAGGATCTGCGTTCCGAGATAGCCATCATCGCCGGCATTGCCAAGGCCACGGTGGGAAGCGATGTCGTGAATTGGGATATTATGGCGCAGGATTACGACAAGATCCGCGACATGATAGCCCGCGTGTTGCCGATCTACGGGGATTTTAACCGCGATGTGCGCCAACCGCGTGGGTTCTGGCTGCGCAACGGGGCCTCGCATCGCGAATGGAACACGCCCACCGGTCGGGCGAATTTCGGGTTGGACGGCTTGCCAGAACGGACCGAATGGCAGCAGGTGCAGGACCGGGATGGGCAGTTTGTGCTGCAGACCTTCCGTTCTCACGATCAGTATAACACCACGATCTACGGCATGGATGACCGCTATCGCGGCGTATACGGCGCGCGGAAGGTCGTGTTTATCAACCCGGACGACGCCGCTGGAATGGGTCTGTCAGCGGGTGATCTTGTCGATGTGACGGGATGCTATGACGATGGCCGGTTGCGGCAATGCCTTGGCTTTCGGGTTGTTCCTTATGACATCCCGTTCGGCTGTCTTGGCGGCTATTATCCCGAGATGAATGAGCTGGTGCCACATCAGGCTGTCGGCGACAAGAGCTTCACGCCGACTTCAAAATCAATCATCGTGCGTATCACTCCGCATCGGCAATGACTGCCGAGGGAGACGCGCTCCGCCGTTCCTTTGACACCGCCGTCGCGTCGGGAACGGTGTTTCTGACACCGATGGGACCGTTGATTCTGGCCGCGGCGGGGCTGGAACTTGCCCTTGACAGTCGCAGCTTCGCCCGGCGATTTGGCGTGGCACATGCGCTTGTAATCCGTGAATGCACCAGCTTGTCCGATGATCTGGGCCTGATCAAGACAGAGTGTCGAGGCGGAAGGTCGCAGAGGCTGTTCTATCGGCTGACCTCTGCGGGCGAACACTCGCTGGGGCTGAAAGGGCGCTAATCGTGCAGGGTCGCGCAAGCTTCTTTCAGGTTCTACTACACCACGTCAGGTGTGCTTCGGCGGCAGGCGTCTGTTGCCGAAGCAAAGCTAAACACCGCTGGTTCTGTGCTTCAGCACATACCCAGCTGTGACAGTTAAAGCCCAAGCCCTGACGCGATAACTTCGATCAGATCAGCGTGCGTCGCGGCACGATCCGTGCCTTCGGGGTCTGTACAGATCGGGTCATCCTCGTCTTGCGCCAACATTTCGGTGGCACCCTCCTGACAAGTACCAAGAAAGGTAAAATGGTTTGCAGGCGCGATCTCTTCATAGGACGCGCCGGGCAGCCGGTTGGCCAGATCATTCCCTTCCGGTCCGACATCAGCGGCGCGCAAGCGTTCCGCATCGCCAAGGTTGATCAGAAGCATTTCGGGAAGAGCATCCCTGACTGTCACCGGATCGGCCGCACCGCCGAAACCCGGATCTACGATCACGGCCTTCGCAACACGCCGGTCGCGCATATCGGCTTCGAAGCCAGGATAGTCCGCAAACCGCACAGCGCCCCGCAGGAAGAACCGGCAATCGGCCGCGTCCGGATTCGTTGTGCAATTTCGGTCCTGCACCGTCCCGTCAAAACGCACACCCGACAGGCCAAGCGCGGTCGCGCCGCCCAGCGAGAATCCAACGACGCCGATCCGTGCCTCGTCTATGAAAGGCGCTAAGGCCGGATCGGATAGGACCATATCCGCCGCCGCTGAAAGATCATTGGCCCGTGCCTCCAGATCGACAGAACGTCGCGGCGAGCTGTCGCCGCTGGAGGAGCCCGGATGATCGACCGCAAGGACAATCGCACCTCGTCCAACCAGCCCGCTGCTCAGCCACCCCAAAGAATCGGCATTTCCACCGGACCCGTGCGACAGAAGAATCAGCGGATATTTGCCCTCGGCAATGGCCGCGCCGACGAATGCGAAAGTAGGTTCGAATATCGGGCCGTCGCCGATGGGCGCGCGATAAGTCGGATTGGCTGCCGGATACCAGATAGATGCTGAAACAGGACGGGCGCGATGATCCGCATTCAGATCAAACCGGTCATATCCGGGCAGCATTTCCGCCGCGACGGGCAATGCGTGAGAAAAGGCAAGGATGGTAAGCAGTGTCAGTCGTTTCATGGCAACCTCCGTTTGAACGATGGCCGGTAGGTGCAAAAAACCCGCGAAACCTGCGTCCTGATTCCGGGATTCAGGTCGCCACGATCCGGATTTCGAACCATAGCGCGTCAGTGCCTATGCTACCGATCGCTGCCTTTGTGCCCCCGTTCTCTGCTATCTTACGATTAGCGCATATCCATCAGACGCAGACACTTTCTGATCGCGCTTTCCTCCGCCTATGCGATGTAGCCTCTGGTCGTGAAACTGGCGGGCGGTTCTCGGGTCGAATGTTCGCGTACGATCTGCCGGTCAGCGCAGTAATGCTGCTACCACTGGCCTCGCTTACCTTTCAGGCTGCATTGGATTAACAAAGCAACGCGTCGCGCGATGGCCATGCACCAAGTGGCACCTGCTTCTGCCTTCTTCTGCCGCGATTTCATACCCGAAACGACCGATATCTTTGTTCGGCTTTTCTTCTCAGCCTATGGCTGCGCGATCCCTCTCGGGTTGCGCGGAACATCCGGTATGCCACCTGCACACCGTAAGCGCCGACCTCCAAAGGGCCTGACGACGCTTGTCTTGGTATTGACAGATCGCAATGCGTCAACACCGGTACGAGCCACGACCTGCGGTCACAACGATATCTTTCGTGAACGCAACCTGCGTACCGTCACGAAAATCATCAGAGCTGCCGCAGCGAGCAGTAGCGCGGCACTGACCGGACGCTGGATCAGGATGGAGGGTGAGCCCCCGCCCATCATAAGCGAAACTTGCAGATTGAACTCTATCTGCTTACCCAGCACCGGAATCTGATCGGATCCCGCCGGGAAGACGCGATGTTCGAGGGAGAATTCAGGCTGGGTGTTCTGGAATCCGTCGGGCTGACATGGCTGCCCAGACTGATCGATGAAATGCGCAAGCGATATCCTCGCCTCACTCCTCATCCAGAGATAAACACATCGGCCAACCTGCTGGACCGGCTTGAAAGGCGGCAGATTGATCTGGCCGTCCTGACCGACACGGGGACATTACCCAGCGAAAATCGCTCGATCGAACTCGCACAGCTACAGATCGGCGTGTTTGGCGCGCCCGCGAAGGTCAAGAACATGGGCTCACTTTGCATCGAAGAGCTTCAGGAAATTCCAATCATCGCCCACAGCCAGCTTTCGGGAACGCAGAAGACGCTTAATTCTTTCATGCGGAGGCGCGGCATATACCTTGAGCCGCACATATCCTCGAACAGCCTTTCGGTAACTGTACATCTTGCTGCATCAGGCATGGGTTTCGTATTTCTGCCACGCGGCGTTTTAATGGCATTCAGTGCCAGCCTGATCGGACTCTTTCTGTCCAACGCCATGCTGGGAATCGGTCAGACCCTGGTCCTTGCCGGACTTCATATTTCGACGTCGCGATGTTCGACGCGCATGCATCGCGATATGATTCTGGGAAATTACATGGTCGCCATCTCGCTGGGTCAGGCGGCCGGTCCCTTGATCGTTGGCATCGGACAGGCGCAACCCGGTTTCCTTGTTCTACCCTGCCTTCTAAGTCTGCTGTTGACCTGGGCAAGCGTGGTTCTGGTCCGACGTCTGCCAAAGACTACGGCGTCAGGTCATGGGCCGCCCAACCTGCGAAACGTCGCAAGAACGCCGGGGCTTTGGTGGCTTGTTATGATCGGTGCAATATGCGTCGCATCGCAGGATCTCCTGCTGGCATTTCTGCCAGTCTACGGTGAAGAGGTCGGCCTCAGCCCTGCATTCGTTGGCATTCTGTTAAGCATTCGGGCATTGGGGGCGATTGTCTCGCGTGCGCTCTATGGTCATATGGTCGCGCGGATCGGGCGCATCCGGGTGACATTTCTTTCTGCGCTTATCGGTGGGTTGAGCTTGACGGTACTGGCGTTTCCGAACTTCCCGCCAGCGTTGATCGCGACCTTTATGGCTGCGGTGGGTTTTGGCCTGGGTCTTGCTCTGACTGGTTCTGTCGCGCTGACGCTGCTGATTGTTCCGTATCAGGTGAGGGGAACGGTGCTGTCGATGCGCCTGACAGTTATCCGGGTTGCGCAGTTCGTGATACCGATTTGTGCAGGTATTGCAGTTGGAAGCTTTGGCGCCGGCGCGACTTTTGCCCTGTCTGGCGCGGCGCTCGTCGGGACAGCGGGCCTTCGCCCGAAGGGTATGTCGCTGAAGAATGTTGGGCGAAAATCGCGGTGTATAAGCTCTTAACACTCGCGGCTGAGCAGTTCATCGCTTCAGTGCTTGGCCTTTTTTTCAACCTTTAAGCAAATCAAACCGTAAAAAAATCCTCGCTCAGCGCATCGGCATTATCCGCAACACGCTCTGCCCCGGCATTCAGCAGGTTTTCCCTGTGTCCGGGATAGCTGTGCAAGCCGCCGGCAAATCCAAAGACGCGCATACCTGCGGCCAGTGCAGCCGTCACACCAGCAACGCTGTCCTCCAGAACCACACAATCGTCAGGATCAACGCCACATTGCTTTGCCGCAAAAAGAAACACGTCCGGCGCCGGTTTTCCCCGCGCCACCTGACTGGCAGAGAAAACCGCCGGTTCAAAGAAATCCAGCAATCCGCAGATTTTCAACGAACGGCGAAGCTTTGGCAGCGCGGATGAAGAGGCGACGGCCTTTCGTTGCGGCAGCCGTCGCAGTGCATCCGCTATGCCCTCGACCGGACGAAGCTCTGTTTCCATCCTTTCCAGCAGCAGACGATCTGCGCGATCCAGAAGCCCCACCGGCCATTCTTCGCCGCGTTGCCCGGCAATGTCTGCCCATATTTCCGCTTTTGGTCGCCCGATATAGTTGCGGATCAGATCGCTGGCCGTCACCGGCCAGCCTGCTTCTGTCATGAGTTCGGCGTCGATGGCGTTCGAGATAATCTCGCTATCCACCAGAACGCCATCGCAGTCGAAGATAATCATTCGCCGTAAGGCACCCAGATATTCTTCACCTGCGTGGCGCGGGTCAGGAACAGGCGGCCCTGCCCCTCTGCCCCGGTCCAATCACGGGCAGCCCCGTCTTCAACCCAAGTTTGTTTCAGGTTGCCGGCCGAGGCTTCCTCGACCATCCGACCGCCTGCTTCCGTGCCGAAATACCACATGGCGTCAACAGCATCATGTTCCGCCAGCGTTTTCGCCAATACATCACGTTCGCCCGTGACGATGTTGATGACACCCCCCGGCACGTCAGAGGTTTCCATGACCTGATACAGGTCGGTCGCGGCCAGTGGATGAGGCTGAGACGGCACAGCCACCACGCGATTACCCATCGCGATTGCGGGTAGCACCAGCGACACGAAACCCAGAAGCGGTCGCGCCGCCGGGCAGGCGATTCCCATGACACCGATCGGTTCATTCATGGCCAGCGTCACATGCGCCGACTTGGTCTGGTGCACCGCACCGTCGAACTTGTCGGACTGCGCGGCATACCAGAAAATACGGCGGATCGACGTTTCGACCTCGGTCTTTGCGGCAGAGGCATTCTGACCGAAGCTCTTCAACCGCTCGACAAACTCATCCGCGCGGGCCGAAAGATTCTCAGCCAGATAATAAAGGACCTGCGCGCGATTATGACCCGTCTGTGCGCCCCAGCCCGACGCCTTATGTGCGGCCTCGACCGCATTGCGGATATCCTTGCGGTTGCCCATGCCAGCCAGGCCAACGGGCCCCTTTGATCCGGCAACCTGATAGGAATAGCCGCTGTCAGGACGTGCCTGTTTGCCGCCGATATAAAGCTTTGCCGTCCGGTCGATCATCCCCGCAGGCAGGCTTTCAGCCGGGCTGGCATCCAAGGCGTCCGCTGCCGCCTCGGGCCTCTTCGCTTTTGGCGCTGCATGACGCAGATAGGCCCGCATCCCTTCACGACCGCCCTCTCGCCCGAAGCCGCTTTCACGATAGCCTCCGAAGCCGGCGCCTGCATCAAAGATATTGGCGGAATTTATCCAGACCACACCCGCCTTGACCTTGCCTGCGACATCAATGGCGAGGTTGATGTTTTCCGACCAGACGGACGCCGCAAGACCATAGCGGGTGTTATTGGCCAGATCGACCGCATCGGCGGGGGTCCGGAACTGGGTCAGCGTGACCACCGGACCGAATATCTCCTCTGTCGCGAGGATGGATGCGGGTTCAACCTCTGTCGCCAGCGTGGGCGGGTAGAAGCAGCCGGCAGGTGCCTTACCCTGATGGATCGTCACACCTTCCTTGCGCCCCTGTTCCACCAGCGTCGTGATCCGTTCCAGTTGAACCGGATGGACAATCGCACCGATATCGGTCGATTTCTGCAACGGGTCGCCTGTGATCAGCTTCTCCATGCGCCGGCGCAACAGCGTGGTGAAACGCTCTGCCACGGCCTCTGCCACGAGAATGCGAGAGCCCGCGCAGCACACCTGTCCCTGATTGAACCAGATGGAATCGACGACACCTTCGACCGCTGCATCGAGGTCGGCGTCGGCAAAGACGATGAACGGGGATTTACCGCCCAGTTCCAGCGTCAAGCCCTTGCCCGAACCGGCGATCTGCTTGCGGATGATGCGGCCCACCTCTGTCGAGCCGGTGAAGGCGACCTTGTCAATTCCCTCATGTCCGACAATCTCGGCGCCCGTTTCGCCATCACCCGTCACGATGTTGAGGACACCTTTCGGCAGCCCCGCCTCTCGGCAGATCTCGGCAAAGGCGAGTGCTGTCAGCGGCGTGTATTCTGCCGGTTTCAGGACGACCGTGTTGCCAGCCGCGAGCGCAGGCGCAACCTTCCATGCCAGCATCAGCAAGGGGAAGTTCCACGGGATAACCTGACCGCAGACGCCGTAAGGCTCGGCACCCGGAAACTCATCGGCCAGGATCTCTGCCCAACCTGCGTGGTGATAGAAATGGCGCACGACAAGAGGGATGTCGATGTCGCGGCTTTCGCGGATGGTTTTGCCATTGTCCAGTGTCTCCAGCACGGCGAGAAACCGGGAATGCTGCTGAATGTGTCGCGCGATCGCATAAAGGTGGCGGGCGCGGTCATGGCCGCTGAGCGCCGCCCATTTGCCTTGCGCCGCCCGTGCAGCCTTGACCGCAGCCGACACATCTTCGGCTGTGCCCTGCGTGACCTTAGCCAGCCCCTTCCCCGTAGCCGGGTTATTCGCGGCGAACAGCTTTCCGGGCTTGGTAAACTCACCATTGATGAAATGGCCGAAACCGTCCTTGTGATCGTTCAGCCAATCGCGGACGATGCTCGAATCCTCAGGTGCAGGGCCATAATCCATGGTGTTCAGGATATCCGTTATCTTGGTCATTTTGGTTCCCCTTACGCCAAGGCGAGGCGAGATGCGGACGAATAACGCCCGGTGACATAGTGTTCGAGCTGGCGTTCGATATCACCAAGCATGGATGACGCGCCCAGCCGGAACAGATCCGGCTCCAGCCAGTCGCGGCCAAGCTCTTCCTTCATCAGGAACTGCCAGTTCATCGCATCCTTGGCCGATTTCATCCCGCCTGCCGGTTTGAAGCCAACGCGATGGCCCGTGGCATCCAGATAGTCGCGCAGGGCACGGACCATCACCAGACTGACCGGGATCGTCGCGTTCACGCCCTCTTTGCCGGTCGAGGTCTTGATGAAATCCGCCCCCGCCTGCATGGCCACCATCGAAGCTGCATAGACATTCCGAAGCGTCTGCAGATCGCCGGTGGCGAGAATGGCCTTCAGATGCGCAGGCCCGCAGGCCGCACGCATCGCCGCAACCTCGTCATACAGCGCCTGCCATTCTCCGTTGAGGACATATTCGCGTGTAATGACAATGTCGATTTCGTCCGCGCCCTGATCGACGGCATAGCGGATTTCCTCCAGCCGCAGGTTCAGCGGCATCAGACCGGCAGGAAATCCCGTTGCAACCGAAGCGACGGGGATGCCGGTTCCCTGCAAGGCGCGGGCAGCATGTTCGACCATCGTTGGATAGACGCAGACCGCGCCCGTCGTCAGGCCGTAATTGCCCAAACCCAGCCCATCGACGATATGCGCGGCAAGGGGGTTCCGCGCCTTGGCGCAAAGCCTGCGCACGCGCTCTGCCGTGTCGTCACCTGCCAATGTGGTCAGGTCGATGCAGCGCACCGCGTTGATCAGCCAGGCCGCCTGCCACTCTTTCTTGACGCTGCGCCGACTGGTCAGCGAAGCAGCACGGCGTTCTGCGGCGCTGCGATTGACGCCGTGGCCTTCGAACATGGCCGTGTCCAGACCGATGCCCGGATTGCGATGATCGTTCCTCAACTGTGACGAGGCGGCGATATCTGCCGCGGCGGTTTCATCGTTCATGTGCATGCTCCAATGCATAATTGGCAGTGCCCTCATCCGTGATGAGAACATTGATCAGCCCGGCTTTCAACGCGCCGAGCGTTACCTTGTATTTCGCAGGTCCGACAGCCAGCCCGATCACGCGGTCGCGGCTACGAAGGTTCGACAGGCCAAGCCCGATGGTTCTCGCATCAATCTCAGGGTCCACGATCTCACCCCGACCATTGATAAAGTGGCCGAGGATATCCCCGACTGCGCCCGCCCGCACAAGCGCCGCCATCTCTGATTGCAGCACGTTGCCCGAGCGCATCAGGACCGAATCCTCTCCGGCGCTGCCCAGGGAAAAGACCAGCACCTGGGCAGAGCGCGCATTGCGCAGCACATCGGCAACGATGCGATCCTTTTCCAACACCTCACGCGTGACGGCTTCGCCAACAATTGCGGGAACTGGCAAAGGGATCATGCGCCCATTTCCCTTGCGTGCAAAGATTTCGGCGACATCGTTGTAATAGGCTACACCCGGTATCGGGGCGACGGTGCCGTTGATCTGAACGACCGTCACGCCGTCGGCCCAGTTCGGTGGCAGCCATTGCGCGAGCGCGGCCATGGTCCGTCCCCATGACACACCGATCGTGCGCGGCTTCGGCTTCATCGCCGCCAGATATTGCCCGGCCGCCTGCGCGACGCCTTCGACACCCTGTTCGACCGGCCCGGGCACGACAACGGCGTCATGCAGGCCAAACGCTTCGCTAAGCCGCGCCTCCAGATCGGGATCGCGCAAGGTTCGTGGCACGATTTCGATCCGCACGACACCCAGATCGCGGGCCTCTTGCAGCAGCCGGCTGACCTGCCATCTGTTCAGCCCCGTCTCGTCAGCGATTTCCGTCAGGGTCTTGTTCTGCTGATAGGTCATACGCGCGACCCGAACCATCAGATGATCGCGCGCCTCATCGACAGGCAGCCGATTTGATCTTCGCTGGCTGTCCTCGGTCATGTCACACCCCCTGCAATTTTGCCGTCGGCAAGATCATGAAGCAGAGGCTTCATTACGTCCACCGCGTGCCGATACTGGGCAAGCAACTGCCGGTATTGCGCGTGCCGGTCCATATCCGGGTCGACCGCCTGAATGTCCGGGCGCAGCGCCGCAGCCGCCGCCTTCAGATCTGGCCACAGGCCAAGCCCCACCGCCGCTGCGACCGCATTACCGTAGAGCGTCAGGTTGTCATCGGGTGCAAGGCCGACAGGTTTGCCGATTGCATCAATCGTAGCCTGCAACCAGACCTGATTGCGCATGATCCCCCCGGCCAAAACGATCCGGTCGATCATGACGCCCTGCGCCTCCAGATCGGAAATCACATTGGCCGAGCCGAGCGCCACCGCAGTCACCGCCGCCCGATAAAGCGAGGCGCGGTCATGCGACAGCGACAGCCCCAGAAACGCCCCCCTCAGCCGCGCATCGCGATAAGGTGTGCGATTGCCCATCCAGAAATCCAGTGCCAGCAAGCGTGTATCGGCGGGCTCAATCTTCTCGACCTGGTCCAGAAGTTCAGGAAGATCGGAATTGTCGATGCCGAAAATATCCTGAGACAGCCATTTCAGGATCGACCCGGCAGAGACCTGCCCGCCTTCGATCATTCGCAGATCCGGCGTCAGCGCGTGCGGATACGGCCCCCACACGCCAGTGATCTTTGCACCGTCATCCGGCACCTGTGTCAGATGCACGTTGGATGTTCCACCGATCAGAAGCATGGATCCGGGGGCAATACAGTCCGCACCGAAACTGCCCATATGCGCGTCGATCCCGCCCTGAACGACGATTGCACCGGGATCGATTCCCCAATCCCGCGCAACGCCGGGATCAAGCGTACCGATCACCGCCCCGATATCGACGATACGCTGCGGCAGGCGGTCGGCAAGTTCCGGAACGCCAAGCTGATCATACAGATCGCGGCAAAACTCCCGCGCGCGGCTGTCGTAGTTCCACTTGCAGGTCGCGTTCATCATCGAGCCAGCCCATTCGCCGGTCAGACGGAAATTGACGAAATCGAGCGCCTCGCAAATGACCTCTGTCCGCGACCAAAGATCGGGTTCGTGCCGAGCAAGCCACATCGCCTTGGGCACAAGCCATTCGACAGCGTTCGAGCCACCGCAATAGGCCAGCACCGGGTGGTCGATACCCTCCGACGCAAGCGCCTCTGCCGATGCGCGGGCATCCATCCACAGGATCGCCGGGGCCAGCGGCCGGCCTTTTTTGTCCGCCACGACCACCGTAGAGGAAAAAGTCGCCACCGTGATTGCCGCTATCTTTGGCGAGCCTGCCTCTGCCATAGCGGCGCGCACCGCCAGTCCAAGGGCGCTCCACCAGTCCTCTGGATCCTGCTCTGCTCTGTTCGGCGGCAGGTGACGGGTCGGGTATGGGGATTCGGCCTTGGCAATCAACCCCCGCGCATCGGTATCGTAGATACCGGCGCGGGCACCGTTGGTGCCAAGATCCAGCGTCAGGATTATCGTCATCTCCCCCCTCCCCTTGTGACCCGACTATGGCCTGAAAAGGACCTTGGAGAAATGAAGATCCTTCTTGTCGAACCGCTCGAAGATACCGGGCAGTTCGGCCAGATCCAGATCGTGCGAGATCATGAATTCCCATTTCAGCTCACCAGTGCCGAATTTCTCCAGCGTGGTGGTCCATTGCGGACCGGGGAAAGGTGCGCCGAAGCTGTTCCACGACCCATGCAACGAAATCTCCTGCCGAAGGAAATACTGGAACGTCGCATTGGCCAGCTTCACATCCGGGACGGGAATCCCGATGAAGGAGACATGGCCGCCCGGCCCGGCCAGCATCACAGCGCTGTTGATCGTCGCATCAAGACCAACTGCCTCTACCACCAGATCCGCACGGGCCTTGTTCTGATCCAACTCTGTCGACAGAACGGTGATAGTCGCCCCGGCCTCTTTCGCGAGCGCGAGCTTCTCCTCGGACACATCGACGGCAATCACGTCCGAGGCCCCCATCAGCCGCATCCATTGGATCGCAAACAAACCGATGGGCCCACAGCCGACCACGCCACCCGTTTGACCTATACGGATGCCGCCAGCTTTCCAGATGGCATGAAGCGCAATCGAAGCTGGGTCGGTCATCGCAATGGCGCGCGGATCGACATGCTGCGGCGCTTTCAGCAGATTGGCGACAGGGATCGCTACATATTCTGCATATGCACCATCCCGGCGGCTGCCAAAGTAATCATAATCACGGCAGCGCGAATAATTGCCCGTCCGGCACTGATCGCATTCATGGCATGGCAATAGCGGCGCGACCGCCACCAGTTCGTTCATATCCCAGCCGGTGACGCCCTCGCCAATCTCGGTAATATGACCGGCGAATTCATGCCCGGTGATAAGCGGCATTTTCCAGGCGCCTTTCACCAGCATACGCGGCAGATCAGAGCCGCAGACACCGACCGAAGCGACGCGGACGACAACCTCACCCGGTCCGGCTGTGGGCTTCGGACGATCTTCGAGTCGGATATCTTTGGGGGCGTGCAGAACGATGGCGCGCATGGCTGAAATACCTCATCAGTGATGAATTGTCACATATGTGGGTACTATCTTCAGCCGATTCGAGCAAGCATAATCACAAATATGATTCTTTTTCACATATGTGATGAACTGCCGAGTTTCTCACCTATGCGCGAAAATAGCGGCGACATGGTTTCCATCGCGTCGATGTAAGAATCGATATAGGGGCGATACTGCGCCGTGGCATCCGGGTCAGCGCGGGTGACAAGCCGGGGTTCACCGGCGAACCGCCGCGCGGTATCGCGAAGATCCGGGAAAAGGCCGACCGCGTGGCCCGCGACGATGGCCGCGCCAAGAGTGCCGAACTCATCCCGGTCCTGTATGCTATAGTCCAGACCCAGAGCGTTCGCCTTGATCTGCCGCAACTCGGGCGACCGCGCCCCGCCCCCGATATTGATAGCGAAGCGCGGATCATAGCCCGGCGCGAGTTCTCGCACGGCACGCAGGTAGAAGGCATATTCATAGGCAATACTTTCCATGATCGCGCGCACCATATGCGCCTTGCTGTGACGCCATGTCAGACCCAGAAAAGCGCCGCGCATGGTCGGATCATTGGGGGTATTCCGCCCGGAAAGATGCGGCAGGAAGATCAGCTTTTCCGCACCCGCAGGCACATGCGCCGCCGGCGCGGTCAGCGCTTCATAGGGATCGCGCCCCTCTTCTTCCCAACCGGCTTTCTCCAGTGGAGAAACCTCGTCGCGGAACCAGCGCAGATTCAGCCCACCGCCGGCGACATAGGACATCGGAAAATAAAGGCCCGGCACGACATGCGGGCAGGTCATCAGACAACGATATTTCGTATCCGTGCCGAAATTGTCGATCACCGTCGCAAAAACCGAGGCAGTTCCCGAGGTATCAAAAACCACGCCGGTATCGACCAGACCGCCGCCCAGAACATTCGCACTCTGATCGCCGCAACCTGCCGCGATAGGCGTTCCCACTGCCAACCCAAGCTCATCCGCCCAATCGGGCTGGACCTCGCCGATGATCTCCCACGGTTCGACGATGCGGGGCAGCTTTTCGGTCGTCAGGTCGAAGCGGGAGAGCAGTTCTTCATTCCAGACGGATCGCTCACCGCTGCCAAAACCGGAAAACACCAGATAGGTGCGATCCATGAAAGCATCTCGCCCCTTTAGGCCTGCGAGACGTCCGGCAACGAAAGCCGCTGGCTGAATGAAGCTTGCAATACGGTCCCAGACCTCAGGCTGATCGCGCCAATACAGAATCTTTGGCGCGTGATTGAAAGCAAGCGCCATGCCGCAGGTCTTGATGATATCCTGCTCATGCGGGCGAAGCTGGTCCAGCCAAGGCGCACATCGCGTATCAAGCCAACTGTCGTAATGGGTGACGGGCTGCCAATCCGCGTCCACAGCCATGATCCCCGCCATCTGCCCATCAAGCGCAATTGCAGCAATCTGATCGGGCCGCAGACCGGCGTTGCGCATTGCAGCTCTTACGGTCCGCAGCACGGACTGAAAGATCTCTTCCGGGTCCTGTTCCACCTGACCGGGGCCGGGATAGCGCAGAACGGATTCCTCGAACGCCTCGCCTTTCAGAACACCGTCACGATCATAGATCCCGGTTTTCGTGCCGGTGGTGCCGATATCAACTCCGATAACGTGATCTTTCATGAAAGCCTCCCCTGCTTCATTGGGATTTCTCGTCAGCCGGTCAGCCCGTCCTCATCGGATGCGCTCCAGTCTGTGACGTCGCGCAGTGGCAGATCGGGCTGCTGCGGATAAATGATGATCTTTCCAGAGACGGTGCCATCGGCGACCACTTTCATGGCCTCCGGCAACGAATTGAGGCCAGCGACAGCGGCGATATTGGCGGAGAGGTCAAGAGTCCCGCCACACACGCGCGAAAAGACATCCTTCATGTCACCTAACGTGCAGCCGGTCGAGCCGGTAATCCGCATACCGCTGAGCGCGACGGCGGCCAAATCAATCTCCAGCAGCTTGCCATAGGGAAAGCCCGCGAACAGGACTAGTAGCCCATCCGGTGCCAGCCAACCCGAGGCAGCTGCAATCGCCAGCGGATCAGGTGCCACAACGGCGATATCATCCAATCCATCAGGCGCAAGTTCCTGAACAAGGTCGTCTAGTTCGTCGGGCTCCGCAACGATCAGCCGGCGACCGTTAGACAGAGCCAGTGGTGCGAAGTCGCTTTGTAGATCGGATAACCGCTTGCCCTTTCGCGACGATGCAATGACGATGCGCGGTCCATCAGGCAATTGCAGCAGCCGATGCACATGAATCCGGCCCATCGCACCCCCCGCACCGTGAATGAGGGCGACGCCCCCCGGGCGCACATCAAAGCGAGCAGCAGATGTATCAAGCGCGTTATCCAGCACGCTGTCGCGTGTTCCCAGAAACGAAAGCCGATCATAATGAATGCGCGCCGGATCAATGGCGACCGGGCCGGGCGACGCGCCGCTTCGCGCCTGAAGCAGCAACCCACCGACATCCAGCCGCGCAGATAGGGCGGCGAGGGTTTCCGCATCCAGGTCCCCGAGCGCCAGAATATCGTCAAAAGGTCCGGTTAACTCCGCGACGCTGTCGGCGCGTGTCACGTCACGCGATGCCAGAAATGACGGCACTGCTCCTATTACAGTCACCTCGGCCCAATCCGGCACACGACGCAATTCGTATTTCTGCGCCCCGGCAGAGACGATCAGCGCGCGACCCGCCGGTTTGAAATCAAGCCTGACATTCGGCCGCCACGCACGCTCGACGCAACCATAAGGTTCCAACAGCGCCACAGAGGCGGCTGCAACATCGTCAGGCACCGCCATAACCTGATCGTTCAGCGCCTCGGATCCAAGGCGCAGGTATTGCGCAAACCCCCCCGGACGATCCATGCCGATGATGCTGCGCTTGCCATTGACGATCAGCGCCGGCTGAAGCGCCAGCCGTTGTCCCGGACGGAAACGACCCGCGTGCCCCTCGCCCACCGCATGGACACGCAGGCAGACCTCGTGCCCCAACACGGTGTCCAGTTCGTCCCTGCCTTCGGCGAAAAGCGGGTGATCGCGTCCCATCCGAACAACTTTTACATCGGATGAACAGATGGAAACGGCCTCTACCTTGGCCACCAGTTCTTCTTTCGCCGGTGACGGAACATCATCATTGCGCGCTTGCGCGTTCAGCAGTTCGTCAAACGTCTCACCACGGTAGGGCCACAACCGGTTCAGCGCAGCTGCCGGATGGTCATTCCTGCTCATTCTGCTGCCTCATGCTGCGGCTCTGACGGATGATCGCATTGCCATGCTCGACCGAGGCGGCAGAGGCGTCGAAATCCCTGACCGCCACCAGCGAATACAGCGCGTCAATCGCGATCAACTGGCCGAATTTGCTGACCATGCTTTCATAGATCGGCTCTTCCCCCGAAGGCGCATATCCCGCCGGTGTCAGGATCGTCAGATCCGCCTGACGTGTCAGCGGGGATTCCGGGAAAGCCGTCATCGCAATCGTCGCGGCCCCGCTTTGCCGCGCTGCCGCCAGAGCCGTCACGGTTTGACTGGTCCGGCCGGAATCGCTGATGCCGATCGCAAGCACATTGCCCTTCAGCGCCGCCGACATCAGCAGCTGATTGTTCCGGTCCCTGTGGAACACCACCGGTTTGCCGATGCGCGCAAAACGCAACACAGCACTCTCCGCCGCCAGAGCCGACAGCCCCGCCGCGAACAGGTAAACCACGTCTGCGGCCCGTACCATCCGCGCGGCCTGTTCCATCGCATCGGACGAAATGGTCGACAAACAGTCGCGCGCGACATCAGCGGTGCGGTGGACGACCTTGTTCAGAATGCTGACGGCATCGTCCTGCCGACCGATATTTTCGTAGATCTGGCCGTGATCCGCCTCATTACCCCGCGATGACGATCCCGCAATCACCTCGGATGCGAGCCGCAGCTGAAAGTCACGGAAATTCGCCAGACCAATTCCCCTGACGAATCGACTGATCGAGGCTTCGGACACCCCGCAAGCCGTCGCAAGTTCGTTCAGCTTCTTGCTTCTCGCAGCTTCCGGGTTGGCGAGAATTGAGTCCGCCACCTGCTGAAGCGCCGGCTTCATGCTGCCGCGAAGCCCCTGAATATGCGTGATAATGCTTATATCAGATTTCATCTGAATCCATCTTCCAGAGTTGCGCACCACCCAGCTTAGCGCGTCGTAAAGTTTGCACCTATGAAATTAACTTTCAAGAAAATAAAAATTGTAGACAGTAAAATTTCCTGCTGTTAGCGTTTCAGAAATATCGATTCCGGCGAGGAGGCTGTTTGAAGCAGCAGGAGGGCCCGGAATTGTCGATGCGAGTCAGGGAGGACAATCATGCGCATCTCAGCACCAAGGAAAATCTTTCGCTGCATCAAACTCGCCGGATTGGCAGGAATTCTGACGACCGGCGCGGCCTTCGCTCAGGATGAAAGCGGGCGAAACTATGTCTATGCATCGCAGTTGCAGGGCCATCCCTATCTGCTCGACAGCCTGCTGGGCATGGACTACGCCGAGGATCGGTTCGGCGTGACAGTTGAACGGCTGGGCCCGCAGGGATGGGACCCGGTTGCCGGTGCCGAAGCAGTTGAACAGGCCATCGCGCGTCAGCCCGATGGTATCATCACGACGTTGTGGGAGCCGGGCGCCGTTCCGGGCATCCGCCGTGCAATGGAACAGGGCATTCCGGTCGTGGTGATCGAAGCCGTGACAGAGGATAATGGCGGCGCGCTGACCTTCATCGGACTGGACAACTATGCGGCAGGCGAAGACACGGCGAGAGAGCTGATCGAACGCGGCGGCGACAGCGGCACGTTGGCGATATCCGGTAACTGGGGCGCATCGAATACCGATGCCAAGGTGCAGGGCCTGACCGATTATCTGGCAGCGAACAGCAGTTGGGAGGTCGCCGGACGGGTCGATGACAAGGCGACAACCTCAACCGCTATTGACGCCGCGAAGACGATGTTCAACACCTATCCGGACATCACCGCTGTGGTTGGTCTGGACAGCTCGTCCGGCAGCGGCATCTGCCTTGCGGCGGAAGAACTGGAAAAGGACATCACCGACCTGACCGTCATCGTTCATGATCGTGAGGACGCGGTGCTGGAGTGCATTGCCGATGGTGTCATCGACGCGACCATCATCAACAAGACCGCTTTGCAGGCCTACCTCGCAGTGCAGATGCTGGAAGCCTATAATGACGACAATGTCGGGCTGGCTGCGGTTCCCATTTCAGCAGACAACGCTGGCGCAGGTGTGAACCCCTTCCCGCAGGCCGTCTATATGGGCACAGAAGTCATCGATCAGGAAAATGTCGAGCAGTTCATGCGCGGCAACCTGCCAAGCTTCTGAACCCAAACGGGGCGCGGCCCAGGTCGCGCCCTTTCCCGTTCTTACGGAATCCGCATTTTCGGGACCGATGATATGAGCGCCGATCCAATTTTGAGCCTAACCGGAGTCAGCAAAAGCTATGGTGCCGTAAAGGCGCTGAGCGACGTCAGTTTCTCTGTCGTGAAAGGCGAAGTTCATGCCATCCTCGGTGAAAACGGCGCAGGCAAAAGCACCACGTTGAAAATCATCAATGGTGAAATCGAACCCGATGAAGGCCAGTTGTCCATAGCTGGGCGCACCACCTCGGCCGCTGATCGCGCGCATGGCGATATCGCGATGGTGCATCAGGAGCTTGCCGTTTTCACGAATATGTCCGTTGCCGAGAATATCTTCGTCGGCAGGATGCCTCGGCATCGCGGGCGCATTGACTTCGCCAAGATGTACGCACGCAGCCGCGAGCTTCTGAAGCTGTTCGGACTGGACATTGATCCGCGCGAAATTCTGGGCCAACTCACACCCGGCCAGCAACAGATCGTGGAAATCCTTCGCGCCGTTGAAAGCGACGCCAGCCTGTTGATCCTGGATGAACCGACATCGGGCCTGAACAATGTCGAGGCAGAGACGCTGGTCGGGCTGGTCAAGCAGTTGCAGGAATCCGGTCACACGATACTGTATGTTTCGCATCGCCTGCATGAAGTGCTGGATATTGCGGATCATATCACGGTGCTGCGCGACGGTGCTTTCGTCGGAACGCTGGCGAATGACGGCCTTAGTGAAGATGACCTGATCCGCCGAATGGTCGGGCGCAATCTGGATTCGCCCACACTGCCAGACCTGATGCGTCTGAATAATGCAGAGGTGGTCCTCAGCATCCGAAACATGACGATGCCGGATGGTTTTGAGGATATGGGCCTTGATCTGCATCGCGGCGAGATACTGGGCATCTTTGGGCTGGAAGGATCGGGGGCAGAGGCGTTTTCCCGCGCGCTTTTCGGGATCGTTCCGCCCGTTTCCGGCCAGATGGAGCTGATCGGGCAGCCGGTGCACGATCTTTCCCCGGCCCAACTGATGAAGCAGGGGATGAGCTATCTGTTCAGCAATCGCAAGGAAGCCGGGCTGTATATGGAGCGAAGCATCGCCGACAATGTTTCGGCCCCTGTCCTCGACCGGCTTTCCAAAATGGGGCTGGTTGACCGCAGCGCCGTCCGGCAACAGGCTGTGGAGGACATCCAGCGTTTCGCCATCCGCGCGCCCGGGCCGCAAAGCCTGCCGATGCAGCTTTCCGGCGGCAACCAGCAGAAGGTGATGATCTCGGCCTGTCTGGCGAGCGAACCCGAGGTAATCGTTCTGAACGAGCCGACGCGAGGCGTTGATGTCGGCGCAAAAGCGGAAGTGCACGAGGTCGCACGCCGCGAAGCGGCAAACGGACGCGCCCTGTTGGTCTTTTCATCCGATCTGCCGGAACTGCTGCGGCTTGCGCATCGGATCGTCGTGATGCGCTCGCGTCGTCACGCCGGGGAACTGGCCGGCGCGGATATGAATGAAGAAGCCGTGATGGCGCTTGCGGCAGGTAAGGGCTGAAACATGATCGACCGGATCAAACTGCCGAACGAGAAAACCTCTGTCCCCACCGCATCGGTCGAGGCTGCCCCTTCACGTTCTGCGCGCAACCCGCGCTTCGGCGCGAACATCCTGCCGCTTGCGCTTATCACGCTGGCCATTTTCGCGTTTCTTGCACTGACACGGGACAACTTCGCGACTGCACAGAACCTCAACTCTATCCTTTTCGCTGTATCAATCGAATTTCTCGCGATTGTCGGTTTCACCTATCTGATGGTCATGCGTGAAATCGACCTGTCCGTAGGGTCAGTCTTCGCGATGACAGGGATGCTGACGGGCTCACTGCTGGTGGCCGGATGGGGCTTCTGGCCTGCCGCAGCACTCGCGCTTGGCGTGGCAGGGTTGATCGGGTTTATGAACGGTTTTCTGGTCGTGCGCTTCAACATCAACTCTCTGATGTTGACCATCGGCACGATGCTGGTCGTAAGAGGGCTGGCGAACGTGCTGGCCAATGCATTAGGCGGTCGCACCTATCCCCGAGAGTTCCGCAGCCTTGCACGCACGGATGTTTTCGATGTGCGGCTGAGCATCGTGATGATGGTGGTCCTTGTGCTTGCGGCATGGGCATTGCAACGACGCGCCGCCCTTTATCGCAAGATGTGCTTTATCGGTGAGAATATGAGGTCCGCGACAGTCCACGGCATCAATGTCGGCCGGATCAAGATCGCAACCTTTGTCGTCAGCGCGATGACAGCCGGGCTTGGCGGAATTTTCACCGCATCGCGCATTACGAGCGCGGATGTGCGCATGGGGCTAGGGCTGGAATTCGTCATGGTGACCGCCGCGATTATCGGCGGCGCCAGCCTGTATGGCGGGCGCGGCGATTTGCGCGGCTCGGCGCTTGGGCTCCTGCTGCTTGCTCTCGTTCTGAACGGGATGATCATGTACGATATAGAGCCTGTGTTTCAGCAATTTGTCATAGGCTTCCTTCTGATCGCCACCGTGACCTTCGACACCCTCATGAACCGCCGGAAGGGCTGATCCGCATGAGCATGACCCGGAAAACTCCGCTTCTTCGCGCATGGAGGTTAGAGCAGGAAAGCCTGACCTTTGCGGCAACGACCCTGATAGCCGTGGTTCTGGCGATGATCAGCCCGGCCTTTCTGGATCGCAACAATCTTGCGTCGTTGCAGACCTCGATCGCGCCGAACCTGATCGTCGCGATTGGTATGATGACGCTGTTCATGATAGGTCGCTTCGACCTGTCGGTCGGCGCGGTCATGGGCATTTCAGGCATCACCGCCGCCATGACACTGAGCGCAGGTGCGCCGGTCTTTGTCGGCGTCGCCGTCGGACTTCTGACCGGGATCGCCATCGGTGCCTTCAACGGGCTCATGGTTGCGTGGCTGGGTATCAACCACCTGATCGTGACACTAGGCGTCCTGTATATGACACGCGGCATTATCGAGGTTATCATGTCCGGTCAGGGTCTGGGCGGTTTCACCAGCTTTCCGTCCGGCTTCAACGCTCTTGGGCAATGGGACATAGGCGGGCTGTCCGGGATATTCCTGTTCGCACTGCTGCTGTGTCTTGGGTTCGAGCTGTTCCTGCGGCTGACCTTCCCCGGTCGCAGCCTGCTGTTTCTGGGTGGCAACGCACAGGCCGCTGAAGCCACGGGTCTGAACCGCCGCCGGATCGAGTTTCTGGCCTTTGTCCTGTCGGGCGGGCTGGCCGCATTGGCGGGCGTATTGATGACCGCACGGGTCGGCATGGCGAACCGCTATATGGGTGAGGGGCTGGAGATGCAGATATTCATCGCCTGTCTGATCGGCGGCGGGTCCATTGCAGGCGGGAAGGGATCGTATCTTGGGGCGTTGATCGGTGTGATCTTCATCGCCCTGCTGACAAACGCGTTCAACTTGCTGACGGTGCCATCGGAATGGCAGGCTGTCGTGATCGGTGGCGTTCTGATCGTCGTCGTCGTGGCCGATGCGACAATGGTCCTGCGCAAAACGGGTCGACCCTGGCGAAATATCTTCGGCTTGCGACCGGCCCATCTAAGGGGCTGAGGGCCGAGACAGGGATTGTAAAGAAACGGGCGATCCCATTGGGTCGCCCGTGCTTCTTGCAAAGATGCGGCCGCCTATTCCTCTAATGGGTTACCGCTGACAAAGCCGCCATCCACCTCAAGACACATGCCCGTCACATAGGCCGCCGCCGGAGAGGCCAGGAACAGGCACGGCCCCACCAGGTCGGCTGTGCTGCCCCACCGGCCAAGCGCCGTGCGATCCGCAACCGCCTTGTTGCCATAGGGAACCGACCAGATCGGCTTGGTCATATCGGTCTGGTGATACCCCGGTGCAATGGCGTTGACCCGTATGCCTTCTCGCCCCCATTTATGGGCAAGCGCACGCGTCAGCCCCAACACCCCCGTCTTGGAGGCCGTATAGGCCGGCACCCCCGGATCGGCCATATAGCTAAGCATCGAGGCCACGTTGATGATCGACCCCTTCGCCTCTGCCAACCGTTCCCGAAGACCTATCGCAAGCCGGAACTGGCTGTTCAGATTGACCTCCATCGTGTCGAGCCAGACGTCTTCGTCCCATTCCTCGCCCCCGCGTGCGACACCGGCACCGTTGACCAGCACATCGCAACGCGGCTGTGCCGCGCAGAAGTCGCGAACGGCGTCGCGGTCGCGCACATCAAGCGCCTTGAACCGGATATTCGCAGGTTCACCCGCCAAAGCCGCAATCTTTTTTTCCGAAGACCCGGTGGCGGTCACATCCGCGCCCAGACCGGCGAAGCCTCGGGCGATGTCCAGGCCGATGCCGCTTGTCCCGCCAGAGACGATGACATGCCTGCCCGCGAACAACTCCGCGCTGAAGCTTGCCAATATATCCTTCATATCTGCGTCGATCATCATGTCCTCCCCCTCAACTCAACTTGCGCAGCGCATCCATCACCATGTCCGGCGTGATCTTCTTCGGTTCATTGTCCATCAGATCGTTTGGACGGCAGGCGCGTTCCCCCACCTTGCGCAGCTTTTCATCGGTCACTTCAGTGATCCCGATATCCGACAAGCGAACCGGCAAGCGCACCGATTTGCAATATTCGCGGACTTTCTCGAACTCGTCCTGCCGGTCATAAATCAGCAATGTTGCGAGAACGCCAATCGCGACCTTCTCGCCATGCAGGTAGCCATGCACATCATGCAATTCGCACAAGCCGTTGTGAATGGCATGAGCGCCCGCGACGCCACCGGATTCGAAGCCTGCCCCTGACAGCAGGATATTGGCCTCCACGATCCTCTCAAGCGCCTCACCCACCTTGTTCTCATCGCATTCCGCCAAAGCCTCTGCGCCGAATTCGACAATCGTATCGCGGCAGAAACGCGCAATTTCAAAGGCAAGCGCGCTGCCATGCGTGCCCCAGCTGTTTTCCGCCCCGGCCTCTCGGCAGCTTTCGGCCTCGTACCAGGTGGCAAGCGCATCGCCGATCCCGGCGGCCAGAAAGCGCGCGGGCGCATCGGCGATGATCTGCGTGTCAACTAGAACCAGATCGGGATTGCGCGAGAGGAAGTAATCGTAATCGACTGTGTGATCCTGCTTATAGACTACGGCGAGCGCCGAGCATGGCGCGTCGGATGCCGCAATCGTCGGCACGATCACACAAGGCAGACCGTCCAGGCGATAGGCCACCGCTTTTGCCGTATCCAGGGTCTTGCCGCCGCCGATGCCGATAATCAGATCGACACCTGCCTTTCGACCGGCATCTACACCGCGCGTGATTTCCTGTTCCGAACATTCGCCGCCATGAACCAGCAGTTCGACAGCAAGCGGCGCAGCGCCGCTGCGCACGGCGTCGCCCTGGCTATCCGCCAGAAAACCGTCCAGCAGGATCAGTGCCGATTTACCAAGCGATTTGGATTCCTCGCCCAGACGAGACAGCAAACCCTGCGCCTGAATATAGCGCCCCGGAAACCGGGCCCCGGTTATTTGCATGATCTTTCCCTCCTCACCAGCAGGTATAGCCGGCATCGGCCAGCACGATTGAGCCCGTCATCAGACTTGCCGCGTCAGAGGCCAGAAACAGGATGACAGAGGCTACCTCATCCGGGTGCCCCATGCGGTTCTGCGGTGTGCCCCCGATCCAGTGGCGCATCAATTCCGGGTCGTCATAGACATAGCTGTTCATCTCGGTCTCGATATATGTTGGGGCTACGGCATTGACCCGGACGCCACGAGGCGCCCATTCCGCCGCAAGCGAGCGGGTCAGTTGGTGCACCGCTGCCTTTGAGGCGTTGTATTGCGACTGCTCCTGCGGGCGGTTGACGATATAGCCGGACATAGAGCCGACATTTACAATCGTGCCCTGCCCGCGTTCCAGCATCTGGGCACCGAACGCACGGCAGCACCAGAAAACACCATTGAGGTTAATGTCGATCACGGATGACCATACATCGTCTGTCATGGTTTCGGCGGGCTCATTCGACCGCGCGATACCGGCATTGTTCACCAATATATCAATCTGGGGATAAGCCTTGGCCAGTGCGTTGACCGCTGCGGAATCTGTGACCTCCAGCCTGTCGGCGCTGACATCCAGCCCTTTCTCCCGCAGTTGCCTTGCAGCACTTTCCGCAGCGTCGGCATCGCGGTCGGTCAGCATAACGCTTGCACCTGCCTGCGCCAGTGCCTCTGCAGTGGCGAAGCCGATCCCGCGCGCGCCGCCCGTGACCAATGCGTGGCGGCCATCCAGCCTGAAACGGTCCAGATACTTCATGTTTTCCCTTCCCGGATCATGCAGATCCCTGATCGAGCCTGTCGAGATCGTTGTAAAACTCTCGCGACGAAAGATAGAGGCGGTCAAAAACGGGCTGCATCCGCGCATAGATTTCCTGCTTCGCCGGGTCGGGCAGGACTTCGCGTCCGATACCGACCAGACGAGAGGCAGCGGCCGCGGGATCGGACGCATCGCCAATGGCAATGGCTGACAGGATTGCACAACCGACCAGACCACATTCGGCTTCGGCCGGGATGAGAATCCGCTTCCCGTAGATGCTTGCCTTGATCTGAAGCCACAGATCGGCTTTCGCACCGCCGCCCGAGGCGATCAATGTCTCTGGCTCTGTCCCAGTCGCGCGTTCCATGATGCGCAGGTGACGGTTTACAGCGAAGGCAACGCCCTCCAGCACGGCGCGATGCATTTGCGGCAGCCCGTGACGCGCGGTCAGCCCGAAGAACTGCGCCCGCGAATTGCGATGCGCTCCCAGTCGTTCACCGACAAGAAATGGCAGAAAGAACAAAGCATCCGACCCGGCAGGCGCCGTCCCTGCCTCTTGCAGGATATCGCCATAGGAGGTGGCGTTGTCATGGAACGCCCGCCGCGCCCAACGCGCGCTGTCACCGCCCGCTTCAAGCAGCACGAATGCGCCCCAATTCCCTTCAGGCGTGCCGACATTGCTGATTTCCGGATCGAGGACCGGCTTCTCTGCAACCAGCGTCAGAATAGACGAAGTGCCCGCGACCTCGGAGGCAAGACCGGGCTTGCACACGCCAGAACCAAGCAACGCAACCGGATAATCGCCACCACCAACAAGAACCGGCGTTCCCGTCTTTAACCCGGTTTGCGCTGCTGCTTCGGCTGTGACCTCACCTAGAATTTCCGACGGATAGCGGATCGGCGCCATCATTCCGCGATCCAGCCCCAGGCGTTCGAACACCCTTTCTGACCATTGCCCGGTCTGTGCGTCGATCAGGAACGAGCACGCGGCTTCGGTCCAGTCCACTGCCCGCTCTCCGGTCAGGCGCAGGTTGATGAAATCTTTCGGCATCATCACCGAAGTCGTGCGCGCCCATGCCTCTGCGTCGTTGTCCCGCAGCCATTGCAGCTTGAATGCAGGCCATGCCGGTGTCGGGGGATTGGCCGTCAGCGGCAGCCAGTCTTTCAGATCCTCTGCAGCCTCAAAATCCCGAACCAGTTCCAGCGTGCGTTTATCGTTCCACAGCGGCACGGTGTCGCGCGTCAGGTTCCTGTTATCGTCAACCATCACCGTGCCATGCATCTGACCGCAAGCGCAGACCGCCGCTATCTGAAAGCCTTCCGTCTGCGCATGGGCTGTGACCTGTTTCAGCGTTTCGCAAGTGGCGGCCCACCAATCTTCCGGGCGCTGCTCGGACCAGCCGAAGGCAGGGGTGATCTGGCTGTATTCGCGGGCGGCGACGAACAGGACTTGCCCTTCCGAGGACATCAGCGCCGCCCGTGTCGATCCGGTCCCTATATCTATCGCAACCGTGGTCTTCATGGCCTACCTGCGAAACAGACTTGTTCCGTTCTGGATCAGAACCGCGACGACGATGATAATCCCAAGATAGACCTGCTGATGATAGCCCGGCACACCGGCAAGGTTCATGATATTGCCGATCACGCCCAGGATCATCACGCCGATGAAGGTATTGATCACACCGCCAACGCCACCCATCAGGCTCGCCCCGCCGATGACAACCGCGGCGATCACGTCAAGCTCGTTCCCTGCCCCGACCGACGCCGATCCGACACCGGAACGCGAGGTGACAAGGATCCCCGCCACCGCCGCCAATGCGCCGGAAATCACATAGACCGACATGACATACCAGGACACGGGGATACCCGACAGCCGCACAGCCTCTTCGTTCGAACCGATGGCTTTGATCAGGCGACCAAAACGGCTGTAGTTCAGGAAAATAAAGGCCACTGCGAACAGCGCGATCATCAGCAGCGCAGGATTAGGAACGCCAAAGGTGAATGAGGTACCGAATGTCTGAAGCGGACGTCCCGCATCGCCCGGCATGATCGGCTGGCCGTCTGAAAAGATCAGCGCGAAACCCCGTGCGGCGGTCATCATCGCAAGTGTTATGACAAAGGCCGGAAGCTTGAAGAATGCGATCAGGATACCGGAGGCCAGTCCGCAGAGCGCGCCCAGTCCGACGACAATCGCAATTGCAACCGGCAACGGGTAGTCCTGAACCACAATCGCCACCGCGACAGAGCCCAGTGCCGCGATGGAGCCAACCGACAGGTCGATGCCCCGTGTCAGGATGACGAAAAGCATACCGATCGACATCACCCCGATGCCGGACATCTGGCGCAGCACGTTCATGATATTGCGCTCGGTCAGAAACGCATCGGATTGGGCCTGAGCGACGAGGATCAGCAAAATGAAAATGATGAAGGTGCCATATTGGCGGAACATCTTGCCGAAACTGAACCGGCGATGGGTTTCTTCTTCATTGATGGTCGCGGCGTTCTCGCTCATGCTTGCGCCTCTGCAGGTTCGGGCTGACGGGGTGTCATGGACAGCGTCAGCAGTTTCTCTTCTTCGAAATCCTCGGGCAGCAATTCGCCGCGCAACTCGCCTTCGCCCATGACGAGAATCCGGTCGCAAAGCCCAAACAGTTCGGCATGTTCAGACGAAATGACGATCACGGCCTTTCCCTCGGCGGCAAGGCGGTGGATCAGCGTGTATATTTCGGTCTTTGCGCCCACATCCACGCCGCGCGTCGGTTCATCCAGAATGATCAGGCCCGGCTCTGTGTTAAACCATTTCGCAAGAACCACCTTCTGCTGATTGCCACCCGACAGGCTGGACACAGGATCGTTCATCGACCCCAGCTTGATGCGCAGGGAATTGATCAGAGACTGGACGAGAGTGCGTTCGGCGGCGGGCCTGAAAAAGCCCATAGACGTGACCGGATCGGTATTTGCTGCCGTGATGTTCTTGCGGATCGACATATTCAGCACGATCCCCTGCCCCTTGCGATCTTCGGGCACCAAAGCGATGCCGCGACGAACCGCAGCGCGGGGCGAGCGTGGTTTATATACTTCCCCGTTCAGGGTCAGATCACCCTCGGTGATCGGATCGGCCCCGAAAATCGCCCGTGCAACCTCTGTCCGGCCGGAGCCGACAAGCCCGCCCAGTCCCACAATCTCCCCCTTGCGTATGGAGAAGCTGACATCATGCACGCCGTTAGGCAGCGACAGGTTAGAAACTCTCAGCGCCTCTTCACCAAGCGTGGTGTCGGGTTTTTCACCGAAAAGCTGTGATAGCGGTCGGCCCACCATCATGCGGATAAGACTGTCGACCGGGGTCGAGTCCGGCGTCACCGTATCGACACGGCGCCCATCCTTCATGACGGTGATGCGGTCGGCGATCTCATATATCTCGTCAAGCCGGTGCGAGATATAGACGATCCCGACACCACTATCGCGCAGGTCTTTGATGATCTGCAGCAGCCGCCGGGCATCGCCTGTCGACAACACAGCGGTTGGTTCGTCAAAGACGATCACACGCGCATCGCGAGACAGGGCCTTTGCGATCTCAACCACCTGCTGATGGGCGACGGACAGATCCGAAATCTGTTCCCCCGGCTTGATGTCGAAACCAAGGTTGGAAATCAGGCTGCGCGCGCGTTCACGCAGGCGGGCCCAGTTGATTCCGACCGGCAGCGCACCCAGAAAGATATTCTCGGCAACGGAAAGATCCGGCGCAAGCGCCATCTCCTGATGGATGACGGAGATCCCGCGCCTGATCGCATCGGTCGGACCGTTCAGCCGGACCTCTTCTCCCTCGATCAGCGTGCGGCCGGCGTTCGGGCGCAACTCACCGCCAAGCACACGCATGAGCGTCGACTTACCGGCACCGTTCTCTCCGCAAAGCGCGTGGACCTCGCCCGGATACAGATCGAAATCGACTTCGGTCAGGGCGTGGATGCCCGCGAAGGATTTGGTGATGCCCTCTAGTTTGACCAGTTCAGCCAAGTGCCCCTCCGTCACCTAAGGTCACAACCGGGCCGCCGAATTTCAGGCAGCCCGAGAAGCATGTGCTTTATCCGTGCCGTCTCAGAAGACGGATTCGGGATCGTAGTAATCGTCGACGTTTTCCTGCGTCACGACGGCCGGTTCGGTGAAGGTGTATTTGGTCAGTTCCTGCTCTTCACCATTCAGCGCCTTAAGACCGACTTCGACGGCCAGTTCGGCGACGGCTGCAGGATCGTTCAGACCCGTGGCGCCATATTCGCCGTTCTTGATCATCTCATAGGCCTCTTTCTGCCCGTCTGCGGCAGCGACCAGAAGAACACCCTCCAAACGGTCGGCCGCCCTCAGCGCCTCACGAGCGCCGATCACCATCGAGTCGTTCTCGCCCAGGACAACGTTGATGTCGGGGTGCGCGGTCAGCAGGTCCTCCATCGCGCTGAGCCCCCCTTCGGTGGACCAGTTGCCCCAGCCCTGCCCGACAATTTCGACATTCGCATTGCCGAAATTCGTCAGTTGCGCATCAATGAGACCACTGAGAACGCCCATGCGGCGTGCCTGCCCGACCACGTTACCCTGAGAGCCGGACAGAAGCGCAATCTTCAGCGGTTCACCATTGGTCTCGTTCGCCAGCCATTCGCCGACGAGCTCACCATTGTCACCGTTCGAGGCGGAGACGTTGGTGATATAATCACCCGACGGATCCAGCATGGAATCCATCGAAACAACATGCACGCCCGCAGCCGTCGCCGCATTGACGGCCGGAATCAGACCCTGCGGATCGCGCGGGTTGATGATAAGGACATTGACGCCGGACGCGACCATGTCTTCAACATCCCCGATCTGCTTGACCATGTCATTCTGCCCGTCCGCCGTGCGCACGGTGCATCCGGCAGCCTCTGCCGCCTCACGCGCGGCAACTTCCTGCGCTGCGAAATACGGCGCACCAAGCGTATACATCGACACACCGACAGAGCAGTCCCCCTGCGCGAAGGCCGCGCCGCTCATCATCAGGGCACCAAACAGGGTACCCGCCACAATCTTCACTTGCATCCTCAACTCCTCCCAATGATCCCGCCGCCCGAAAATCGTCCCCCGAACACGGCAAACACGTTTGATCAGTGCCGCGATGCTAGGAGGGCGACCCGTAGCAGTCAACGGGTTTTCTCATATTTTTGTAGTTTTGATAAAAAAATATTGTCCGCATGGGGATTCTCGCCTAGCATTCAGTCCATATCCGTATTTTTACTACCGTATATTTGGGGGGAACCTATGCAGCTTGCCGAACCGCGCCTTTGTGGCATCTCCATCAAGACGGGCATGTTGGAGAATGCCGACGGCCATTATCGCAAGACATATCGCGACCTGACGGGTCTCTATGCCGATGCAGAAGCGTTCGAAGAGATCCTTTCCGAAAAGGCGGATGAGGTCGCGTATGAAGTCACATCTTACACCCCCGGCGCGCAGACATCTGACCTGATCATGGGCGTCACGCGGATGGAGGCGGGCAAGGTTGGCCGCGAATATTTTCTGACTCGCGGCCACATTCACGCAAAGGGAAACCGCCCCGAGATCTACCAGACCCTTTCCGGCCGCGGGATCATGCAGATGGAAAGCCCCGATGGCCAAGTCCGGCTGGTGGAAATGGGTCCGCAGCAGGTCTGTTATGTTCCGCCCTTCTGGATCCACCGTTCCGTAAATATCGGTGAGGAGGATTTGGTGATGTTCTTCGCCTACCCAGCCGATTCGGGGCAGGATTACGGCATCATCGAACGCTCTGGCGGGATGCGTGTCCGGGTTATGGATGACGGGAATGGCGGCTGGAAGGCCGAGGACAATCCTGCATGGAAGAACCGTAGCGAAGAAGATCTGAAGGCAATTGCCGCAGCAGCGGAGGGCGTAGCATGACAAGTGTATTCAAGAAAATCGCTGAAATCGGCGTCGTTCCCGTGATCGCTATCGAAGATGCAGCACATGCGCGCCCGCTTGCCGAGGCCTTGCTCAAGGGTGGGCTTGGTGTCGCGGAAATCACCTTCCGCACCGATGCTGCGGCAGAGGTGATCGAGACGCTCAGCCGTGATTGTCCGGAACTGCTGACCGGCGCGGGCACAATTCTGACTCGCGAACAGGCAGAACGGGCTGCCAGTGCAGGCGCAACGTTCGGGCTGGCACCGGGCTTCGACCCGGATATCGTGGACGCAGCGCAGGCCCTGAACATTGAATTTGCGCCGGGGATCATGACCCCGTCAGATATCTCACTCGCCGCGGCGAAAGGTTGCCGGTTGATGAAATTCTTTCCTGCAACGCCTGCTGGCGGGCCATCCATGCTGAAGAACATAAATGCTCCTTTCGCCCATATGGGACTGCGCTTCGTCCCGACTGGCGGTGTGACGCTGGATACGATGAAGGACTGGCTGGCGCTGCCCGAAGTCGCAGCCGTCGGCGGCACATGGATCGCGAAAGCCGAACACATGCGCGACGGCGACTGGTCCGGCATTGCCGAGCGCGCCCGCGCAGCCGTTGCGCGCGTTGGGGAGATACGCGGATGAACGATTACTCACCGGCAACCAAGCCAACGCTCTATTTCATCGGCGTGACGACCGGCAAAAGCTCTATCATGAAGGTCTTTCCCGCATGGGCAGAGGAGCTGGGCCTCGGCGATGTGCAGATCGTCGGCATGGATTTTCAGCCACATTCGGACCCTGACGCCTATCGCGAGGCCGTGGCCTTCATCCGCGACGATGCGAACTCGCTCGGGGCGCTTGTCACCACTCATAAGATTGACCTGTTCAACGCATGTCGCGATATGTTCGATGTGATCGACCCTTTCGCCGCGTTGATGAAGGAAACCTCCTGCATCTCCAAGGCGGACGGCAAGCTGGTCTGCCATGCGAAAGATCCGATCTCATCGGGCCTCGCGATAGATGGCTTTCTTGGACCTGACTATTTCGCGCGAACCGGGGCGGATCTGTTCTCTATCGGCGCCGGGGGATCGACAATTGCGCTGACATGGCATCTGATGCGGAAGGAACGCGGGGAAGATGTTCCGGCGCGCATCATCGTATCGAACCGCTCTCAGCCACGCCTTGATGAAATCCGGCACATTCACAGCCAGATTCCTACTGATACACCGTTAGATTACGTGCTGGCACCCCGGCCAGAGGACAACGATCGGGTGATTGCCGACCTCAAACCCGGCTCACTGATCATTAATGCCACAGGGCTCGGCAAGGACGCGCCCGGATCCCCGATCAGCGACGCGGCGGTCTTTCCAGAGAATGCTGTCGTCTGGGACCTGAATTATCGCGGCGATCTGGTTTTTCTGGATCAGGCCCGTTCTCAGCAGAAAGAGCGCGATCTGACAATCGTGGATGGCTGGACTTATTTCATCCACGGATGGACACAGGTGATCGCCGAGGTATTCCACGTCGAGATCGGGACAGACGCAGCAACTATTGCCCGACTGACCGAAGTCGCGCAGAACGCGGTGCGGGGATAGGTCATGGCGCGTATCCTCATCACTCCCCGTTCGCTGACATCCGAGCCGCCAAAGGAACTTGACCCCCTTCGCGTGGCCGGACATGAACTTGTCTTCTGCACAGCCGGAAAAATGCCGGATGAAGCAGAGCTTCTGGCCCTTGTGCCTGATATTGATGGCTGGCTCGCTGGTGTCGAGCCGGTGTCGAACGCGGTCATCGCGGCAGCAGAAAGGCTGCGCGTCATCAGCCGTAACGGCTCGGGCGCCGACAATATCCCGATGGAGAAGATCGATGAACGCGGCATCGTGCTCGAACGTGCGATGGCCGCTAATGCGACCGGCGTTGCGGAATTGGCCATAGCACTTGCGCTCGCCGCCTGCCGCAAATTGCCAGAGGTGGCAACAGGTGTTCGCGAAGGCGGTTGGCCCCGTCCTAAGGGACGCGAGATTGAAGGCATGACTGTCGGGGTTGTCGGCGTCGGCGCAATCGGTCGTAAATTCGCGCGCGTCATGGCTGAACTCGGCGCAAATATAGTCGCTGTCGATCCGGCCCAGCCCGATCTGGGATCGCTGGCGGGCAAGGTCGAATATGTCGGATTTGATGAGTTGGTTAGGCGCGCCGAGATCATCTCATTCCACTGCCCGATGCCTGCGGACAACCGTCCGCTCCTTGACGTCGGGCGCATAGAACGCCTGCGCCCTTCTGTCATCGTGATCAACACCGCGCGGGCCGGCCTTATCGACGAGGCGGCCATGCTTGACGCTTTGGGTCAGGAGCGCGTCGCAGCCTACGCGACCGATGTTTTCAACACCGAGCCACCTCCTCCGGGCGGGCTGGCGGCGCATCCGCGTGTCATTGCGACCAGTCATATCGGCGGCTTGACCGATGAAAGCATCAGCCGGGCCACACGAATTGCCGTCGAAAACCTGCTGAGGCACCTCGGAACGGAAAAGCAGAATGCGGCTAAGTGAACAACCGCTTGAAAGGCCGCTGCGCGAGGTTCTCGCCCAGCCGCCGGGCGAAGGACTGCGGCTGTTTTGGCTCGGTCAAGCCGGTTTCGTGATCGATGGCGCAGGCCGCAGGGTTGTTATCGACCCCTACCTGTCGAACTCGCTGGCTGAAAAATACCGAGGCAAGAAATTCCCCCATACGCGATTGATGCCCGCCCCGGTCGCTGCGGATAAGGTCGCCCATGTCGATCTGGTTATCGCCACCCACGCACATTCCGATCACCTTGATCCGGGCACATTGCCGGCGCTGATGGGGGCCAATCCACTGGCTCGTCTGATCGCCCCGGCCTCCGCCAGCGAGGTCGCAGTCGAGCGGGCGCGAATCGTGCCCGAAAGACTGATTGCCATCGATGCGGGCGAAACGATCAGCCATCGGGGCATCAAGATCACTGCCACCCGCGCAGCACACGAAACAATTGAGACCGACGAAGCGGGCAGGCACCGCTTTCTTGGGATGGCGATTGGAATTGCTGGACGGGTCGTCTATCATTCAGGCGATACGGTCCCCTTCGAAGATCAGACTGCAGAGGTGGCGAGCCTGAACGCCGATTTGGCCCTTTTCCCTGTCAATGGTCGGGACGATCTGCGTGCCGGAAACGGCGTTCCCGGCAATATGACATTGGACGAGGCAATTTCACTGGCGCGTGCTGCCGGCATCGGGACCGTAATCGCGCATCATTTCGACATGTTCGAATTCAACACCCTGCCGCGCGACACAGTAGAGCGTGCTGCAGCGGCATCGCAAAACCCGCAGCTACTGGCAGCGCAGATCAACTTGTCATATGTTCCGGCGCCTGAAACAATTGAGCGGACATCATGACAGACCCGGTCGACAGCCTTGCTCCACGGAACATCCTTGAAACGGTCCGCACCATGCGCCCGGAAATGCGCCGTTCCGACCGCAAGGTTGCTGACGCGGTTCTGGAATATCCGCGCAAGCTGATGAACGCCACGGTGGCCGAAACCGCCGAGATTGCCGGTGTCAGCCAGCCGACAGTGATCCGGTTCTGCACCGCGCTCGGCTGCGAGGGGTTTCAGGACTTCAAGATACGACTCGCCCAAAGCCTCGTTTTGGGCACGCCCGCCACGCAATCGGCAATCAATATCGACGACACCCCAGATGAGGTCGCGGCGAAGATATTCGATTACACAATGACATCGCTGGACTGGGCGCGACACAAGCTGGACATGGTTCAGATCAATGAGGCTGTGGAGCTGATCTTGCAAGCACGAAGCCTTGAGATCTTCGGCTTCGGGGCCTCCGGTATCGTGGCACAGGATTTCCAGCAGAAGTTTCCGCTGCTGGGCGTGCCTTGCCGTGCGACTGTCGACAGCCATCAGCAGCTTATGGCAGCCTCGATGATGCAGCCCGACGACGTCGCCGTCGCCATTTCGAACACAGGCAAAACCATGCTGGTGATCGAACTCGCCCGTCTCGCGAAAGAACAGGGCAGCAAAGTGATCGCCATCACCGGATCGGACCACAGCGCCCTGGCTAATTATTCCGACATCCTAATCAATGTAGAGACATTGGAAAATACGGATGTCTTTACCCCGACCACATCACGCATCGCAGCACTTGTGGTCGTCGATATAATCTCGACCTTGGTCGCCCGAAGATTGGACAAAGTCGCTAACCAACGGCTGGTCCGCATGAAGCGCTATCTGAGTCAGGTGCGCCAGAACGAACCTTTCTAAGTAGTTACAGCTTTCGCGTTTGGCTTGATAGGCGCTTTTGAACGCGTCGCGCATTTGCGCTCAAGTCTCGGCTGACGCGCTGCGTGCCATAAGATAGTTCGAAAACACCCTTGCATTGTTGCCACAATGTTGATGAGCAAAAGCTTCCCTTTGGTCAGCGCGACAGAAGTTTTGACGTGCCGGGAAAAGACTGTCACATTTCCTTCATAAACTGGTTGCTGATTTGTCATGGAGGGGCGTTACCACGCCGACTGATCTCAACCCAACAGGAGGGAAGTGAAATGAAACTTATTCTCACCGGTACGGCGATGGCCGTAGCCATGTCCGTGACTGCTGCAAATGCACAAACCGAGGTGCAGTGGTGGCACGCAATGGGCGGCGAACTGGGCGCCAAGCTGGAAGAAATCGTTCAGGGCTTCAATGACAGCCAGTCCGATTACAAGGTCGTCCCCTCCTACAAGGGCACCTATCCCGAAACCATGACCGCTGCGATTGCTGCGTTCCGTGCCAGTGAACAGCCTGCCATCGTTCAGGTCTTCGAAGTCGGCACCGGCACGATGATGGCGGCCGAAGGTGCTATCGTTCCGGTTCACCAGCTTATGGAAGATCAGGGCGCCGCATTCGATCCGCAGGCATTCCTGCCGCAGGTCGTCGGCTATTATACCGACACCGATGGCAACATGCTGTCGATGCCGTTCAACAGCTCGACCCCAATTCTGTATTACAACAAATCCGTCTTTGAAGAAGCCGGACTGGACCCGGAAACCCCGCCCAAGACCTGGGCCGAGATGGAAGAGTTTTCCAAGCAGATCATGGAATCAGGCGCGGCAAGCTGCGGCTTTACCACCGGCTGGATCAGCTGGATCCAGACCGAAAACTTCAGCGCCTGGCACAACCAGCCGATCGGCACGATGGAAAATGGCTTCGGCGGGCTTGATGCGCGCCTGTCCGTAAATGGCCCGGTTCAGGTCAAGCACTGGGAAAACCTGAAGAAATGGGCTGACGAAGGCATCTTCAAATATGGCGGTCCGGTCGGTGGCGATAACGCACCGCCGATGTTCTACAGCCAGGAATGCGCGATGATCATGAACAGCTCGGCCAGCCGCGCCGGCGTTCTGGCCAATGCGACCGATTTTGAGGTCGGCTTCGGCATGCTGCCCTATTACGACGATGTCGAAGGTGCGCCGCAGAACTCGATCATCGGTGGCGCTACGCTTTGGGTGCTGTCGGGCCGTCCGGATGAAGAATATGCCGGCGCCGCGAAGTTCTTCGAATACCTCTCCAGCCCGGAAGTTCAGGCTGATTGGGCGTCCTTCTCGGGCTATCTGCCGATCACGCAGGCGGCCGCCGATCAGATGTCAGACTTCTTCACCGAGAATCCCGGTGCCGATACCGGTCTGAACCAGATCACGCTGAACGAGCCGACCGAGAACTCCAAAGGTCTGCGCTTCGGCAACTACGTTCAGATCCGCGGGATCATCGACGAGGAATTCGAGCAGCTGATGTCCGGATCGAAGGATGCGCAAGGCGCACTGGATTCCGTCGTCGAGCGCGGCAATGCGCTGATCGAAGAATTCCAGGCGCAGAACCAGTAAACTGAACTTTCGGGGGCCGTTCACGCGGCCCCCGTTTCCTTCGGCCCGAGTGACAAGATGAAGCGCACGATCTTCAACAACCAGCTTTTGCCCTGGCTGCTGCTGGCCCCGCAATTGGCCATTACCTTCATCTTCTTCATCTGGCCCGCCGCTCAGGCTGTCTGGCAAAGTTTCCTTCGAGAAGATGCCTTCGGAATAAAAACCACCTTCGTCGGGATGGAAAACTACTGGCGGCTTCTGGACAGCCCCGAATATATGAACTCTCTGCAGGTGACGGCGGTTTTCGCGGTGTCCGTCACGCTGTTGTCGATGGGCTTTTCACTGCTGCTGGCGGTGGCCGTCGACCGGATGATCAAATCATCGCAGATCTATACCACGCTTCTGGTCTGGCCATATGCCGTGGCACCAGCCGTTGCGGGTATCCTGTGGTGGTTCATTTTCAATCCGACCATCGGCATCCTGCCCTATGTGCTGGATCAGTTCCGCTATGACTGGAACCACATTTCCGACAAGGGAGATGCGATGCTGCTGGTTGTCATCGCCAGTGCGTGGAAACAGATAAGCTATAACTTCCTGTTCTTCGTGGCAGGGCTGCAATCAATCCCGTCCAGCCTTCGGGAGGCCGCAGCAATTGACGGTGCGGGCCCGGTCAAACGGTTTTTCACAATCACCCTGCCGCTGCTGTCGCCGACCACCTTCTTCCTGATGGTCGTCAACATCGTCTATGCCATGTTCGACACCTTCGCCGTGATCGACAGCACGACCGAGGGCGGGCCGGCGCAAGCCACCAATATCATGGTCTACAAGGTCTATTTCGACGGTTTCGTGGGCCAGAATCTCGGCAGCTCCGGCGCGCAGTCGGTGATCCTCATGCTGATCGTGATCGCGCTGACCGTGATCCAGTTCCGCTATGTCGAAAAGAAGGTGGAATACTGATGATCGAGAACCGCCCCGGCCTCAATTTTCTGGCCCATCTGGTGCTGATCTTCGGTGTGGCCATCGTTGCCATGCCGGTCTGGATCGCCTTCGTCGCCTCGACCCATACCGCGACCGACTTTTCGTCCGGTACCATACCCATGCTGCCCGGACCGCATCTGGTGGAGAATTACAGCCGTATGCTGGACAGCGGCCTGTCGACCAGCGGGACGCCGCCGGTCGGCTGGATGATGGTCAACAGCCTGATCATGGCGCTGTCGATCGCAATCGGAAAGATCGTGATCTCTGTCCTGTCGGCCTTCGCCATCGTCTATTTCCGTTTTCCGTTCCGCAATTTTGCCTTCTGGTGCATCTTCATCACCCTGATGCTGCCGGTCGAGGTGCGGATCGTTCCCACCTTTCAGGTTGTCGCAGGCCTTGGCCTGCTGAACTCATATGCCGGTCTGTCGATCCCGCTGATCGCGTCAGCCACCGCGACATTCCTGTTCCGGCAGGTTTTCCTGACCATTCCTGATGAGCTGACAGAGGCTGCGCGGATCGACGGCGCCGGTCCGATGAAGTTCTTCCGCGACATCCTGCTGCCGCTGTCGCGCACGAATATCGCGGCGCTGTTCGTGATCCTGTTCATCTATGGCTGGAACCAATATCTGTGGCCGCTGCTGGTGACCACGGATTCCAGCTATTACACCATCGTCGCGGGCATCAAGCGCATGGCCGACGCGGTGGACGGGCTGCCCCAGTGGCACCTTGTGATGGCGACCGCCATCATGGCGATGCTGCCGCCCGTCGCCGTCGTCATCGCCATGCAGAAGCTGTTCGTCAAAGGTCTTGTCGAGACGGAGAAATAAAAGTGGCATCAATTACACTCGACAATGTCGGCAAGGTCTATCCCGGCGGCAATCGCGCCATTGGCGATGTGAATCTGGATATCGCGGATGGCGAATTCATCGTGTTGGTCGGCCCGTCCGGCTGCGGCAAATCCACCTTGCTGCGCATGGTCGCTGGACTGGAATCGATCACCGACGGTACGGTCAGGATCGGTGATCGTGAAGTTAACCGCGTAGAACCGGCAGAGCGTGACATCGCGATGGTCTTTCAGAATTACGCGCTTTATCCGCATATGTCAGTGCGCAAAAATCTGGAATACGGCCTGAAGAACCGTGGCACCCCGCGCGCCGAAATTAACCGCCGGGTTGAAGAGGCAGCCAATATCCTGCAGATCGGCCCTTATCTGGAACGCAAGCCCCGCGCCCTGTCCGGCGGCCAGCGACAGCGCGTTGCGATGGGTCGTGCCATCGTCCGCGAACCTGCCGCCTTCCTGTTTGACGAACCGCTGTCAAACCTTGATGCGAAGCTGCGCGTCACCATGCGGCTGGAGATCAAGGATCTTCAGAAACGTCTGCGGACAACAAGCCTTTATGTCACCCATGACCAGCTGGAGGCGATGACGCTTGCCGACCGCTTGGTGGTTCTGAACATGGGCCAGGTCGAGCAGATCGGCACCCCGCTGGAGGTTTACCGCCGACCCGCCAGTGCCTTTGTCGCCGGCTTCATCGGCAGCCCGGCCATGAACCTGATCCCGTCCCGCGCGGTGCCGCACCTGCCGGGCAGCGCCCATGCAGGCCTGCTTGGCATCCGCCCCGAGGACGTGAGCATCGATTCGAACGGCCCGATTGAACTTCGCGTCGGAGCGGTTGAAGAACTGGGCGCCCAGCGTCTCGTGCACGGACAGGTTGGTGGAGAGGGGTTCACTGTCACAATGCCCTCTAATGCCGAGCTTTCCGACACGATCCGCCTGTCTGTCCCGCCTGACGCGCTGCACCGTTTCGACACCGAAAGTGGCAGACGGCTGGACTGACGTCGGGGATTGCGGCGGCAATCTTGGGTCGCCATACCTCAACAGCACTGGAAAACCCGTGTCCACCATGCGAGGTCTCTCGCGCAAGGAAGAGATATGGTTGAGCCAATGAAAATTTCCATTCAGACAAAGCTTGAATACGACCTTGAAACGCCCGGACCAGCGGTTCTGACAGTCGAAACGGCAGGTGCGGACGGCCAGGCGATCCTACAAGCCGAGATCGACCTTGGCGATCTGGAAAGCTTTGCCCGTGTGCCGGGGGATGAAGGGATCGGCGAACGCATGGTTATCCGGCCCCGTGCGCATCTGTCCTGCAATTACACCGCAACGGTGCAGGTCGAGCGTCCCAGACCGGATTTTGTATCCCTGCCCGCGACTCCGTTCGAGCGGCTGCCCGGCGACGCCCTGCGCTATACCCTGCCCTCGCGCTATTGCCCGTCAGAGCGTTTCGGGAACTTCGTTCACAAATGCTTTGGCAACCTGACCGGAGGTGCCCGCGTGGCAGCGATGCGCGACTGGGTTGAAGAAAACCTCGATTATGTCGCGGGAGTCTCAGGGTCGGAAACAACAGCGGTCGATACATTTCTGGAACGCCGCGGCGTCTGCCGGGATTACGCGCATGTGTTGATCTCCTTTTGTCGCGCCGCGAATATTCCTGCCCGCATGGCCAGTGTATACGCACCCGATGTCAATCCGCCGGATTTTCACGCCGTGGCAGAGGTTTTTCTGGACGGCGCATGGCATCTGATTGACGCAACGGGCATGGCCCATGCCGACAATATGGCGATCATTGCGGTGGGCCGCGACGCCACCGATGTGGCGTTTCTGTCCTCGGTCCAGATGGCGACACTGGTTTCCCAGTCGATTACGGTCAATCGCGCAGACTAAGTCCCCGGGCTCAAACTTTCACAAAAAGCGCCCAGATAACCCTTGACGTTAACATTAGTGTCAATGGTCTAGCCCGGTCCGGGAAAGGGAGCTGACGATGCAGATCAAGGAAGCCGCAACGCAATTGAAAATCAGCCCGCGCAGCCTGCGCCATTATGAGCAGACCGGGCTGCTTTCGCCTGCGCGCGACGCCAATGGCTACCGCAGCTATTCGCCCGCCGACATCCGCAAGGCCGGTCGCATCCGTGACATGATCGCAACCGGGTTTTCCACGCGCGAGGTGTTGGCGATGGCGCCTTGTCTGACCGATGAAGGTGCCGGCGCGTGTGAGGCCGGACTGGGTGATCTGCAACACAAGCTGACGCAAATAGATCGGCTCATCGCAGATCTTCAGACACGCCGGCAGGCAACGCAAAGCCGGATCGCAAGCTTCGAAAGCGCCCTTTCGCCACGCAATGACGAAAGGGAAAACCCCGGACATGACACCTCATACCCTCATCCTGTTTCTGATCGCCTTTCTGGTTGGAAGTGACGAATTCCTGCTTGGCCCGATCCTGACGCCGATCGGTGCCGATCTGGGTGTCGCGCCAGAGCGGATTACGCTGTTCATCGGCGCTTATGCGCTTCCGCTGGCGCTGTTGTCGCCTTTTCTGGGGGGCTTATCGGACCGCCTCGGTCGTCGCGCGGTCCTGCTGCCATCTGTTGTGATGTTCTGCCTGGGATCGCTGGGCACAGCCCTGTCGCCGTCATATGGCGTCGCGCTCTTTACGCGTGTTCTGACCGGGATCGGGGCGGCGGGTATGTTGCCGATTGCCTTCTCAAGCGCTGCCGATAGCGGGGCAAAGCGCGCACCGGCCAACATCGCCGCCGTTCAGGCCGGGCTGACAAGTGGTATTATCCTTGCGCCCCTGTATGGCGCTGCCGTCACCACAATGTTTGGCTGGCACTGGGCTTTTGCAGGGCTTGCCGCTGCGGGGGCGCTATCGCTTCTGGGCATTGGCCGCCTGCCTGTCGCCCAGGATGGACAGGACCAGCCTGGCTCGGCCGGACCTGTGCTGGTGCCGGGTGCTTTCGCCGCCATCGCGGCGATGGGTCTCGGGCTCGGCGGAGCCATCGGCATCTATGCCATTGCTGGCGAGCGGTTCCGAGACCTGACGGAATTCGGGACTCGCGGCGTCGGTGCTGTCTATGCGGGGTTCGGCATCATGACACTTGTCGGCAACCTGTTGATGCCGCGTATCATCGGTCGCACAAGGGATGGTCGGCAGCTTATGCTGTTCTGCCTGCTGGGGGTCATGGTGGCAATCGTCGCGCTGTTCAGCCTGACGCTGAGCGCCGTGCTTGCATGTCTGGCGATGGCGATATGGGCGGTCCTTGGCGGGATCGGTGCCCCTGCCCTGCAAACATATCTCGCCAGCCTGTCAGAGGCGCGGCGCGGCGTGCTTATGGCGCTTGGCGCAAGCGCGATGAATCTTGGCGTCGCCATCTGGTCCGCAGTGGCGGCTGCCTTTTTTGCCACGGCGTCCAGCCTTGTGGCGCTGCTTGGCTTTGTGCTGATCGGGATAGCCTGTTTATTCCTGGCATCTCACAAGCGGGAGGATAGGGTCGCCAGAGCGTAAAGCAACGCATCAACCGCGACAAAAGACAAGATCGGGCCGCCGGGGGAGGACGGCGGCCCGATGATCGGATCAGTTTTTCTCGACGAGGCGATAATAAACGAAATCCGATGTCGCGCCGTTCACATAGCCTGTGACGGCGTTGTTCATGGCCACCTGATAAGCCGCCTGGAACATGATCACGATGGGAGAGTCTTCCTGAACTTTCTTCTGAAGGTCCTGATACATCTCCGCCCGTTTTTCCGGGTCCGCCTCGGACAGGGCCGCCATCGTTTCAGCATTCATTTCATCCGGCACGGCCCATGCGTTGCGCCAGGTGGTGGTGGCGGCGTAATTCTCGTCCGAATTATCCGAGTTATAGGCGAAGGCCTTGGCGTTGGAATGCGGGTCCATGAAGTCCGGGCCCCAGTACAGCAGCATCGCCTCATGGCTGCGCTCGCGGTATTTGGTGATGACCTGACTGCCGGTACCGGGCAGGATCTCGAAGTTGATGCCGGCATCGGCAAAGCTGGCCTGAAGCGACTGGGCCATGTCCGTAAAGGGTGCCGAGTTGATAACATCCAGCGTCACCGTGATCGGCGTGTCGACCCCGGCATCAGAAAGAATCTGCTTGGCTTTTTCAGGGTCATAGCTGAACGGCGTTTCGTCATATGAACCGGGGAAGCCTTTTGGCCAGAACGCCTGATGCACCTCCATCTGGCCGTTGATGATCGTGTCGGTCATGCCGGTGTAATCCACCAGATAGCGCGCGGCCTCCCATAGCGCGGGATCGGTCAGGCTCTCCGTCTTCTGGTTGAAAGAAAGGAAGTGCACGGCGGCCTGCGGATAGGTCTCAACCTTGATTTCCTCGCTGTTTATCGAGGCGATCTGATCCGGCGTCAGGTTGCGGGCCATGTCGATATCGCCCTGCTCCAGCAGCAATTGCTGGGTCGCGGATTCTGCGACATGGCGAATGATGACACTGCTCATCGCCGGGGCGCCGTTGAAGTAGTTTTCATTTGCCGACATGCGAACCATCTGCGCGGGCTGATAGCGGTCCAGCGTGAAGGGGCCCGAACCGGCTGCATTCTCGTTCAGCCACGCATTACCCATGTCGCCATCGACTTCGTGTTCCATGACTACGGCGCTGTCGACGATAGAGGCCGGGCGGGCGGCAAGCACGTTCAAAACGAAAGCCGGAGAGAAATCGCCCTCATATTTCACGGTGACGGTGTTCCCCTCACCCGTCACCATTTCATCGACATTCTCCGGGGTCCAGCCAAGCTGTGTCAGAATGAACGCGGGCGTCAGATTCAGCTTGATGACGCGGCTGAAAGAATAGATCACATCGGCAGCAGTGACAGGGTTCCCCGAAGCGAAGGTCGCACCGTCCCGCAGCGTGAACGTGATGGTTTTCGCCTCTGCATCGGCCTCCCACTCGGATGCGAGGCCACCGGCCAGCACGGTCGTATCATCAGCGTCATACTGAACCAGCCGGTCATAAAGGTTGGTGACCAGTTCACCCGACGTAAATTCATAGGCCTGCGCCGGGTCGATGGCGACGATGTCGTCAATATTCTGCGCCACGACAAGCGCGTCGTCCGGTGTCTCGGCAAAGGCGGTCAGCGGCAGCGCCATGGCACTGGCCAGCAATACGGATCTGAGATTGTTCACGGTCTTCTCCCTTCAGGTTTCATTCTGGCGATCACGTTTCGTTTGCTACGGTGGCGCGATCCCTGCGCGAAAGTTCGGGCAGTTGCATCCCGCCCGTGCGGTTCAGAACAGCCAGTGTTCCTGTCCACAGCAGGCGGGCTGGCTGATCGGTGCGGTTGCTCCACGCATGAGGGGTCTGGCCGCTGTAGTGCAAGCAATCGCCAACCGTCATACGAATTTCCTGACCGCCCAGTTCCTGAACAAGCTCGCCTTCCAGCACGAAGATCATCTCTTCGCCCTCATGACTGACCGTTTCAGAAGCGTATCCCGGCGGCACCGTCAGCACAAACCCGGACAATTCGGCACCCGGAAAATCTGCCGCAAGGTTCTCATAGGTCATGTCTGAACTTGGCAGCGAGAATTGCGGGCGACGTCCGGCACGGGTCAAGCCGTCGGTCGGCTTCGGCGCAGAAATGAAATAGTCCAGCGACACATCGAGGGCGTCGGCAATCTGCGCCAACGTTCCCAGGCTGGGCGTCGCATTGTCACGTTCGACCTGACTGAGATATCCGACCGATACCGCCGCCCGATCGCCTAGCGCCTGCAGGGTAAGCTGCATCTGTTTCCGTCGCTTGCGAATCGCGGGACCAAGGCGCGGTTCTGCCTTCGGTTTCGTTTCTGACATCTTAACGCTGGTCCCCTGCCAGTTTCAGCCGCATTCTGCGCCGCGTCGCTTGATGCGGCTTGATTAAGCTACAAAAATTTTTTTGGTAAGGCAAAAATATTTTTGCGTTCTGGAAAAATTCCTCTATGCAACGGCGGCGGACAAAGTTGAGATTTCTGTCTGCCGAAACGACCGAAGGAGGAACAAGGATGGCCGCGGACGCCGCAGCGCGCGGAAGATTTCATCGGGCGGCGAAGTCAATAGCCGGCTTCGTTATCCTGACCGTGCTGACCTTCATCGGCCTGCTCGCGATCACGTTCTTCATCGGTCGCGTTGTGCCTATCGACCCGGTGCTGTCGGTCGTCGGCGACCGCGCCACGCAGGAACAATACGATGCAGCCCGTGCCGCGATGGGGCTGGACCGGCCAATGATCGTGCAGTTCTTCGACTATGTCGGCGACGTGTTCCGCGGCGAACTGGGGCGCTCTATTTCGACCAACCGCCCTGTGGCGCAGGATCTGGCCACCGTCTTTCCGGCGACGCTGGAAATGGCGACGCTGGGAATCCTAATCGGCGTCGGACTTGGCGTTCCGCTTGGGGTCTGGGCCGCGTCGCGTCAGGGAACATGGGTCGATCAGCTCATCCGGGTCTTTGCCCTGCTGGGTTATTCCGTGCCCGCTTTCTGGCTGGGGCTGGTCGGGCTGGCGCTGTTCTATGCCGGGCTTGGCTGGGTGGCAGGGCCGGGCCGCGTCGATATTTTCTATGAAGGACTGGTCGAGCCGGTTACCGGCCTGATGCTGGTCGATGCAGCAATCGCCCGCGATTGGGAGGTGTTCATGAATGCGCTAGACCACCTGATCCTGCCTGCCGCGATCCTCGGTTTCTTCTCGCTTGCCTATATCGCACGGATGACGCGCAGCTTTATGCTGGATCAGTTGGGGCAGGAATATGTCACCACCGCGCGGGTGAAGGGCGTTGCCGAATGGCGGGTCATCTGGACCCATGCCTTCCGCCCGATCCGCGTGCCCCTGATTACCGTGATCGGCCTGTCCTATGCTGCCCTGCTGGAGGGGTCTGTGATGATTGAGACCGTGTTCAGCTGGCCCGGTATCGGCAATTACCTGACCGTCGCGCTGCTGAACGCCGATATGAATGCCGTGCTTGGCGCGACGCTGGTGATCGGCGCGGTGTTCATCCTGATCAACCGGCTCTCGGACGTGCTGTATCGCGTCCTTGATCCACGCAGCCGCTAAGGAGGCCCGAACATGAGCACGACCCGCGAGTGGCTTCTGGATGAATCACCTGCTTCGCGCCTTCAGGCAAGCCTCGGACGCAGCTATCGCGTGATTCTGGCGCTGATGCGCAACCCGCTGGCCGTGCTGGGTGCGTTGATCCTGCTTGCGCTGCTGATCGCGGCTGCATTCGCGCCGTGGATCGCGCCCCACAGCCCGTACGGTCAGGACCTGGGCGCAAGGCTGCTGCCACCCTCTGCCGAGCATTGGATGGGCACGGACGAACTGGGCCGCGACATCTTCAGCCGGGTCATCTATGGCGCACGCATCACGCTGATGATCGTGGCGATGGTGGCGGTCATCTCGGCCCCGCTGGGGCTGCTGATCGGAGCGGTGTCGGGTTATTTCGGCGGTTGGGTCGACAAGATAATGATGGGGCTGACAGATGTGTTCCTGTCCATGCCAAAGCTGATCCTTGCGCTTGCCTTTGTCGCAGCCCTTGGTCCGGGTATCGAAAACGCAGTCATAGCCATCGCTATCACGGCATGGCCCGCTTATGCGCGTATCGCGCGGGCAGAGACTTTGACCTTCCGCAATTCGGAATTCATCGCTGCGACCCAGCTTCTGGGCGTATCACACCTTCGGATCATCACAGGTCATGTCCTGCCGCTTTGTACGTCCTCGATGATCGTGCGGGTGACGCTGGACATGGCCGGGATCATCCTGACCGCCGCCGGCCTCGGCTTCCTGGGCCTGGGCGCGCAGCCGCCCCTGCCGGAATGGGGGGCGATGATCTCTCGCGGGCGGACCTTCATCCTCGATCAGTGGTGGGTGGCGACCATGCCGGGTTTCGCGATCATCCTTGTCTCACTGGGCTTCTGCTTCCTGGGGGACGGGCTCCGCGATGTTCTGGATCCGAAACAGGGGGGCAAGTCGTGACCGCGCCGCTTCTGGAGATTGAGGATCTTCGCGTCAGCTTCCCGACGCCGAAAGGCCGGGTCGAGGTGGTCAAGGGTCTGTCCCTGACCCTTGGTCGCGAACGGCTGGGCATCGTCGGCGAAAGCGGGTCGGGAAAGTCGATGACCGGCCGCGCGATCCTGCGTCTGATCCGCCGCCCCGGACGGCAGGACGCCAAACGGATGGTCTTTGACGGGATCGACCTGACTGCAAAATCCGAACGTCAGATGCGGGCGCTGCGCGGGGCGCGCATCTCGATGATCATGCAGGACCCGAAATTCTCGCTGAATCCTGTGATAACGGTGGGCGACCAGATTGCCGAGGCGCTGATCACCCACGAACGCCTCGCCCGCCGCGATGTCCGCGACCGCGTGATCGAGATGCTGCATTCGGTGCGCATCAACGATCCCGAGCGGGTGGTGAAGCTGTATCCGCATGAAGTCTCGGGCGGGATGGGGCAACGCATCATGATTGCCATGATGCTGATCCCCCGCCCCGATCTTCTGATTGCGGATGAGCCGACCTCGGCGCTCGACGTATCGGTGCAGGCGCAGGTGCTGGACCTGATCGACGAACTCGTGCGCGATCACGGGATGGGTCTGATCCTGATCAGCCACGATCTGAACCTCGTCGCCCGTTATTGCGACCGCATTCTTGTAATGCATTCAGGCGAAGTCGTCGAAAGCTGTGCCGCGCGCGACCTTCACAACGCCAGCCATCCGTATACGCGCGGCCTGCTGGCCGCCGTGCCGCGGATGGAGGAAACGCGCGACGAGCTTCCTGTCCTCGACCGCAGCGCATGGGGTGGAACATGAGTGCCATTGTTCTGAAAGACCTGAATATCTCCTACGGTGAGACACCTGTCGTGCACGACGTGAATATCGAGGTGGCCGAGGGAGAGAGCTTTGCACTCGTCGGTGAGAGCGGATCGGGGAAGTCGACCATTCTCAAGGCGATTGCAGGGCTCGCGCCTGACTGGACGGGAGAGATCACCGTCCTGGGTCAGCCGCGCGGCCACAAGGTCGATCACGGCTTTGCGACGCGCTGCCAGATGGTGTTCCAGGACCCCTATGGCTCGCTGCATCCGCGCAAGACGGTCGATGCTGTGCTGTCCGAACCGCTGCGAGTCCACGGTATCGGCAACCGCCCTGCCCGCGTGGTAGAGATGCTCGCCGCGGTCGGGCTGGAACAGCGGTTCCGCTTCCGCTTCCCGCATCAGCTGTCCGGCGGTCAGCGCCAGCGGGTGGCCATCGCCCGCGCGCTGATGCTGGAGCCGAAGGTGATGCTGCTGGACGAGCCGACATCTGCTCTGGATGTATCGGTTCAGGCAGAAATCCTGAACCTGCTGAAGAAGCTTCGCCGCGAACAGGGGCTGACCTATCTGATGGTGACGCACAATCTGCCGGTGGTTGGCTTCATGTGCGACCGCATGGCGCTGATGAACAAGGGCCGTGTGGTAGAGATCGCGCCAGCTACCGCGCTGCATGACGGCAGCTTCAAGGACCCTTACAGCCAGGCGCTCTATGCCGCATCTGGCGGCAACCCCGACCGCAAGGACATCACATGACCGACCACGACGCCATCGCCCATTTTACCACGGCACTTTCGGATGCGCGCAGCGAAGCCCAGGCCTATGACGCGCTTTGTGATCTGGCAAAGCAAACGGTGGGCGCAAAGCTGTTCACCGTCATGACAGCCGATATGCAGGCCATGCTGGCACGCCGCGCCTATACCGACGATCCGCTGAACTACCCCACTTCCGGCACCAAACCGATTGAAATGGATCGCTGGTTCGAGCAGGTCCACACCCGCCACGAAACCTTCGTCGCGAACACATTGGCAGAGATCGATACCGTGTTCCCCGATGCCGAATTGATCGGACAACTTGGCTGCGGGTCGGTCGTAAATCTGCCGGTCATACTTCGCGGGGAAATGGTCGCGACCGTCAACATGCTGCATGAAGAAGGTTTCTATACGCCCGAACGTGTTGCCGCAGTCCGCAATGTCGTGACACTTCCAGCGATGACAGCGATGGCGCTTGCGGAAACTTTTGGCGAAAATATCGCTTGATATTTACAGCTTGTCTCCGGCACCTTTCGATGTTCAGAATTTCTTATCCATCTTCACGCCATAACGGCTTAGATGCACCGGAAATTCTCCATACCCTTAACAGCTCGCTGAAATAGTCCCGGATCCGGAACGCTGACCCTGCATCACGGCTGCGTCACGCGAACGCGCTGCCTCTTGGCGCGTTCGGTGTCTGCGCCGGGGGCGTTTCTCTGCTTCATGAGGCAAGCAAGCTGGGGCAGTCTGGCGAGGTTGTTGGCGGCCATTGTCAGGATGAACGGCGACCGAACGCGTTCGACGCCGCGAAAACCGTCTGCGCCGTGCCGCCAACGGTTTTCGTCCAGCCGAAGGCCTCTTCGATCTTCTTTCGGTGTCTGACCGACAGGGCGTAGCCCTCATGCCGGCTGGTTCGGCCGTCGATTGCCGAATGTCTCGTCTTCTGAGCGATATGTGGCGTGACGCAGGCCTGCCGCAGATCGGCGACGAACCCGGCCGCGTCATATCCCTTATCGGCACCCGACCGCAGCCGCCGGGGTGATCCCGGGGACCGGCGGTGGATCATGTCCAGAGCTGCCTTTCGCCAGGCCTGGCCGTCGGCCCGGGTCAGGTCGCCCTGCATCTTCCCGGCCGATGCGCTTCGACATGATCTGTGATGCCAACGGGATCGAGCATCGCCTGGCCAAGCCCAATCACCCATGGAGTTTGGAGGATCAGAAAACAGTCCGGGGGACAGTTTTCCCGCCAAACGGTCAGGTCGAGCGCATGAACCGGTCAATCAAAGACGCAACCGTCAAACGCTTCCACTACGACAACCACGACCAATTTCACGGCCGCTTACAATTTCGCGCGCAGCCTCAAGACACTCAGCGCCCTCACGCCCTACGAATACATCTGCAAGATATGGACTTCAGAGCCAGATAGATTCACCCTAAATCCGATCCACCAGATGCCAGGACTGAACACCCAGGGCCACGGTCGCGATCCTTCAGACCATAATAGTCAAGGTCGCGGATGATCGGTCCGTCGTCAGAGTTTTTCGGACTTCTCGGGTCGTTTTGTAACGGAGGTTCTGGTTCGGTTTCTGTTCAAGTTTAGGCGGCAGCGGCTTGGTGCTGCAACCGACGGTTTCGGATAGTCTGCTTCTTGGTCTCCTCTCTCTTTTTCAGGATTTTCGCGCCGCGGCCGTGATGGACGTCGGCGGGTGTCAGGTTGGCCAGGCTCTCATGATCGCGGCGATTGTCGTAGTGGTCGACGAAGGCGCCGATCTGCCTTCTCAGGTCGCCGGGCAGGAAGTAGTTCTCCAGCAGAACACAGTTCTTCACGGTCTGATGCCAGCGCTCGATCTTGCCTTGGGTCTGCGGATGACGCGGGGCGCCACGAACATGGTCCATGCCCTTGTCCTCAAGATAATCGGCCAGATCGGAAGCGACGTAAGACGCGCCATTGTCGCTGAGTAGCCTAGGACCATGGCTCATAGCCAACAGATGACGGTTGCGGCGAGTTCGATTGCCGAGAGGAAGACCTTTGGGCATCTGTCGTATCGGGTTGCCACGCGTCGCCAGTCCTTCAGCCTGCCGAACATGATCTCGATGCGTTTGCGTCGTTTTTATCGGCGCTTGTCGTTCTTCACAGTTTTCTTGCGCTGTTTTTGACCGGGGATGCACGGGCGTATCCCTTTGTCTTTCAATGCTTCCCGGAACCAGTCGGCGTCATAGCCGCGGTCTCCGAGTAGCCAATCGACATCCGGTAGGTTGCCAAGCGATGCCCGCGCGCCGATGTAGTCGCTGACCTGACCGGCGGTGACAAACAGGTTGAGCGGGCGGCCATGCTGGTCGCGGTCCGGTGCGCCTTCAGATAGGTGGCGTCAATCATGACCTCTTCTCCTCACCGCGCTCGGCGGCCAGGCCAGCCATGATCTGCTCGAAGACGCCCTTGTCGCTCCACCGCTTCCAACGGTTGTAGAGCGCCTTGTGCGGACCGCATTCAACAGGCGCGTCACGCCAACGCAACCCATTGAGATTGATAGAAATAATACCGTCCAACACACGCCGATCATCGACGCGCGGCTTGCCGTGGGGCTTCGGGAAATAGGGCTCAGGACGCGCCATCTGCGCATCTGTCAGCCAGAAGAGATCAGACATGTTCACGCTCGTTTTCGGGCGGTGGAGCACGTAGACCAACAGAAATCAATGGGTCATGACCCTACCAGCATACCCCGCATAAAGCGGTTCTGGACGAAGGAACCTGCACAAAAATACAATCAAAGGTTGAGCTGATGGTGAAGGAGTTTCTCACACAACCCTGGTTACTGCAGCAGCTCCTGCCCTCTAGCCGAGCGCGTAGCCCGTACCACGCACGGTCCGCACGGGATTGTCGCCTCCGTTCTGCATCAGCGCTTTGCGCAAACGCCCGACATGGACGTCGATGGTGCGGGTATCAACATAGATGTCACGACCCCAGACCCGGTCCAGAAGCTGTTCACGCGTCCAGACCCGGCCCGGCTTTTCCATCAGCGTTGACAGCAGTCGAAATTCGGTCGGCCCCAGATGCAGCGCCTGCCCCGCGCGGAAAACGCGATGTTCGCCAGCATCAAGGATAATATCGCCGAAACTCAGCCGCTCTCCCATAGTTGCCGGGCGCGTCCGGCGAAGCTGGGTGCGCAGGCGCGCCATCAGCTCCACCACTGAATATGGCTTCACGACATAGTCGTCGGCGCCGGTTTCCAGCCCGCGCACCCGGTCCACCTCGTCGCCGCGCGCGGACAGCATGATAATCGGGATCTGGCGCGTCTGTGGGTCGGCCTTGATGCGCCGACAGATTTCGATCCCCGAGACATTGGGCAGCATCCAGTCCAACACGATCAGGTCGGGCTGTTCTTCCTGAACCAGAAGCAGCGCCTCATCGCCGTTTTCCGCCATGATCGCCTCGAAACCCTCGGATTCGAGGTTGTATCTCAACACCTCGCGCTGAGCGCCTTCGTCTTCCACGACCAGAACGCACGGAGTTTGTCGTGCGGACATGCCCTTATCCTTCCACCGCGCCTGCTGGGGTCTTCACAACGCCATCCTTCTTCGGACGCGCCTCATCCGGCAACTCGCCAGTGACCAGATAGATCACCTGCTCGGCGATGGTGGTCGCATGATCGCCCATCCGCTCGATATTCTTGGCGATGAAGTGAAGGTGCACGCAGGCGGTGATATGACGCGGATCTTCCATCATATAGGTCAGGAATTCGCGGAACAGCGCGTTATACATCTGGTCCACTTCCAGATCCCGGTCACGCACATCCGCCGCCAGATCGGCGTCACGCTGGATATAGCTGTCAAGCGCGTCCTTCAGCAGACGCTCAACCGTCACCGCCATCCGACGCAGCGCCATGCCCGCCCCTTCGATCACCGGAAGATGGGACAGGACATGGCTTCTTTTGGCCATGTTCTTCGCATAGTCCCCGACCCGCTCCAGCGAGGCCGAAATCTTGATCACGGTCAGCACCAGACGCAGATCCGTCGCCGTCGGCGCGCGAAGCGCGATCAGCCGCGCGGCCTCTTCGTTCACCTGAAGGTCAAGCCGATCGATTTCCTTGTCACGGCGGCGGACATCTTCGGCCAGTTCCTCGTCAAAGGTTTCAAGCGCCTTGGCGGCATCGATAATCGCTGCCTCGACCAGCCCGCCCATGCGGACGACCAAGGCTTGAAGCGTCTCAAGATCGCGGTCAAAAGCCGAAGCGATATGTTTGGTGTCACTGCTCATATTACGTCTCCCAGTCGCGATTCAGCCGATCCGGCCCGAGATATAGCTTTCCGTCCGGGGGTCCTGTGGTTTGGTGAAGATGTCATCCGTCAGGCCGTATTCAACCAGATTTCCCAAATGGAAAAATGCGGTTCTCTGACTGACACGCGCAGCCTGCTGCATTGAGTGTGTCACAATAACCACCGAAAATTCTTTGCGAAGCTGGTCGATCAGTTCTTCCACCTGGCTGGTGGCAATCGGGTCAAGCGCCGAGCAGGGTTCGTCCATCAGCAGCACTTCCGGCTGCGTCGCCACAGCGCGAGCGATACACAACCGCTGCTGCTGTCCGCCAGAAAGTCCGGTACCGGGTTCCTGCAGCCGGTCCTTAACCTCATCCCACAGCGCAGCACCACGCAGTGACCTCTCGACGATTTCGTCCAACTCGGCCTTGTTTGCGGCTAGGCCGTGGATCTTGGGACCGTAGGCGACATTGTCAAAAATCGATTTCGGGAACGGGTTCGGCTTCTGGAACACCATGCCAACACGGGCGCGCAGCTGCACTGGATCGACACGGCGGTCGTAAATATCCTGACCGTCAATTTCGATGTTACCCTCGATCCGGGCGATGTCGATCGTGTCGTTCATGCGGTTGATGCACCGCAGAAAGGTCGATTTACCGCAGCCTGACGGGCCGATAAAGGCCGTTACCGTCTTGTCGAGAATATCGACATCCACATCCTTGATTGCGTGTTTGTCGCCATAATAGACCTGCACCTTGCGTGCGGTTATCTTGACGTCGTTGTCCTGCGTCACTTGGCGCTCCACCATCGTCATGTCGTTCATTGTATCCATTCCTGCCACCTTTCTACCAGCGGCGTTCAAACTTGTTGCGGAGGAAGATCGCCAGGGCATTCATCATGACCAGAAAACCCAGGAGAACCAGAATTGCGGCCGACGTCCGGCTGGTAAAGCCACGCTCGGGGCTGTCGGCCCAGATATAGATCTGCGTCGGCAGCGAGGTCGCCGCATCAAGCGGTGTCGAAGGTGCGGCCGTAATGAAGGCGTTCATCCCGATCAGCAGAAGCGGTGCGGTTTCGCCAAGTGCCTGGGCAAGACCGATGATCGTGCCGGTCAGAATGCCCGGCATGGCCAGCGGCAATACGTGCTGGAACACCACCTGCTGACGCGAAGCGCCAACGCCAAGTGCTGCTTCACGGATCGAGGGTGGCACCGCCTTCAATGCGTTCCGCGTCGCGATGATAATCGTTGGCAGGGTCATCAGCGACAGCGTGATCCCGCCCACCAGCGGCGCCGAGCGTGGCAGGCCGAACCAGCCAAGGAACACTGCCAGCCCCAGCAAACCGAACACGACCGACGGCACAGCGGCAAGGTTATTGATGTTAATCTCGATCAGGTCGCTTATGCGATTCTTGGGCGCGAACTCCTCAAGATAAATCGCGGCACCGATGCCAACCGGGAAAGAAATCATGAAGCAGACCAGCAGGGTATAGAAAGAACCGATCAGCGCTCCTTTCAGACCCGCGGCTTCCGGGAAGCGCGAGTCGGCATTGGTGAACAACGCGGTGTTGAAGGGCAGCGAAACCAGGCCGGCACCCTCGATTTTCTCAAAGACCACGATGTCTTCCGGTGAAAAGCGACTGCGGCTGCCTTCCTCGATCTCGCGGCCATATACACCCTTGTTCAGCTGGTCATAGGGATCCGACGCCGCGACTTTCATCTCAACCGTCTGGCCAATCAGCGAGGGATCGGCAAGGATTTCGTTACGGATCTCGAAACGGGCCTGGCTGGTCAGCATATCCTCGGCAGTGTCCAGCTCATCTTCCGTCAGGAAGTCAAAACTCTGCGCAACAGCAGCCGAGAAAAGACCACGGAAATCACCATCTGCCGGCGCATCCGGTGAAACATATTCCTGTGTGATCGGCACAGTCAGCGTCATGTGGGTCTGGCGGAATGCCTTTGCCCCTTCGCTGAGAAGCGTCCACAGCAGGATCACCAGCATGGTCACGGCAATGCCAAGCGCGGCAATGCCAAGGGATTTCAGGATCGTCTCACCACGGTGCCGCTTGCGCAGATGCGCTGCAGCGCGGGGCGAATTCCACTGGCCGGTCTGGCCCTCAATATCTGGTTGGGTCGCCATTTAGGGCCTCAATCGTAAAGTTCGCGGTACTTGCGGACAATCCGCAGCGCGAGAATGTTGATGAGAAGCGTGAAGATGAACAGCATCAGACCAAGCGCAAAGGCAGCCAGGGTCTTCGGACTGTCAAACGAGGTATCACCGATCAGCAGCGTCATGATCTGCACGGTGATCGTCGTCACGCTGTCCAGCGGATTCAGCGTCAGGTTCGCCATGATACCGGCGGCCATCACCACGATCATCGTTTCACCAATTGCGCGGCTGACGGCCAGCAAAACGCCGCCGACAATGCCGGGAATAGCCGCCGGGAACAGAACTTTCAGCATGGTTTCCGAACGTGTGGAACCAAGCGCAAGGCTGCCATCACGCAAGCTGCGCGGCACTGCAGACAAGGCGTCATCTGTAAAGGAAGAGATGAACGGGATCAGCATAACCGCCATGACGCTGCCCGCGGCAAGCGCGGTGTTCGGCGAGACAGAAATACCCAATGACGCACCTGTATCGCGCAGGAATGGCGCTACGGTCAGCGTGGCGAAAAAGCCGTAAACGACAGTTGGGATACCGGCGAGGATTTCCAGAATCGGCTTGATCATCTTACGAACTCGCGTCGAAGCGAATTCGTTCAGGTATATCGCCGAGAACAGACCGATGGGCACCGAAAAGAACAGGGCGATGCAGGTGATGACAAGCGTGCCCGTCAGAACCGGCAGCCAGCCAAAGGCACCTTCCGCGGCGATCTGGTCGGCACGGATCGGAATCTGGGGCTCCCAACTGGCACCGAACAGAAATTCGGTGATCGGGACCATTCGGAAGAAGCGGATTGCTTCGAAAAGAAGCGAAAAGATGATGCCGATGGTGACAAGGATCGCGAAGACAGAGCAGGCGATCATGATATAATGAATGATGGATTCTGCGCCCTGCCGGGCCCGGAAATCGGCACCGACACGGCGGCGGGCAAAGGCCAGAAGCCCCAGACCTGCGCCTGCTACGACCAGCAAAAGCAACCAGTTCGATGCGTTTTGCAGGCTGTTCATCCGCTCTGCTGCGGCCACCTTCCAAGGCTCGGGCTCGCCGAAGACCTGACCAGCAGCGATCGATGAAATCTCTGCTTTGACCAACTGCTCCGCGCCTGATCCCATACCTTCAAGCGCTTCGGAAGGCAGTGAGTTCATCACCATCATGTCTATGACGGGACCACGCAGCGCCAGCCAGACCAAGGTAAGGATCAAAAGCGGTACCAACACCATCAGCGCAGCATAGAGACCGTGGAAATAAGGCAGAGAATGAAGACGCGCACCATCCGCACGAATGGCGACGGCGGCTCTTCGGTTAAGGGCATAACCGACAATCGATGCTGTCAGCAGCAGGGCAAAGGCGAAAAGAACCATAGAACGCGTCCGCTTTTGAAGTAGCGGCTCCGCCCCGGGCGGGGCGGAGCCTTCAGGATTTCAGGGCTGATTATTCAGCCGGTGCTTCCATGGCAGCGCCTTCCAGCACGGCTTCCTGAAGCGAAGCGCGCTGATCGTCGTCCAGGGCAACCAGACCACGCTCGGACAGGTAGCCGCCAGCGGCCAGAGCATCATCCGACATATAGGCTTCGATGAACTCGTTCAGGTTCGGGATCACGCCGCGGTGTGCGTTCTTGACATAGAAGAACAGCGGGCGCGACAGCGGGTAGGAACCGTCACCGATGGTTTCCATGCTGGCTTCGACTTCGTTCAGAGCGATGTCGCGGAGCTTGTCCTGGTTTTCGAACAGGAAGGAATAACCGAAGATGCCAACGGCGTTCGGGTCGGCTTCCAGACGCTGAACGATCAGGTTGTCGTTCTCACCTGCTTCGATGAACGGACCATCGGTCCGCATGCGCGAACAGTTGTTCTCGAAGAAGTCTTCGTCGTCCGAAGCTGCAGCCAGCTCTTCCATTTCCGGGATCGATTCGCAGCCGACGATCATGCCCAGCTCAACGAATGCATCACGGGTACCCGAGGTGGGGGGCGGACCGAAAGCGATGATGTCGGTGTCGGGCAGCGAAGAATCGATATCCGACCACTTCTGGTTAGGGTTGTCTACCAGTTCGCCGTCAACCGGAACCTGAGCGGCGAGTGCCATGTAGACCTGTGCCAGAGTCAGGCCGGTCAGTCCTTCATTTTCGACAGAGGTCGCGATCGACAGACCGTCATAGCCAATCATTGCTTCGGAAATGCTGTCCACGCCGTTCCCGGTGCAGAGGTCGTATTCCGACTTCTTCATCGCGCGCGATGCACCGGTGATGTCCGGGGTATCTTCACCCACACCTTCACAGAAGATCTGCATGCCGCCGCCGGTGCCGGTCGATTCGACGATCGGGGCCGGGGCGCCAGTTTCGGCTGCAAACTCTTCGGCAACGGCCTGAGTATAGGGAAACACGGTGGACGATCCCACAATGCGTATCTGGTCACGTGCCGAAGCAACGGTGGCCGAGGCTGCGATGATTGCCGTGGCAGAAACAATCACTTGGATCTTGCTCATAATCGACTCCATAGTCTGAGGGCAGTTACTTGCTCCGCCGCCCGTCTAACGCCTGAATATGTCACCTTTGTGACAAAGAAGTGACGCTTAAGTGTAGTTTGGACCATGGCTCATATCCAATAGATGACAGTTGCCGCGAGGGCGATGGCTGAGAGGAAAACCTTTGGGCATCTGTCGTATCGGGTTGCCACGCGTCGCCGGCCCGTCAGTCTGCCGAACATGATCTGGATGCGGTTGCGTCGTTTGTATCGGTGCTTGTCGTTCTTCACAGTTTTCTAGCGCTGTTTTCGACCGGGGGTACACGGGCGTATCCTTTTGTCTTTCTATGCTTCCCGGAACCAGTCGGCGTCATAGCCGCGGTCCCCGAGTGGCCGATCGACATCCGGTAGGTTGCCGAGCAACGCCCGCGCGCCGATGTAGTCGCTGACCTGACCTGCTGTCACGAACAGGTTGATCGGGCGGCCATGCTGGTCGCGGTCCGGTGCGCCTTCAGATGGTGGCGTCAAACATGACCGTCTTCTCCTCACCGTGCTCGGCGGCCAGGCCAGCCACGATCTGCGCGCAGACACCCTTGTCGCTCCACCGCTTCCAACGGTTGTAGAGCGTCTTGTGCAGGCCGTATTCAACAGGCGCGTCACCTAGGGCCGGAAATCTGCCCGGTCGGCCAATATGTCAGACATTTGCCACCGGACGACCCTTGCTCCAGACAGAGCGTATGACAGGCATACGGCCCGTCTGTGTCACCCGGACGAGATCTGCGCGCAGGCCCGCTTCGATCTTTCCTCGGTCGGTAAGGCCGGTTGCCTCGGCCGGAGCCTGTGTCACGGTCCTGATTGCGCGCGGCAGATCGTTCCAGACCTCGGCAAGCCGAAATGCCGCAAGAATCAGACTGAAGGGGATATAGTCTGATGAGAGAATATCCAGCAGCCCGGCACGGGCCAAATCTTCTGCGGCAACATTGCCCGAATGACTGCCGCCGCGTATCAGGTTCGGCGCTCCCATGATCACTTTTATGCCCGCATCGCAGCTACGCTGCGCCGCTTCGAGTGTTGTGGGAAACTCAGCCAGTCTCACACCGTGGCCCGCGCTGATATCGACCTGGCCGGCAGTCGTATCGTCATGGCTTGCCAGCGTCGCGCCGAGCCGACCCGCGATGCGCACGACAGCCGCTTCATGCTTTTTGCCGTTGCGCGCACTGAGGCCTTCAAGCTTCGCGACATGATCGGCAAATTGCGCATCGCTCATTCCGTGCTTGCCCTTTTCATATTCCGCCAGCTTTGACAGGTCGCGGAACTGGCGTTGACCGGGCGTGTGATCCATCAGGCTGACCAACCGCACCCGATGGTCGTCTCCGAACGCTTCCATCTCCTCGATCAAGGTTTCGGAACAGATTTCTGCGCGCAGATGGATAAAATGGCTGATACGCGTGACCCGTTGTGCGCTCAGCGCGTTAATTTCATTGGCGAGAGCAAGCGCATAGGGCCCGTAACCTCTACCATAAATTGAACCCACCCGCAGCGCATCAAATACTGTTGTGATGCCAACCGAGCCAAGTTCGCCGTCATGGGCAAGAATCGCTGCCTCATGCGGCCAGTCAACGCTGGGGCGGGGACGTATGTGGCGCTCAAGATTGTCGGTATGTAGTTCGATCAGGCCCGGAATCAGCAGGTCGCCATCACAATCCACCGCCCCGAAAGGCACATTATCACCTTCGGAAATGCCGGTTATTGTTTCGCCTTCGATATGAATGGCACCGCGCATCACGCGGTCGGGCAAAACCAGATCGGCATTGGCGAGGATCATTTGGAAAGCTCCTGAACGGCGGAGGTGAAGGCGGACTTTGAGGCAGAAAGATCGCCGGAATTGTCAATGTTGATGACGGTCAACCCGGCTGGATCAAACTCTGCTTCGCGATTGATCCGGGCAGGTATTTCATGCGCCGTTTCGCGCCCGCGTTCGGACAAACGCGCAGACAGAACGTCGGGACTGGCGGTTACATGAACAATGGAAAGCTCTGGCAGGACCATTGCCGCCTGCCGCAGGATACGACGGGACAGGTTGACCAGGCGCAAACCACTCCCGGTTTCGCGCGGGATACCATAGCGCAGACCATGCGCCTGCCATTTCAACACAAACGCGTCGCGTTCTTCCCGCCGCGCAAACTCCGCCTCCGACACGGGTTCGAACTCTTCGCTCTGATCGGCAGAGGCGCGTGTTATGACGCGGCGCACTTGCGATATGCCCGGCAAACTGTCGCAGGCCGCCCGCATCAACGTGTCCTTCCCTGCACCCGATGGGCCAACGACAGCGATGTAGCGCAAGCTCATGTCAGTCTCTCCGGCGTGAATCCCGTCACATCGACCTGCCGGTCACACAGCCTGTCACGCGCGTCTTCATCGTGGAAAATTCCAAGAATGGCAGCACCCCTGTCCTTCGCCTCTTCTATCAGACGAAGCACGGTTTCGCGATTGGCAGCGTCAAGGCTGGCTGTAGGCTCATCAAGCAGCAACGCGGGATAGGGGTGCACGAAGCCGCGCGCGATATTCACCCGTTGCTGCTCGCCGCCGGAAAATGTCGTGGGCGACAGACCCCACAGGTTCTCGGCAATGTTCAGCCGGCCCAGAAGGTCGGCAGCGCGTGCCTCTGCCTCATGCAGGTGCACACCAAGCGATAGCAGCGTCTCTGCCACGACGCGCAAAGTGGGGACGCGCGGCACCACACGCAGGAACTGGCTGACATATCCAAGCGTCGCGCGGCGAAGCGCGATCACCTGACGCGGCTCTGCCCCTGAAACGATCGTATCACCGACGCGGATCTTGCCATGATCGGTGCGGTAATTGCCCCAGATCATGCGCATCAGGGTAGACTTGCCCGACCCCGATGCACCCGTCAGGGCCACGCATTCGCCCGGTGCCACCGACAGCGATGCGTCCTGCATCACGCGCAGCACCGTGCCACCCTGATTGTGCAGGGTGAACTCTTTCGCAACATTCATTGCTTCGATCATCATCACACCTGCAAGACAGAGGAAACCAACAGCTGCGTATAGCTGTGCTGCGGATCGTCAAGAACCTGATCGGTCAGCCCGCTTTCCACGACCCGCCCATCCTTCATCACCATCAGCCGGTCGGCCAGCAGTCGGACCACGGCCAGATCATGCGTGACAAGCACAGCTGACAGACCCATATCGCGAACCAGCCCGCGCAACAGATCCAGAAGCCGCGCCTGCACACTGACATCAAGCCCGCCTGTCGGTTCGTCCATAAAGGCCAGCTTCGGACCCGAGACCAGATTGCGTGCAATCTGCAAACGCTGCTGCATCCCGCCGGAAAAAAGCGAAGGACGGTCGTCAATACGCGATTGATTGATCTCCACCCGGTCCAGCCAATCCGCAGCGGTTGCCCGAATGCCTCCGTAATGGCGGCAACCGGTGGCCATAAGCCGTTCACCGACATTCCCCCCGGCGCTAACGCCCATACGCAGCCCGTCGCGCGGGTTCTGATGAACGAAAGCCCATTCAGTGCGGACCAGCAGGCGACGGTCTGCCTCTGGCATAGTGATTGTATCGACCGGGCCCTGCGCGCCGTGATAGACCACCTGACCAGCATCCGGGCGAAGCTGACCGGACAGACAGCCCAGCAGTGTGGATTTTCCTGAACCGCTTTCACCCACGACACCCATCACCTCACCCGGCCACAGATCAAAGCTGATATCGTCGCATCCGATCCGCGCACCGTAACGCTTGGTCACACCGCGCGCGCACAGCAGGGGCGTGTCGGGATCGGGGTATTTTTGTGAAGAAGAAAGTCGCCCTTCTTCTTTACCGGAAATACCCCCGCCGGAGGCATCTGACAGCAACATCACGTACCGCCTTTCGCATTTTCAGAACAAAAATCCGTGTCGGAGCAGACAAACATCCGCCCGCCCTGATCGTCGGTAATGACCTCGTCCAGATAGCTTTCAGACGAGCCGCAGATCGCGCATTCTTGATCCGCCTTCGATGCAGTGAAAGGATGGTCATCGAAATCGAGACTGACCACCTGCGTATAAGGTGGCACGGCATAGATTCGCTGCTCGCGACCGGCGCCGAAAAGCTGGATCGCCGGGCTGTCGTTCATCTTGGGATTATCGAATTTAGGAATCGGCGACGGATCCATGACATAGCGGCCTGCGACCTCGACCGGATAAGCATAGCTGGTGGCGATTTCGCCGTGCCGCGCGATGTCTTCATACAATCGCACCTGCATCAGCCCGTAATCGGCAAGGGCGTGGATGCGCCGGGTTTCGGTCTCTCGCGGTTCAAGGAAGCGCATCGGTTCGGGGATTGGAACCTGATAGACAAGGATCTGTTCTTCGGACAGCGGCGTTTCCGGAATGCGGTGGCGGGTCTGGATGACCGTGGCCTCACTCGTGCAAGCTGTTACTGCGACCCCTGCCGTGCGCTGAAAGAACTTGCGGATGCTGACGGCATTGGTCGTGTCATCCGCGCCCTGATCTATGACCTTCAGCGTGTCGCCCGGCACCAGAGTCGCTGCAGTGACCTGAACCCCGCCAGTGCCCCAGCCGTAAGGCATCGGCATTTCACGACTGGCGAAAGGCACCTGATAGCCCGGGACGGCCAGCCCTTTCAGGATCGCGCGGCGGATCATCCGCTTGGTGTCCTCATCGAGATAGGCGAAATTATAGGCCTGATCGGTCATTCCGCAGCCTCCTTTGCGGCGCTTTCCGTGCCTGCGCGAAGCCGCCGCACAAGCTCCAGCTCGGCCTGGAAATCGACGTAATGGGGCAGCTTGATATGTTCCAGAAAGCCCGTTGCCTGGATATTGTCGCAATGGGAAAGCACGAATTCCTGATCCTGCGCGGGTGCGCCCTGATCTTCCTCGCCCAGTTCCTGCCAGCGGAGGGCGCGGTCAACGAGCGCCATGGCGATGGCCTTGCGCTCTGTCTGACCGAAGGTCAGGCCGTAGCCTCGGGTGAATTGCGCGGGCTCTGATTTCGAGCCTTTGAACTGGTTCACCGTTTCGCATTCGGTCAGCTCGACCTCGCCCAGGTCAACCGCAAATCCCAGTTCCGGGATGTCCATCTCGACAGGCACGGTTCCGATGCGCAACTCGCCCACAAAGGCGTGGTTGCGTGCATAGCCGCGCTGTGTGGAATAGGCGAGGCCCAGCAGAAAACCTTCGTCCCCACGGGCGAGAGCCTGCAAACGCAGAGGACGATCGGCCGGCAGCTCCATCGGTTCGCGGGTCAGATCGGGCGGGATTGTGTCATCCGGCGGCGCGTCCTCGATCAACCCGTCTCGGTTCAGGAAGGACAGGATATGCGGCACCTGTTCGGGTTCGGCCTGCGCGGTTTCGCCAGCCTCCATCGGCAGCTCACCATCGGCCGCCAACCGGAAATCCAGCAGACGGTGAGTATAGTCGAATGTCGGGCCAAGGATCTGCCCGCCCGGCGCATCCTTGAAGGTCGCGCTGATCCGGCGCTTCACCTGCATCCCGCCGGTATCGACAGGTTCCGAGGCACCAAAGCGCGGCAGGGTCGTGCGATAGGCACGAATCAGGAAGATCGCCTCGATCATATCGCCGCGCGCCTGCTTGATCGCCAGTGCAGCAAGATCGGGATCGAACAGCGAGCCTTCTGCCATCACCCGCGCCACCCCTGCTGCAAGCTGGTCACGGATCTGCGCTGTATCAATCACGGGCTGGTCGACAGGTCCGCGACGTGCGCGGTCCAGCCAGCCATGGGCGGCATCAATTGCTCGCTCCCCGCCTTTGACAGCGACATACATCAGCATACCTCCGTCGAGCGGGGCAGCGCCGCGAGTTGGTTGCCGCCGCAAAAGAACGCGTCCCAGCCAAGGGGAAAGCGGCTGTGGTTGGTGTCAAAAGCAGCGCGTTCAGGCAGCGCAAGCGCGGCACTTCCATTAATACCCGGACCCCGCAGTTCCACCGCCTCACCGTCGAACGAATGATTGTCCACGATCAGCGTGGCGGAGCGGTCGGGATATTCTGGCGTGCCGATCGAAAAGCGGTCGAGCGGCGCGAGATCGACCCAGTGACCAAGCGCGAATGCCGCGTCTTCGGCCGCAACGATCGGCGCGCCGCAGTGAAATGCAATCCAATCACGAAGGCCCGGATTATCATGCGCTCCTGCCAGATGAAGCGGTGTCGTGCGGTCGGTCAGCACCAGCAACAGCGTCGCCGCGGCGGCAGAGATCGGTGCGGGTCCATGATGGGACGCGAGACGTTGGATCTGGCCGGGACGCGCCATTGCGTTCAGGATGGCACGAAATGCTGTTGCGGATTCCACGGCGGCATTGCTGAAGCCGCCCGACAGATCGTTCATTCGTCCTCTCCCCGGACCAAGGTGAAAAACTCCACGCGCGTTCGCGCTGCCTCTGCCGCATTCGCGGCGCGACGGGCTTCTTCGTCGGCGCGCAAGGGCGTCAGTATCTCTGTTTCTATTTGTTCTGGCTCATCCTGTGCCATCGCATCGGCGATGGCGACGCGGCGGGCGTGGTCCTTGTCGCGGCCCTGCACATAACCGTGCCCGACCCGCCCGCTGCCCGCCAGTTTGACCGATGCGCGCGTCACCGTCATCTCACCAAGGTTGAACGCGGCACCTTTTCCCCCTGCCCGGCCGCGCACCATCACGGTTCCGATTTCAGGGGCGCGCAGCAGATCGTGATCTGGCAGATCGGGCAGCAGTGCCGCCAGTCGCTCCGGCTTTGCCCGCGCCATAAGGCCCAGAGCCTCTCGCCGGAAGTCCTGCAATTTGTCAGGTGACATCATCGGAATCCTGAACTATACAACTAGACATCTAATAGCCCGATCGCGCCTGACGGGCAATGTGGGATGCATGAATATTTGGTGACAAATGAGTCTATGGCAGAGCATCGCCGACACGTTGCGCGGTGAAATCGCCGCCGGTCAGTGGCGGCCCGGAAACCAGCTTCCACCCGAGGCGCAGCTTGCGGCGCGGTTCGGGGTCAATCGTCATACTTTACGCCGCGCAGTCCGATCTCTGGCTGAAGAAGGCCTGTTGTATTCACGTCGTGGCGCGGGTGTCTTCGTCGCCGCAGCGCCGCTTGAGTACCGGCTGGGTGAACGCGTCCGCTTTCATCGCAATATAGAACTGGCCGGTCGCGTTCCGGGCCGGAAGATTGACAGCGTCGTGACCCGGCAATGTGACAAGACAGAGGCCACGGCGCTGAACATCCCCCCCGGCAGCAAGGTTCTTGCAGTCGAAGGCGTATCGACGGTCGATTACCGTCCCGTTGCGCTGTTCCGTTCGATTTTCCCCGCTGATTTGTCACCCAAGCTGATTGGGGCGCTGTCCAAAGAGGGCTCGATCACGCGGGCATTGGCGCAATGCGGAATTTCTGATTACACCCGCGTCAGCACGCGGATGGCCGCGGCGCTCGCCAATGAGACACAAGCCGCGACGCTACAGATTGATCCCGGCGGCGCATTGCTCCGGACGGAATCCATTAACGCTGCCAATGGTCGCCGGATTGAGCGCGGGCTGACATGGTGGGCCGGAGAGCGGGTCACCCTGTTCCTTGGCGATCAGGATTCATAACGCGTCAGGAAATCGGCGACCGGCAAACTGCGAAAGTCGGGCAAGGCCTGTCGAAGCTGGTCATGATCCCAGTCCCACCAGCCAAGCCGCATCAGCCTGTCGCCGATTTCTTCGGTGAACCGGCGGCGCAGAGGCACAGCCGGACAGCCCGCGACGATCATCCAGTCCGGCACATCTTTTGTCACGACCGCACCCGCCGCAACGATGGCCCCGTGGCCGATGCGGATTTCGGGTTTCACGATGGCACCATGTCCGATCCATGTGTCATGCCCGATCCAGGTCCGCCGCGCGGCGCGGGCCGCGAAGAAATCTGGATCGGCTTCCGCATCGTCCCAGTAATATTCCGAACGATAGATGAAATGGTGCAGGCTCGCCGTGGTCATCGGGTGATCCGTGGGCCCGATCCGGGTCAGCGCGGCGATATTGGCGAACTTGCCGATGGTGGTATTGGCAATGTCTGCAAGCCGGTCGCAATAGCTGTAATCGCCGAAGCTGCAGTTCAGCACGCGCGCCCCGGCACCAACCTCACAATAACGGCCGAATTGCGAGGCGGCGACGTCGGCGCCGTCAAGAATCAGCGGTTCATCCGCGCTTAAACGCGCCATGTCAGCCCCGGATCAGGCGCGCGCGGATCTTGCCGGATACCCAATCCATCGCGACAACCAGCAGCACGACCAGCACGATGTAATAGGTCACATGCTCCCAGTCCTTCTGGGTCTGGATCGCCTGAACCAGCAACAGGCCGATACCGCCGCCTGTGATGGCACCAATGATCGTGGCGCTTCGCGTATTGGATTCGAAATAATACAGAAGCTGCGACAGGATCACTGGCGCGATTTGCGGCATCACGCCCCACCTGACACGCGGCATCGCGGCAGCACCGGTCGACCGCAGCCCTTCAATCGGCTTTTCATCGACATTTTCCAGAGCTTCCGAAAACAGTTTACCGAAGGTCCCGGTGTCGGTCATCAGGATCGCCAATGACCCGGTCAGAGGCCCCGGCCCGAAGGCGCGCGACAGCACAATGGTCCAGATCAGCGCATCGACACCGCGCAGGAAATCGAACACGCGCCGGAAGGCTTGGCGGATAATGCGCGAGGGCGCAAAGTTGTTCGCGGCCATAAACGCGATGGGAAGCGCTATCAGCCCTGCCCCGAATGTCCCCAGAAACGCCATCAGCAGTGTTTCGAAAATCGCCCAGGCCACATCGCCATGATGCCAGACGCTGTTATACCAGAAATCCGAAGCCATCGCGGCGATATTGGACCTGCCGGGAACAAGCTGATCGCTGCTGAATACCAGCCCGACGAGCTGCGGAAGCGATTTGCCGTAAAACGGGCTGGAGAGATCGAAAAAGAACAGCTCCCAGCCGGGCGAGCGGCGAAACACCTCTGTCCGGGACCGCGTGACGGTCAGTCGCGCCCCTGCGGGCAGGTTCGCGGTCAGGCGCTTGTCAGACAGGTTCATCCAGCCGGGCGGATCGGCAATATCGGTGGTAATGCCTTCTGCCGTGGGGGTGATGTGATAGGCCCCTCCTTCCGCCTCCAACGTGACATCGCCATTAGCCGCGATTGTGACATTGTTTCCGCCGCGCAGAGCAACACGGGTGCCGCCATCCGGCATTGGCTGAACCCATTCGGGTTCCTGCCCCGGTGCATAGGTGGCGTTGCGCATCCCCTCGATCGCGGTGACGACTGCGCCGTCGCCGCGGCGGTTTTCCCGCGTCACATGGGTTTTGTATGACCAGAAATCCTGAAGCAGAAGCGCGCCGTTATCCCATCTGGCACGAGAGGCCAGACCGGCCAGATCAAAGGCTATCGCGATATAAATCAGATAGGTCAGCACCGCCGCAGGCACGGCCAGAGAAAAGAAGCGGCGTCGCCTAAATCCGGCATGAACGCCCGGGCTGAGTTCCGCCATCGCCATCAGATACGCCCCCCGACATTGCCGCGCACCAGACGCTCACGCGCCATGCTGGAAAGCTGATCGAACAGGACGATGGTCAGAAACAGCAGGATGAAGATGGCAGCCGCCGCGTCATAGCGGCCCTGCCCCCAGCTTATGGCATTGCGCAATTCGTAACCGATGCCACCGGCGCCTACAAAGCCAAGGATTGCACTGGCCCGGATGTTGATCTCAAAGCGCAGCATGGCATAGCTGATCCAGTTCGGTGCAACCTGCGGTATAACGCCGAACCACATGCGCTGAACCCAGCTTGCGCCAACTGATTCCAGCCCCTCGACCGGCTTGGTGCTGGCGTTTTCCGCCACTTCCGAGAACAGCTTGCCAAGTGCACCCACAGCGTGAAAGGCGATGGCCAGCGTCGCGGGCACAGGTCCGCCGCCCAAAATGAAGATGAACACAAGCGCGATGACCAGTTCCGGTATGGCGCGCGCGATATCCAGCATCCGCCGGAACAACGGGATCAGCCGCGGCCAGGGCGCCAGCCCCGGCGTCGACAAAAGCGCCATGATGCCGCCGCCGATCACCCCGATCAGCGTTGCAACCGCCGCAATGTTGATCGTCTCGATCAGTGCGGGAAGATAGCCAACCATAAGGCCGGGCAGGTTCGCGGCCTTGCCCGCCGCCTCGGAAATCAGCTCTGCCGGGAAATCGAAAACCTGCGGCAGACCGTCCCAGAAGCCACCTGCATTGCGGTCATTCGCCAGATTGAAGCCCGAAATCATCAGCAGGGCAAAAAGCCCCCAAAGCAGCCCGGAATACAGGCGTTTTCGGCCCGATGCGGCGCGGTAATCCGCAGAGATCTGAGAGATATCGGTCATCGGAAATCCGTTGCAATGGCGGCGCGAGCCCCTGCCCCGCGCCGCCTGCCCTATGCCTTAGCTACCGGCCTGTTCTTCGGCCTTGCGGACCTCGATAATGGTCTTGTACGCATCATGGCTCACCGGCTCGAACCCGGCGGTCTCGCCGCTGGCCACGCCATAGGCGCAGTCGATATCTGTGTCATGCAGATTGGCGAGCAGATCAGTGAAGGTCGATTTGACGTCTTCGGGCAGCGCCTTGCGAACGACCATCGGTCCTTCCGGGATCGGGTTTGAGCGCCAGATCTCGACCAGATCGTTCATATCGACGATGCCGGAATCCACGGCCTTGCGCAGCGCACCGGAATTATATCCGTCTTCCCAGTCTCCCAGACCATCGGCCCAGGTCACGCCGGCGTCAATATCGCCGTTATTGACCGCAACAATGGTCTGCTCATGACCACCGGTGAACTTGATGTCGGCGAAATACTCGCCCGGCTTCACCGAAAAACCGGCCTCCGGCATTTCAACCGCCGGGATCAGATAGCCCGAGGTCGAGTTCGGATCGCCGAAGCCCAGAACCTTGTCCTTGGCGTCTTCCAGCGAAGTGATGCCGCTGTCGACACGGGCAAAGCCGACCGAATAATAGGTCGAAGCACCGTCAACATTGGTCTTGACCAGAACCGGCTCGACCGCCTCGGGGTCGGTCAGATAGGCCTTGGCATAGCCCGATGCACCCAGAATGGCCGCGTCCAGCGTGCCACCCAGAAGGCCCTGGATCACACCATCATAATCGGCCGGCGTAAAAAGTTTGACCGGAACGCCAAGCGCCTCTTCGGTGTAGCTGCGAAGACACTCGTTCGAGGTCATGCGGTCCTGGGCATTTTCGCCGCCCAGCACACCGATGTTGAATTCGCTGATCTCTTCTTGCGCTGCGGCAAGATGGGGCATGGCAAGTGCCGTCGAAAGGGCCATAAGGGTCAGGGTCCGTTTCATCGGAATCTCCATTGGGGGTTGAAACTCAGTCAGCAAGCATCCGGTCGGCAAATTCATTGTCTCCGACGCGGTCACTTGGGATAGAGGTCGAGGTCGTGCCTTCGCTGAACTCGGCACCTGCGCCATAGATGTCGCGTGCGACACCAGTCGTCAGCTGCGCAGGTGTACCGTCAAAGACGATGCGCCCCTTGCGCATCCCGATCACCCGGTCGCAATAGCGCCGTGCGGTATCCAGCGTATGCAGGTTGGCAATCACGGTCCGGCCGTCCTGCTCATGGATCTGGCGCAGGCTGTCCATCACCACCTGCGCGTTCATCGGATCGAGGCTGGCGATGGGCTCATCGGCGAGGATGATCTTCGGGTCCTGCATCAGCGCCCGCGCGATGGCGACGCGCTGCTGCTGGCCGCCGGACAGCGCCTCGGCGCGTTTCGGTGCCTGCTCGGCGATGCCCAGACGGTCGAGAATGGCAATGGCGCGGTCGATATCCTCGCGCGACCAGATATTGAAAAGTGTGGACAACGTGCCGCGCTTGTTCAGCAAACCGTGCAGCACATTGGAAACCACGTCGATCCGGCCAACCAGATTGAACTGCTGAAAGATCATCGCACAATCGGCCTGCCAGGCCCGTTTCGCCTCACCCTTCAGGGCCAGTACATCGCGACCCTCGATCAGCAACCGCCCGCCGCTGGCATCGGTCAGCCGGTTAAACATGCGCAGCAGGGTGGATTTCCCGGCGCCGGAACTGCCAATAACCCCGATCATCCTCGGCTGGTCTATGGTGAAGCTCGCATCATCGACGGCACGGGTGGCGCCGAAGATACGCGTAATTCCCTGAGCTTCGATTCTCATAGTGACTGCATGCCGCTTTCAACTTCCTTTGCGGCAGCAATTAGGCGGCGGTTGCGACAGTCACACGTCGGACAGGTAACACTCTGGTGACGTCTCAGTCGTCATAAAGTCGCAAATTCTAGCAAAATTTATCTAAAACAATCATATGCGACCGGAATCGCTCTCGCTCACATCAAAGTTTTCCGTTCGGTCGACGTATGATTTGTGGGCAAGTTTTCACGGTTAATGACTAATCAGCAACCGTAAGAATTTCATTAAGCGGCTTCTTTATCTTTGCCACCTTCGGCACCTTTGCATCGTCGCGCGGATGGCCGACAGCCACGATCATGATTGCCTTCTCATGATCCGGGCGACCCAGCATCTCATTCAGGAATTTCATCGGGTTCGGCGTATGCGTCAGCGCAACGAGCCCCGCATGATGCAGCGCGGCCAGCAGAAAGCCCGTCGCGATGCCCGTGCTTTCGGGGACATAGTAATTCTTGAACCTCTCACCGTCGTCAAAGTACCCCCAGCGTTGCGCAAAAATGACGATCAGCCACGGCGCATCCTCCAGATGAGGCTTGCTGTCATTGGTGCCGATAGGTTCGAGTGCTTTCAGCCATTCGTCGCCTGCACCGCCTTCGTAAAACCGGCGCTCTTCCTCTTCGGCCGCGTCGCGGATGCGCTTTTTGAAAGCAGGGTCTGCAATTGCAACGAAATGCCACGGCTGATGGTTGGCCCCGGACGGCGCGGTCCCTGCGGTCCGGACGCAATCCTCGATCACAGCTCGCGCCACGGGACGATCTGAAAAATCCCGAACCGTGTGTCGCGCCTTCATCTTTTCGTAGAATGCGCGGGCGGCGGACTGCATCTCCTCATCGCTCAGATCGATGCGATCCGGCAGGTCGATTGCCTCATATTCAATATGTTCACGCGCAAACATTGACTTTCCTCCTCGGTATTTGCGGTCAGGTTAGTTTCAACGATATGCACTGACAACGCGCATCTCACGTCGGTAAGCCAGCTATGGCTTTTCACGACAATTCGCATAAGGTCGCGGCGATGCATCATTTTTGTCACGCACGCGGCCAGAAGAAGGTTATCAACATGCAGTTTCCACATATCGCGATCCTTGGCGCAGGCACGATCGGGCTAAGCTGGGCCGCCCTGTTCGCCGCAACGGGCAGGCAGGTGACGATTTCCGATCCGTCGCCAGATCCACAGAAGCGGTTTTCGGCTTTTGTGGATGGCGCGGCAGATGCGTTAAGCGCGCTTGGCTGGACACAGGCCGGCGACCTGTCCAGGGTCACATTCGTCTCCGATCCCGCCGAGGCGGTTCGTGACGCCGATTTCATTCAGGAAAGCATCCCAGAAAACCTTGACCTGAAGCATGAGCTTTACAGCCGGATAGAGCAGCACCTGAAAGCCGGGGCGATTATCGGCACATCGACATCGGGCCTGCGGCTCAGCGATCTGCAAAAGGGGCTGTCAGATCCATCGCGGCTGGTTCTGGCCCACCCGTTCAATCCGCCCCACCTTATCCCGCTGGTCGAGATCATGGGCAACGATCTGACCGATGAGAGAAGCCTGAACGCGGCGTGGGATTTCTATGAATCGCTGGGAAAGGTCTGCGTCCGGCTTCATAAAGAGGTGCCCGGCCACATCGCCAACCGCCTGCAAGCGGCGATCTGGCGAGAGTCGATCAACCTCGCAATGGAAGGCGTCGCCAGCCTTGCCGATATCGACAAGGCCGTGGCCTATGGCCCCGGTTTACGTTGGGCGGCCTTTGGCCCGACCACCCTGTTCCATCTTGGCGGCGGCGAAGGCGGCATTCGGAATTTCAGCAAGCATATCGGCCCGCATGTCGAGACATGGTGGAACGATCTGGGTGCACCCCAACTTACCCCTGATGTCGTTGACCGGCTGGCTGGTGAAATGGAGGCACTGAACGCGAAATCTTCGCCGCAGGATCTCGCCCAGCGTCGCGACCGTTTGGTTTTGCAATATATCATGGCCGGACTTTCGGACGCCAAGACTTCCTGAGCACTTGCCTCAGCGCAGCAGATGATCCCGCGCCTCGCAGTAAAGCCGATAGCCCGCGTCGTAAGCGCTGCGGCGCGTGCTATCGGGCAGATAGCAGGCCTCTGCCTCATCAACCGCACGTGAAGCCGCAGTAACATCCGCAAACTGCCCCACCGCAGTCGCCGCCAGCAAGGCGGCACCGCGTGCGCCGAACTCGGAACCTCTGGGCACGCGGACCTCCATCTGCAAAATGTCGGCGATCATTTGTGACCAGAAACTGCTCTGACTGCCGCCGCCGGTCAGGCGCAAACTTTCACTTTTGCCGGGCAGCAACGCGATCAGATCACGCATGGCGAAGGCGACGCCTTCGAACACCGCGCGGATCATATCATCGCGGTTGTGGCGCGCCGACAGATTGGCGAATTGCGCACGCGCATCCGGCGCGACCACAGGGGCGATGATCCCGCTTTCGCTGAGATATGGAAGATAGACGACACCATTCGCCCCGATGGCAGAGCGCTCGGCCATCGCCGTCACGGCATCGTAACGGTCGGGATCTTCGGCCAGATCAGGCGTCAGAACCGAAATCACCCAATCGAGGTTCAGCGTTCCCGCAACATTGACCATCGCCCGGAACCAGTGACCATCGGGCAGCGAGAACAGCAGGCCGATATTGGCGGGTTCGAACATTGGTCGGTCAAGGCAGGTGCCAATCATACAGGTCGTGCCCAGAACCGCCGTCACCTCTTGGTTGGCCAAACCGCCCGCGCCTATGACCATCGAAGGCACGTCGCCCGCACCGATGGCGACGGGCAGCCCCTGTGGCAAACCCGTCGCGGTGGCGGCGCCCGCCGTCAGACCGCCAGCCAGTTCGCCGGATTCCCTGACCTTCGGCAGCAGATCGCGGCGATGGCCCAGACCGAAAAGCGCAATCATCTGTTCGCTACGCCCCTGCTCTGCTGCATCGCCCGGCGCGACCGAAGCCTCGGTCCTGTCCGTCGCGGCCTGCCCGGTCAGACGCATCCGCAGGTAGTCCTTATACCCGAACACATACGCGGCACGGTTCAGCAAGTCAGGCTCATGCCGATCCAGCCATGCGAGGACGGGCAAGGTGCAGCCCTGTTGCAGGGCCGAGCCAGAGCTTTGAAATATCCGCGACATGACGTCGGGGTTGTCCTGCACCATCTCATCGATAAGAGGCTGGCTGCGGTTATCTTCCCAGTTGATACCGGGCCGCAGAGCGTTGCCTTGCGCGTCAACCACCCACGCACCGACCATCGCCGCAGACAGGCCCAGCCCGCCGATCTGATCCGGAGAGACGCCGCTTTCTGCGACAGCTTGCCGCAGCACATCGCAAACGGCGCGCCAGCAAGCATCGGGATCAGCTTCGACCCATCCGTTATGTGGCCGCGAAAGCGGGGTTTTGCGCCGTGCCTCGGACAGCTGGCGGCCATCGGCGGTAAAGACCGCCGCCTTGCACAGCGACGATCCGGCGTCGAGACCGATGAAATAGCTGCCCATCAGGTGACATCCCCCGCCAAGGTCAGAGCCGTTTGCCACCGGCATCAAACAGGAAAGCTTTATCTGCAAGCACCTCTGCCATGACCGTATCACCGGGCGTCAGCAGCGCTTCATCCTTGATCTCGATCACCATCGGTTCTTCAGCCTGGGTATCCGCGTAAGCATAGGACACGCTGCCAAGGTTTTCGACGGCATCGGCAACCAATCTGACCTGTGGGCCTCGACCGGCACCTGCGCCACCGAAATGCTCTGGCCTAAGACCAAGCGTAACCTCGCTGCCGGTTGACGGAGCCTGATCGCGCACACGAACCTGCAGGCCATTCAGCCCCAGCCGCGGCACATCCAGCGTCACCGCATCGGCTGCCGCTTGCGCCGTCACCCGCGCCTCGAAAAAGTTGATCTTGGGCGAGCCGATGAAGCCGGCGACAAAGGCATTGTCCGGGTTGGCATAAAGCGCCATCGGGGGGCCGACCTGTTCTATCCGCCCGTCGCGCAGCACGACGATCTTGTCGGCCAGCGTCATCGCCTCAACCTGATCGTGGGTGACATAGATCATTGTCGCACCAAGGCGCTGATGCAGGGCGGCGATCTCCATCCGCATCTTGACGCGCAGTTCGGCATCAAGGTTCGACAGCGGCTCATCGAACAGGAAAATCTGCGGATTGCGCACAATGGCTCGCCCAATGGCGACACGCTGGCGCTGCCCGCCGGAAAGCTGGCGCGGTTTGCGCGACAGATACGGGGTCAGATGCAGCGTTTCGGCCACACGCGCGACCGCCTGCCTGCGTTCCTCCTTTGACATGCCGGACATTTCAAGACCGAAGGCCATATTCTCTTCGACTGTCATATGCGGATAAAGTGCATAGGTCTGGAACACCATCGCAATGCCGCGATCAGCTGGATCGACGCGCGTCACCTCGCGCGTGTCGATGCGAATGCTGCCGGAATTTGCATCCTCCAGACCTGCAATGGTGCGCAGAAGGGTGGACTTGCCGCAGCCCGACGGGCCGACAAAGACGACGAACTCGCCGCTTTCGACACATAGGTCGATATCGTGCAGCACCTGGAGCTCACCATAGGATTTGTGCAGCGATGCGATATTGAGACTGGACATGGTTCCGGCTTCCTTACTTGACGGCGCCTTCGGTCAGACCGCCGACGAACCAGCGTCCAACCAGAGAGAAAAGGATGATGACGGGCAGAACGGCAAAGCTTGCCCCGGCAAGCAACATGCCCCAGTCGATCTGATACTGGCCGATGATGCCTGAAAACCCGACCGGCACGGTGCGCTTCGCATCGGACACGATCAGCACCGAGGTGAAAACATATTCCGTCCAGGACAGTATGAATGCGAAGATGCCAACCGAGGCGATGCCCGGCATGATCAGCGGGATCATCACGCGGCGCAGAATGACCAGGGTGCTGGCACCGTCCATCACGGCAGCTTCCTCGATCTCCGATGGCAAGCCCGCAAAGAACGAACGCAGCATCCAGATCGAAAACGGCAATGCGAAGGTTACGTTGATGATGACCAGCCCGGTCAGCGTATCGACAAGACCAAGGCGGACGAACATGCCGAACAGCGGGATCAGAACCACGATGCTCGGGAAGGCATAGGCCAGCAGTATGGTGCGATACATGACCTCTCGCCCCGGAAAGCGCATCCGGAAGAATGCATAGGCTGCAGGCACAGCCATCATCAGCGTGATGATGGCCGAAATCGTCGAGACGATCACGCTGTTGAGCATGTAGACCGGGTAATCCGAACTGCCGAGAAGCTTCTGGAAATGTTGAAGCGTGAAGGAATGCGGCACCATGGTGGGTGTGCGGGAAATGATCTCCTGCGATTCTTTGAAAGAGCTGGAAACGACCCACCAGAACGGCAGCAGGATCAGCAGGCCCAGGAACACAAGCGACAGCGTCAGGGCGATATTCATTTGCCAGGAACGGCGCATCACGTTGCCTCCGACCGGCTGATATGGCGCGTGGCCAGCAGCGCGAATGACATCAGCAGCAGCGTTGCAAGGACCGAAATCGTCGCCGCTTCGCTGAGGTTATAGGATTTGAACGCGGTCTCGTAGATCAGCACCGGCAGCGTCCGCGTGCCACCCGCAGGCCCGCCAGAGGTCAGCAGCCAGATGATATCGAAGACGTTGAAAGACAGCAGCGTCCCGATCACCAGCAACACCCCGAGAGTCGGTGCCAGCAGCGGCCAGGTGATCCGCGTGAAGCGCCGCCAGCTGTTCGCCCCGTCCAGCCGCGCTGCCTCATACAGATCGGACGGGATGCGGGTCAGCCCCGCAAGCATCATCAGCGCGATAAAGGGAAACCACCGCCAGGAGTTGATGAAGATCAGCGTCGCCATCGCCGTGGCTGGGGTGTTGAAAAAGCCGATGGGCCGTTCGATCAGGCCAAGTTGCATCAGCAGCGGGTTGATCATCCCCCCGGAAGAGGAAAACAGCCAACGCCAGACGATAACCGTCACCACGGTCGGCACGATCCATGTCAGGATCACCCAGGTCCGCGCGATGCGGACACCGGGAAAATTCTGTTGCAGGGCCAATGCGGTTATCAGCGCCAGAATGGTCTGGACCACCGCATTCGCGACGACCCAGATCAAACTGTTCAACCCGGCGCCCCAGAAGGTCGGATCAGACAGAACCTTGCCATAATGGCTGAGCCCGATCATCTCCCCGCCCGAGCCGATGGCGCGGACATTCTGCAGGCTGAGGATGACGGCAGAGATCAGCGGCCATCCCAAAATGCCCGCCAGCAGCAACATTGCCGGCGCCACAAAGGCTATCGCCAGCGGGGTCGAACGACGCATGGCCCTGCCCTTCAGTTCGCTGCCGCGTCAGACATCTGCGCCTGCCCGGCGGCCACGGCATCGGCCGGGGAATTGCCGCGCACAACGATGTCCTGCAACGTCTCTGCAATCAGGTTCCGCGCAGAGATTGCCGCAATCGAGGGGAAGGTCCGCCCGCTGGTAAAGCCGAAAAGCTGGCCGTTGTGCGAATTGGCGATGATGCCTTCAACCTGCTCACGATACTTTGCGGTCAGCGGATCGGACCAGAAGCTTTCCGCCTCTGCTCCGGTCGCGGTCAGGGGCATGAACAGGCCGGGCTCCATATTAAGGAAGCTGCCGTAATTTTCCGGCTCCAGCAGGAAGGAAAGGAACGCGCCTGCCGCTTCACGCTCTGCCTCTTCGGTAGACAGGATCAGACCGGCATTGGCATAGGCGATGGTGTTGTGATCGCCGTCAGCGGATTTAGCCGGGATCGGCGCGACACCCAGATCGGCAGCATCGCCGGCACCCTGCGTGTCATAGCTGGTGATGACAGAGAATTGCAGGATCATCCCACAGCTTTCCGAGATGAAACAGGCTTCTGCCTCGCCCCATGTCCACGAGGTGCTGTCGGGCGGCGACAGCTTCTGCAGATCGGCATAGGTGGTATAGCTGTCCACCGTTTCGGGGTTGTCGAAACGCAGCGTCCCGTCCTCGTTGAAGATTTCGGTCGCGCCGCCATTCACCATGAAGCTGTAGACCGTCTGATCGGTGTAAAGCTGTTTGTTTGCAGGCAGGCCCAGACCATAAACGCCATCCGCCGACAGCGTTTCGGCAGCGGCCTTCAGATCGTCCCATGTCTGCGGCACTTCGATCCCGGCCTCTGACAGGTCGCTTTTGCGATACCACAGGTTCATGGCCATGTTGTACAGCGGCACCGCCCAGATCCCGTCTTCATAGCTGTAAGCCTCGACCGTGCTGTCGATGAAGTCGTGTTTGCTGTCCAGCTCACTCACCAGCCCCTCGACCGAGGGAATATCTGTCACCTGTTTCAGGATCGGAACGAAATCGGGGGTCACGAACATGATGTCGGGACCCACACCAGCGGCCAAGGCCGCCGGTGCCTTGGCGTAGATTTCGCCCCAGTTCTGCGGCTCTTGCGAGACGGTCACGCCGTCATGGCTTTCGTTGAAGGCGTCAATAAGCTGTTGCAGACGCTCAACGCGGTGGGGCGGCTGCTCCATATGCCAAAGGGTAAGCTCGACATCTTGAGCGAAGGCTTGCAGCGGCAGGATGACAGCCAGTGCCGTGCATGTGGTTTGAAGTTTCTTCATGGTATTCCCCCCAAGGTTTGGCCCGTCCGCCCTTCCGGACAGGCATGCTTTCAAAGATGCGGGTTTCGTCCGCGGTATTTGCGAACCAGCCGGGCGTTATGGTCATTCGCCCCCGGCATATTCGCGCTGCGATAGATCGGCGCATCCCCATCCTGCGACAGCGCGGCAGCGACCTCGGCAAAGATGGCATTCAGGATGACCGCACCAATCACGGTGGACACCGGCGCGACCTTCAGTTCCGATCCCGGCACTGACAGCACCGCATCACCGGGCGGAGAGCCGTTATCCAGAACGATATCGGCGATATCGGCGATCCGGGTCCGGCCATTGGCGGCGGCAGTCGAATAAGCGATAGAGGTCAGCGCGATCACCGTGGCCCCTGCATCCCTGCCGAATTGCGCCGCTTCCACAGGGGCCGCGTTTACGCCCGAATTCGACACGACGATCATCACGTCATTCGGCCCGATGCCATAGCGCTCCAGTATCGGGGCCACGATTCCGCTGGTCCGTTCATACACCGTGCCCGCGACCGCGCCCTCATGCACCATGATCGGCCCGGCCAGGATCGGGACAGTCACGGCCAGCCCGCCTGCGCGGTAATGCAGTTCCTCGGCCATGACATGGGAATGCCCCGTGCCGAACACATACACGCGCCCGTCATTGCGCACGGCCTTAACGATGGCGCGCGCTGCATCGCCTGCCGCATCTGCCGTTTCCCGGCGCGTTTCGTTCAGGCGGGCGATGATCTGGTCGTAATATTCCTCGGTCAGGCTCATTCAATCTTTCCCGGTGTCACATTCAGTTCAGCTTTGATTTCAAACAGATCCGCGCGATAAGAGGAGCGGACATATTCGAACGCCACGCCATTCGCGTCGCGTGTCAGGCGGCGGATGTTCAGGATTGGATCGCCGACGCCGATCTGCAGATGCGTGGCGGTCTTGCGGTCGGCGAGTGTCGCCTTCAGCCGCTGCTCGGCCCGGGTCGGGACGATGCCGTAAGCTTCGCTGATATGGCGATAAAGCGACGTAACCGAGAAATCTATCACGTCAATCAGGCCGGGCATGGCTGAGGCAACAAGAAATGTCGTCTCCAGTGCCACTGGCTCTGCATCGGCAAGGCGGACACGAACAAGGCGATGGACTTCCTCGTCCTCGCCCAGCTCCAAAGCCGCGCGCACCTCATGATCGGGACGGCCCGTCTCGCTGACAACGACAAGGCTGGAACTTTTGCGCCCCTGACTTTCGATCTCCTCGGTGAAGCTGGTCAGGCTGGTCAGTTGCTGCTGAATCTGAGCGTTGCGGACATAGTGGCCGCTGCCACCCCGCGCCTCGACCACACCCTTTGCAACCAGTTCGTGAATGGCGCGCCGCGCGGTCATCCGGCTGACTCCGGCTGCTTCGGCCAGATCACGTTCAGATTGCAACCGCCCACCGATCGGGATCTCGCCGTTGCGGATGCGGATTTCCAGTTCCGTCGAGATTTTCTGATATTGCGGCAAAGTGGCGATCGTCCAAAGTGGTATATACCAACACTAGGGACGGAATATACCAGACGTCAACAGAAATTTTCGCCGTATGGTTGAATTGTGGTTAACACCACCCTGCGAGAGGAAGCAGAATGAAACCCTCAAGAGTTTAATTTAATTTGATTTTACCCCGGACAGCAGTGTGGCCACAGCGACCTCCACTGCATCTGCGCCGACCTTCTCGACCCGCAGCAAACCGTCAAGCCTCAGCGTGGTCAGCCCATGAAGCTGCGCCCAGCACGATGCCGCCAGACCCCGCACCGGTCGGTCGCTTATCCAGCCCGCAGATTGACCGCGCGTCAACGTATCGACCAGAAGCAGAAAGGGCGCCATCGCGCGTGGCTGAAGATGCAGTTCGAACGACCGGGCGACATCGGCACCGAACATGAGGTGGTAGAGCGCGGGGTTCCGGGCGCCGAAGTTCAGATAAGCCCGGGCCATGCCAATCAATTCAGCATCGAAATCGCCGCTATCACGCGTGGGAACCTGAAGAGCCTCGTAAAGCCGGTCAAAGCCGATAAGGGCCAGTTCGCCCAGCAAGACGGATTTATCGGCAAAATGCTTATACGGCGCGGCGTGGCTGACACCGGCACGGCGGGCGACCTCTCGCAAGGTGAAGCGCCAATCGCCGTCCTCAACCAGCATCGCCATGGCGGTGTCGATAACCGCGCGCCGCAGATCGCCATGATGATACGCTTTCCTGGCCATTTTCCGCCCTCTCCCACACAGGTTTTCATCGAATGTTGACAGCATCTACATTACACCCTATCTGACTGTAAAGTTACCATTGTCAACTTCAGGTGACATCATGAACGATCCAGCCGATATTCTGCAGTTGCAGCGCAGCGCTTTTCTGCAAGGTGACCCGCCGGATCTCGCGCAGCGCAGGGCCGATCTGAAAAAGCTTCGTCAGGCCATCATCGCCAACCGCGCACGGATAGAATCGGCGATCAGCGTTGATTTTGGTCACCGCTCCCCTCATGAAACGGCCCTGATGGAGATCGTGCCGACCGTGCAGGGGATCGACTATCTTCGCCGGAACCTGCGCCGCTTCATGCGTCCAGAGCGCCGCCATGTCGCTTTGACCTATCAATCCGGACGCGCCTATGTCGCCTATCAGCCGCTGGGTGTGGTCGGCGTCGTGTCGCCCTGGAACTATCCGCTTTCGCTGGCGATGATGCCGTTGGCGACCGCCCTTGCGGCGGGCAATCGAGTGATGGTGAAACCGTCGGAATATACGCCCGAAACCAGCAGTCTCATGGCAGAAATTCTTGCAGATAACTTTGCGCAGGATCAGGTGGCGGTCATAAACGGCGATGCCGAAGTCGGGGCCGCCTTTACCGCGCTGCCCTTTGATCATCTGCTGTTTACAGGCAGCACGCAGGTCGGCCGCGCCGTCATGAAGGCCGCGTCCGAAAACCTCGTTCCGGTCACGCTGGAGCTTGGCGGAAAATCCCCGGCCATCATCGCCCCCGGTCACGCGACAGAGGAAAATGTGGCCAATATCGCATTCGGCAAACTGGCCAATGCGGGTCAAACCTGCATCGCGCCGGATTATGTCCTTTTGCAGGCTGATGACGTGGAAAACTTTCGTTCGGCCTATGTCAAAGCCGTGTCGCAAATGTATCCGGGCGGGGCCGAAAGCAAAGATTACAGCGCCATTATCAATGACCGCCATTTTCAAAGGCTGACAGGTCTGCTGACAGATGCAGAGGCTCAGGGCGCAGATGTGATAACCCTTGCAGAGGCGCCGCAAAACGCGGGCACACAGAAGCTGCCGCCGTCGTTGCTGCTGAACGTCACCGAAGAGATGAAGGTGATGCAGCAGGAGATCTTCGGGCCAATCTTGCCTGTCATCACATATCGCAGCATTGAAGAGGCCATTGCCTATGTCAATGCAAGGCCGCGCCCGCTTGCGCTATACTATTTCGGTGATGACGACGCGGCGCGGCAAAAGGTGCTGACGCGGACGGTTTCGGGTAATGTCGGAATCAACAACACGCTGATGCACTATGTGCAGGACGACCTGCCCTTCGGCGGCGTTGGGGCCAGCGGGATCGGTGCCTATCACGGGGTCGAGGGATTTCGCGCTTTCAGCCACGCAAAGGGCATCTACAGCCAGCACAAATGGAACGCCGCAAACCTGATACGGGCACCATTCGGCAAGCTGGCCGATGCCGCGTTGCGCTTCATGCTTCGCTGATCGTCTTGTGATCCGTCCGGTTACAGCCCGCCAGAACGATCGCGCTATGCCGCCAACGTCCAGTAACTGGACACGTGCGACAGCTCTTTCGGGTGGCCGATCTGGTCCAGATGCTCACGCAGCGCGGTGATGGCCGAACGCTCTGCCCCGGCCCAGACGAAGCTGTCGGGCGCAGGCGTCCCGCACAGCCGCACCAGAACGTCCGTATCGGCGGTATCCTGCGCGTGCCATGTAACGGTAGCACCCGGCGGACCGTCCAGCGGGATTTGCGCGGAAAGGGCCGCCGCGAGGATATGAACATCCGCCCTTGTCGTCGCAGGCATCATCTCCAGCCAGTTGGCGATGGCGGGAATGGCAGTTTCATCGCCGAGCAGCACATAGGAGGAAGCCGGGGGGAACAGTTTCGACGCACGCGGTCCCGCGACATGAATCCTGTCGCCCTGTGTGGCCGATGCCGCCCAAAGTCCGGCAATGCCATGCCCGTGAAGCACGAAATCCAACACCAGCTCGCCAGCATTCTCATCAAATGCCCGAGGCGTATACTCGCGTGAAATGGCTGGCGGGTCTTCGGGCCAGTGCAGCCGCCCGTCACCTTGCTGAGGCAGGCTGAGGATACCGCTTTTCGGATCAGGAAAGAACAGCTTCACATGGTCGTCCGGGCCAAGACATTTCATCGCCGCCTGCATCTTGCCCCCCACGTCGAAAGCGCCCAGCTGCGGACCACCAAGGGTGATGCGACGCATATGTGGTGTCAGATCTGTGACGGCGACGACCTCCAACTCGCGAAGGGTGATTGGAAAACGCTGAATTTCGTGACTGCTCATTACTGCTCGCCATAATCGTTGACAAAAATATCTGGATAGCCGCGGCCAAAGCTCTGGCCACCGGCAATCGCCAATAAACTGACAAAAAGAATCGGAATAGTCCACCCCAACCACGCGGCAAGGGGGGCCATGGCGACCTGCGCCCCAATAATACGATACGATCCGGGCATCTTCGTTGAAACCAGATTGACGCGCTGCTTACTGCATTGTTGCTGCTGCACATAATTTGCCAGCAATAACTGCGCCAAGACAGCACTGAAGGAAAGCTTTGCAGCGCTGCAAAGTCATTCCGAAAACTGGCAAAACCAAAAAAAGATTGCCAGACACTGTGCAGATATTACAAACTTAAAGAATAAGAACCGCAGCCATAACAAACGAGCTGCAAACTGCAACATGGGAGGAATATTATGACCTTGGACTCCAAGAAGGCCGAGACTGTATCACGTCGTTCGTTTCTACGCCGCGGCGGCACAATTGCAGGTGGCGCGGCAGCGACATCGCTTTTGGCGGCACCGGCGGTATTGGCGCAGTCGCCGCTTGTTCTGAAAATGCAGACCAGCTGGCCGGCCTCTGACATCTGGCAAACCATGGCGCAGCAATATGTCGACCGCGTGCAGGCCATGTCGGGGGATCGGATCCAGATCGACCTGCTGCCCGCCGGTGCGGTCGTGGGCGCGTTTCAGGTCATGGACGGCGTCAGCGACGGCGTGATCGACATCGCCCATTCGGTTTCGGCCTATTGGTATGGCAAGCATAAGGCGGCTTCACTTTTCGGCACGGGGCCGGTCTTTGGCGGCGATCCGACCAATATGCTCAGCTGGTATTACGCGGGCGGCGGGCGCGACCTGTATCGGGAACTGACGCAGGATGTCATGGGCCTGAACGTGATCGGCATGTTCGCCTTCCCGATGCCCGCCCAGCCCTTCGGATGGTTCAAGGAACCGATCAGCACGGTCGAAGATATCAACGGCATGAAATACCGCACAGTTGGCCTTGCCGCCGATCTGCTGCAATCAATGGGCATGTCGGTCGCACAGCTGCCGGGCGGCGAAATCGTGCCTGCAATGGAACGCGGCGTGATCGACGCGTTTGAGTTCAACAACCCCTCTTCCGACTTGCGCTTCGGTGCGCAGGATGTGGCGAAGAACTATTACATGGGCTCTTACCACCAGGCGGCAGAGGCGTTCGAATTTCTGTTCAACCGCGATGTGATGGAAGATCTGGAACCCGATCTGCGGGCCATACTGGAACACGGGGTCGAGGCGGTTTCGACCTATAACACCGCCTTCGCACTGGACAATTATTCATCCGACCTGATGAAACTGCGCGACGAATCCGGTGTGACCATTCACAAGACGCCGCAGGACATCCAGCAGGCGCAGCTTGATGCTTGGTCGGATATGATCACCCAGCTTGAAGGCGATGAGATGATCAAGAAGATCATGGACTCTCAGCGTGAGTGGGTAAAGCGCACCGTCTTCTATGAACTCATGGACAAGCCGGATTACGCGCTTGCCTATGAGCATTTCTTCCCCGGTGAGCTGAAACTTTAATACCTTTGCGCCGCCCCCTTCCAGATCGGGGGCGGCGCAGATCGCAGAGGGCTGCATGATATCTTTTATCCACTTTGCCGACCGCGTCTCGGCCTGGTACGGCAAGACGTTCGGCTGGCTGATCCTGCTGATGACATTCGGTGTCAGCTACGAGGTTTTTGTCCGCTACGTCCTGCGCAGCCCGACCACATGGTCGCTGGATGTGTCTTTCATCATGTATGGCACGCTGTTCATGATGGGCGGGGCCTATACGCTGTCGCGTGGCGGCCATGTGCGCGGCGATTTCCTGTATCGTCTTTGGCCGGTCCGGGTACAGGGCGCGGTGGATTTCGTGCTGTATCTGATCTTCTTCTTTCCCGGCATCACCGCACTGATCCTGTCGGGCTGGAAATACTCTGCCCGTTCCTGGCAATACAGCGAGGTCAGCGTGAACAGTCCGGCAGGCATCCCGATCTATCAGTTCAAAACCGTTCTCGTCGCAGCCGGATTGCTGCTGTTTCTGCAAGGCATCGCCCAACTGCTGCGCAGCGTGATCGCCATGCGTGACGGAGTGTGGATCGCGGCAGAGGAGGATGTCGAGGAAACAGAGCAGCTTCTGATAAGCGAGCACGAGGCGCAAACCCAAGTGACTTTGGACAGATGATGCGCGCCCTGCGCCACGACCAGCCAATGCAATGGAGTTTTCTGACGTGACCGATCCACAGATCGCCCTGATGATGCTGGGCATCTTCATTCTTCTGGTCTTTCTGGGATTCCCGATTGCCTTCACTCTCATGGCACTGGGGATCGGCTTTGGCTATTACGCCTATTTCGATGCCGGGCGCATGTGGCGCGCCTTTGACCGCCTGCCCGAAGATACCGGCTGGCTGACCGAAAAATGGACATGGCTGGAGGGGTTATACAATAACCGCATCTTCGATCTGTTCATAAATCAGACCTATACCGTTATGTCGAACGAGGTGCTGACGGCAGTGCCGCTGTTCCTGTTCATGGGCTATGTCGTCGAACGCGCCAATATCGTCGACCGGCTGTTTTCGACATTGGCCATCGCCTCGCGCAGCATGCCGGGTTCGATGGGTGTTGCAGCTTTGATAACCTGTGCGTTATTCGCCACCGCCACCGGAATCGTGGGCGCGGTGGTTACGCTGATGGGGCTGCTGGCACTTCCCGCCATGCTGAAGGCACGATACGATCCGCGCTTTGCCAGCGGTATCATCTGCGCGGGCGGCACGCTGGGTATCCTGATCCCGCCGTCAATCATGCTGATCGTCTATGCCGCAGCATCGGGCGTTTCCATCGTCCGGCTTTATGCCGGCGCGATGCTGCCCGGTCTGGTTCTGGTCGGGCTGTATCTGACCTATGTGATCGGCCGTTCCATCCTGCAACCTTCCGTCGCCCCGCGCCCGACAGAAGAAGAGGTCCCGACGGTCCCGATCGGCAGGCTTATCTGGATGCTGGTCACATCCTTCCTGCCGCTGGCGCTGCTGATCTTCTCCGTCCTCGGCTCTATCCTGTTCGGGCTGGCAACCCCGACCGAGGCTGCCGCCATCGGTGCACTGGGTGGGATGGTTCTGGCTGTCGTTTACCGCGCAATGACGTTCCAGAGGCTGCGCGAATCCGTCTATCTGACAGTTCGCACCACAGCGATGGTCTGCTGGCTGTTCGTCGGTTCCTACACCTTCTCATCCGTATTTTCCTATCTTGGCGGCGAGCAGGTGATCTCGGAATTCGTCAGCGGGCTGGACCTGACGCCGTTGCAATTCCTGCTGCTGGCTCAGTTGATCATCTTCCTGCTTGGCTGGCCGCTGGAATGGTCCGAGATCATCATCATCTTCGTGCCGATCTTCCTGCCGCTGCTGCCACTGTTCGAAATTGATCCCCTGTTCTTCGGCATCCTCGTGGCGCTGAACCTGCAAACCTCATTCCTGACGCCGCCGATGGCGATGTCGGCCTATTACCTGAAGGGGATTGCGCCACCGGGCGTGAAGCTGACCGATATCTTTGCAGGCGTTATGCCGTTCCTGATGATGGTCTTTATCGCCATGGCGATCATGTATATCTGGCCGGATATCGTCTTTGTGCTGCCGAATATGATCTATGGCTATTGATCCTGCATCCCTTGGCGCGATCCAGTTGCGCGACCGCATCGCCTCTGGCGCGCTTACGGCAGAGGCGGCGACGGCGGCGTGTCTGAAGCGCATCGCCGAGACAGAGCCGCAGCTGAACGCATGGGCCTATGTCGACGGCGAATATGCCATGACGCAGGCACGCGCACTTGATGCACGGCGTCGAAGCGGAGCCGCAACCGGTGCGCTGCATGGTGTGCCGGTGGGCATAAAGGATGTCATCGACACCGAAGGAATGCCGACCGAATATGGCACACCCATCGCCAAGGGGCGCGTGCCTGATAAGGACGCGCATGTGGTAGCAAGGCTGCGTGCGGCGGGCGCGGTCATCATCGGCAAGACCGTGACCACAGAGCTTGCCTATATGCACCCCTCGAAAAGCCGCAATCCCCATGACGTCAACCGAACTCCGGGCGGTTCGTCCTCTGGCTCCGCCGTCGCGGTCGCCGCAGGTCAGGTGCCGCTGGCGGTCGGGACACAAACGGGTGGGTCGGTGATCCGTCCGGCCTCGTTCTGCGGTGTGGTCGGGTTCAAGCCCGGCTATGGCGTCGTGGGCCGGACCGGTGCGCTGATCCAGTCGCCCTTCCTTGACACCATCGGCGGATTTGCCCGCTCGGTTCAGGATGTGGCGCTGTTGGTCGGGGCGATGGCAGGACATGATCCGGATGACACAGCCAGCCTGCTGGCCCCCGCCCCCCGCCTGTGCGAGGCATCGCAACAAGAACCCCCGCTTCCGCCCTTGATCGCCGTCATGACCTTGCCGGGCGCGGGGAACGACATGCAGCAGGCGATTGCCGAACTCGCCGCGACGCTTGGGGATCGCGCGGTAGATGTTCCTGCACCTCCCGGTTTCGACAAAGCCGATGAGATGCGGCGTCTCATCAATCTGGCGGAACTTGCAAAATGCTACTATCCGTTGGAACGGCGTGGCAGAGAGCAGATGTCGCCCGAATTGTGCGAAGCGCTTGATGAGGGGAAACAGACCCTCGCCCGCGACTACCTTGCCGCACTTGACTGGCGGCAGGTTCTGAATGCCGGGCTGGAAAAGATGTTTACCCGCTGCGATGCCATCCTTTGTCCGGCGGCAACCGGCCCTGCGCCGCTGCTGTCGGACAACACAACAGGTTCACCGGCGATGAACGGGCCCTGGACGCTTTGCGGTGTGCCAGCCATCACATTGCCGCTGATGCAGGATCAGAACGGGTTGCCTATGGGCGTGCAACTTGTCGGGCGCAGGGGCGCTGACGCGCGGCTGATGCGGGTCGCGAACTGGCTGATGCAGCGATTTGAAACCATGACCGATCAGAGTGAGGGGAAGACGACATGACCGACCGCTTTCTGGCAATAGCCGCTTATCTGACGCTTCTTGCTTTCCTCGGCATTCTGGTCTGGCACGTTCCGCAGCTTGATCTGGGACTGGTCGTGCTGGCGACCCTGGTGCTGGCCGGGATCGACACGCTTCAGGTCATGCGCCGCCACGACAAGCTGGATCACCCGGCTGACAACGACAGCGACAATCAGTCGCCGCCGCGCTGAACGGCGCAGCGGATTAACCCGGGCCGCCCCTGTGCAGCGATATCCGAACACCATCAGCACCAGCCCGAGGATCACAGTCATCGTCACCATCAGCGCGATGATGTTCAGATATACACCGGCGCGCGACATTCAGCTGACCGCCCGCTGTTCATCCCGTGCCTGGGCGCGAATGTCTGTTTTGGTCATACTTTCTCTCCTCAGTCAGGCCGGACGCCCGTGACGGGCCGGTTTCAACGGGCATTACACCTTCAAGGCCGTTCGTCCGGTCGCTTATCCGATCCCTGACGACCACACCGCCGGAGAGCTGATCCGGGCCATGGGGCGCCATCCGATGCGCCCCAGCCATATGTACTTCATGATGCGGAAGGACGGATATCGCCGCCTGATCAGCCAGGTCTTCGATTCACGCAATGAATATCTGGACAATGATTCCGTTTTTGCGGTCAAAGAAAGCCTGGTCGGGCAGTACAAGCCTGCTCCGAAAGAGCTTGGTGTTGATCTGCACATTGAGTTCGACTTCGTGCTGACTCGCGATGAAGGCGCCAAGGTCGCAACGGAATAAACGGGTGCAGGCGCGTGACCTGCCCATCGCATTGAAAGGAAAGCCGATGCCGATACTTCATTGGTCGCCCAGATCGCCCTTCGTCCGTAAGGCGATGGTTGCGATCCATGAAAAGGGCCTCGCCGATCAGATCGAGACCGTGCGCACGCCCGTCGATCCACTGATCCCGCTTGACGATTTCATGGCGATCAATCCCCTCAGCAAAATCCCGACGTTAGAGCGCGAAGGAGCAGAGCCGATCTTCGATTCGCGCGTCATCATGGAATGGGCAGATCATACCGGCACGACCGGGCCACAGCTGTTTCCGAGCGATCCCGAAGCACGCTGGCATGTCCTGTCGATGGAGGCTTTGGGCGATGGACTTCTTGACCACGCGCTGCTCTGGCTGGTCGAGACGCGGATGCGACCGGAGCAATATCGCTACGACAAACAGATCCAGGTCTATCGCCGCAAGCTTTACAGCCTTGCCGACTGGCTGGAGCCGCGCATCGGCGACATTGCAAAGCGTGATTTCGATGCCGGACAAATCGCCTTGGCCGTAGCCTTCGCCTACATGGATTTCCGCTTTGCTGAGGAGGACTGGCGGAAAGGCCGGCCCGCGCTGAGCCAATGGCATGAGCAGGTTTCGCAGCGGCCATCCATGGTGGCAACCGCATTCCGCGACGATCCGCGACCCGACGCCTGACGATCAGAGTGTGCATGTGAAAGGTTTCGTCGAAATCGCCCGCATTGTTCCGCGCAAGGCGCTCGGCTGAGGTGACTTGCACAGGATGACACTGGTCAACAGACCATAAGTTGGCTAATGGACGGCTGGATCAGTTGTGGACATAATCGCCTTATGTTGGCGCTTCGGCATTACGAACTTCTCGTCACTCTTTCGGAAGAGCTGCATTTCGGACGCGCCGCCGAAAGGCTGGGCATTTCGCAGCCGCAGCTCACGCTTGTGCTGAAACAGATGGAGGAGCTGGTCGGCGCAACCCTGTTTGAGCGTAACAGGCGCAATGTCAGCCTGTCGGCGACCGGCGCGCTACTGCTGCCCGAAGCCCGCGCCGTTCTGCGCCACGCAGCGCGGGCCGAAAACGTCGCCCTGCGGGCCGGACAGGGCGTCATCGGCGAACTCGCCATCGGTTATATCGGTGCGGCGTCGTATAACGGTGTGCTGACGAAACTTCTCAGCAGCTACCGCCAGGTCGCGCCTGATACCCGCCTGCGCCTGACGCTGATGGACCTGGACCAGCAGATACCAGAGGTAGAGGCGGGCAATCTGGATGCCGGTATCGTGCGCCTTCCCTATCCGAACAGGCCCGAGAGCCTGACCTTCCGCACACTTCGGCAAGAACGGCTTTGGATTGCGCTGCCGCTGGGGCACGGCTGGGCGGGTGCGGTCGATGGCGTCGCGCTGTCGGATCTGGCCGGTGAGGCATTTATCGGCACGCATCTGCCATCGAATTCCGGATTTTCCGCATCCATGCATCAGGCCTGTGCGAATGCCGGAGTCATCCCGGATATCGTCCATCGCGCGCCTCAATTCGCGGCGATCGTCAGCCTTGTCGCCGCCGGTCTGGGCGTTGCCATTGTGCCCGAATCGATCCGCCACCTGTCCATTCCGGGTGTGGTCTATCATCCGTTGAAGGGGACCGAGGTGACGGCCAATATCTCGCTTGTCTACCGGACCGAGACAGAAAACCCCTCGCTGGAGGTTTTGCTGAGCTGTCTTGAAGAGGTCGTATTCTGACGCTCAGCCGACCGTCACGCCCCCGCAGACGAACAGCGTCTGTCCGGTGACAAACCCGGCCTCAGGCGCACAGAAGAACGAGACCGCATTTGCCACGTCTTCACCCGTGCCAAGCCGTTTGACCGGAACGCCGTCTATGATCTCTTTGGTCAGAGGCGCATCGGGCGGGTTGTTACGCCAGAAGGCATCGGTCGCAATCGGTCCGGGTGCAACGCAATTGACGGTCACGCCATATGCGCCCAGTTCCAGTGCCCATGTCCGCGCCATAGATTGCGCCGCGCCTTTGGTTGCGGAATAGAGCGTACGCAACTCCTTCCCCCTCGTCACACGGCTGGTATTCATCACCACCCGGCCACCGCCAAGGCGCTTCATGACCGGCAGAAAACTCTGCGTGCAAATGATGGAAGGCCGCAGGTTGATATGCATCAGCCGGTCCAGATCGGGCAGCGCCACATCTTCGATCTTTGCTGGCGCAACGATGCCGACATTGTTGACGAGGCAGGTGACAGGCTCTTGCTCGGCAAGTTGCCGGCAAAGTTCCGCTGTCGCATCGGCATCCGACAGGTCGATCCGGTGAAATATGTCGGCGTCGACGTCCGGTCTTTCGATATCGAGGATGATCGTCCGAAAGCCATCCGCCTTCAACCGGGCAGAGATCGCAGCACCGATGCCACGACCGCCGCCCGTCACGAGCGCCGTTCGGCGCTCGTAGCCTGTTTCGGGAACGCTATTCATCTATCCTTCATCCAAGGTGTTGCGGCCGTTGAAATAGGCCTTTCGCCAAAGGGTGACGGTAACGTCCGCGAACAGATCGCCCTTGTAGAACGGATCATCCTCGATGAATTTCTGCGCCTCCTCGCGCGTGTCTACATCAAGGATGTAAAGCCCGCCGCTGGCCACCTGTCCCGTATCATCCAGCTTTGCGCCGCATGCCATAAGAAGGTGCTGATGCGCGTCCAGATAGGCCAGATGCTGGGATCGCAGCTTCAGCCGAAGATCGACGCTGCCCGGCTTGTCGAAGGTTTCAATCATCCATGCCATGTCACACCGCCATAAAGCCCCAGATGGCGATGGTGCCCAGGAAGATGATCCCCAGATAGAACAGCACCAGCACCATATAGCCCATCAGGTGTTTCAACTGCAGGCCGGAAATCGCCAGTGCCGGAAGCAGCCAGAATGGCTGAACCATGTTCGTCCACTGGTCACCGATCTGGACAGCAAGGGCCGTGGCCGGGATGGAAGCACCGATCTGCTGTGCGGCATCCATCATGACCGGCCCCTGAATAACCCATTGCCCCCCGCCTGAGGGCACGAACAGGTTTACAAGCCCAGCCGAGATGAAGGAAAAGATCGGCAGCGTTTCCGCACTGGAAATTGCGACAAACCAGTTCGAGAAGGTGACGATCAGACCCGATCCGGCAAGGATTGCAAGGATACCGGCGTAGAACGGATACTGGATGATGATCCCGCTGACGACCTTGACGCCCTCATTCACCGCGGCAAGGAAGCGGGCGGGGGTCACAAACAACGTGATCCCAAGGAACAGGAACAGCAGGTTCACGAAGTTCAGCGTCACGCCGCCACCTTCGAACAGGTACAGCGCGACATAGAACAGGCCGAACAGCCCCATGCCCACACCGATGATGGCAGAGTTGTTCAGGCGCTCGGCAAAGGTTCTTTCTGTGGTCGGCTCGGTTGCTGGTTCGACCGCGGGTTCCGGTTTGGCCTCGATAATATCCTCGGCCTTTTTCGGGTGCAGCATGGCATTGAAGAAGGGCAGCGTCGCCAGAATGACCAGGTTCATGACGATGATATAGGGCGAGAAGATCGTCTCGCTCAGCGGCACAAGGCCGATGACGTTTTCCATGAAATGATCCGGCGTGTTGATCAGCAAAGGAACAGAGCCGGAAAGCCCCACACCGTAAACGGCAAAGCCAGAATAGCCTGCAGCGATCACTAGCGGATAGTGCAGCCCGTCAACCTTGCGGCCCAGCTTTTGCGCGACAAGCGTGCCCAGAACAAGACCAAAGCCCCAGTTCAACCAGCTTCCGATCCCACCAAACAGCGTCGCCGCAATCACCGCCGCACGCGGCGTATGGATCCCGGCGATGATCATGTCCATCAGCCGGTCGACGGCGGGCGTCTTGGCCAGGATATAGCCTGCCAACAGGATAACGGTCATCTGCATGGTAAAGGCCAGAAGGTTCCAGAACCCCTCGCCCCAGTAACGGCTTACGTCCAGGAAACCACTGCCCTGAAAGATCATTGCGATGATCGCCGAAAGCGCAGTCAGAATGATTGCCACGACAAGCGCATCAGGCATGTATTTGCTGACGATCCGCGTGAAGAAATTTGCCAATGCGTTCAATTGTCCCTCCCCGGCGCCTCCCGCGCCGCTACGCAGTCCTAGTTATAATTATTGCCAATCACTTAATAACACTTATATTGTCAACAGATTTTTAAGCGGGTTTGGGGTGAGGATGCAACGTCTGGTCATCATTGGTGCTGGTACGATGGGCGTGCGCATTTGCCGGCATTTTTCGACTACGGGGTTCAATTGCGCCCTGATAGATCCGGTGCCCGAGGCGCTCGGCACAGCACGGGTGGAACTGCGCGAAGGGAACGAGATCACTTTCGCTGCAAATCTGGACGATTTACGTACCGAGTGGAAAGATGCCGCTGTCGTGATCGAGGCTGTGCCCGAAAGGCTGGACCTGAAACGGCAGGTCATTGCGGATCTGGAACGTTTTTTCACAGCGGATACGATCATAGCGTCCAACACCTCGGGGCTGGCCACTGCCGAGCTGACATCGGGTATGGCCCATCCTGAACGTTTTGTAATCACCCATTTCTTCAACCCGGCCGATCTCATCCCGGCGGTAGAGGTGGTTCCCGCCGAAGCGACAAAGGCAGAGACGACACAGCGCATCGCCACAATTCTGGCCGAAACAGGGAAGCAACCGGCCATCCTACAAGCCGACATCCCCGGCTTCATCGCCAACCGCCTGCAGCATGCCATGTTGCGAGAGTGCTTTCACCTGATCGAACGCGGCGTGGCAGACGCGCAGACCATTGATACGGTCACACGATATTCCATCGGCGTACGACTTGCGCTGAACGGACCTTTGATGCAGCGGGATCTGAACGGGCTGGACACGCATCTGAACATCGCGAGATACCTTTACCCCGATCTCAGTACCCTTCAGAGGCCACCCGAATTGCTGGAGCATAAGGTCGCACGCGGCGAGACCGGGCGTAAGTCGGGCATCGGTTTCTACAACTGGGATGACGCGCAGAAGGCGCAGGCCGACGAAAAGGAACAGCTGCTGGACCAGCTTGTCTCGCTGGTATCTGCGCAGAATACAGGATCAGGAGTGTAGGACATGCCTGAATGGGTAAACAGGCCCGAGGGTTCCAACTGGGGCGATTTCGGCGCGGACGACCAGTTGGGAACGCTGAATTATATCGGACAGGCAGAACGCCTTGCGGCTGCCGCCACCATACGCGAAGGGCGCGCCTTCTGCCTTTCGCTGCCGCTGGACATCCCGGGAAAGCTGCGCCTGAACCCGCGCCGCCATCCGCCCCGCCTTGCGCCGACTTTTCTGGATGATACGCCATATATCAACTATCCGCTCAGCGAACTCGACCCAATGCTGCGCGATGTCCTCAGCGATGATCAGGTGCTTCTGTCCACGCAATATTCAACGCAGTGGGATTCACTGGCCCATGTCGGGGCGTTGTTCGATGCCGATGGCGATGGCGTCGCAGAACGCTGCTATTACAACGGCCACCGCGCGGGTGTGGATGTTCTGGGGGCCGAAGCAGAGGGAGATCACGCCTCCTTCGCGAAGAGACTCTCGGTCAGTGCGATGGCTGCCCAGCCGGTGCAGGGTCGCGCCGTGCTGGTCGATTTCACCCGGCACATCGGCACTGGTCGCACCATTGTCGGTTGCGACCTGCTGCAAGAGGTGATCGAGGCGCAGAATGTCGAGTTGCGCCAGGGCGACATTCTGATGCTGCGAACCGGCTATGCCGAGGCGCTGTTGGACATGCAGGACTATCCCGACCCCGACGGGCTGGAGCGGACAGGTGCTGTGCTGGACGGCACGGATGCGAAGCTGTGCGAATGGATCACTGACAGCCGGATCGCCGCGATTGCAGCGGACAACTATGCGGTGGAAAATCCGCACAGCGACCCCGCGACCTGTTGCCTTCGCCTGCCCCTGCACCATCACTGCCTGTTCAAGCTAGGCCTGCCTTTGGCAGAACTGTGGTACTTCAGGGAATTGGCCGCGGCATTGGAAGCCGCAGGCCGCTCTGAGATGTTCCTTACCGCACCACCGCTGTATCTGCCCGGCGCCATAGGCTCACCGGTAACACCGGTCGCCACGATCTGAGGCGGTTGGCCTACCGTTACCAGAGGCGTGACTGCGACAAATGGCAGTTGTTCTTCGGCCAGAAGCAGATGCTTGGCGGCCCCGCCCCTGTCCGGCGCTTTTTGCCCGATCTGATGGATCGCGTGCTGGCCGGCAAGATCGAACCCGGCAAGGTTTTCGATCTGGTTCTGCCGATTGCCGAGGTGGCAGAGGGATACAAGTCCATGGACGAACGCCGCGCCATAAAGACGATGCTGCGGGTCGAGGAATAATTGCGCAGCGGGGCCATTGGCTCTGGCGAACGGTGTGACATGGCCGTTAGGGTGACACGGGCGGGCCGGTTACTGGCCTGTCCGCAACCGATACGACCGCCCATATGATCGGCCCGGCCATGTTACACACCGCGATGGAACTGCACCACATTCGCAAAAGCTATGGTCGGGCCGATGGGCCTGTCGAGGTGCTGTCGGATGTCTCGTTTTCGCTTGCGCCGGGCGAAACCCTGGCTCTGACAGGCGAAAGCGGATCGGGCAAAAGCACGATCCTGCATCTTATCGCTGGGCTCGACCGGCCCGATGGCGGACGGATCGTCGTTGCCGGTGAGGAGATCACATCCCTGCCCGACCGCGCCCTTGCCCGGCTGCGCCGCCAGCATATTGCCCTGATCTTTCAGCAATATAACCTGATCCCCAGCCTGTCCGTCGCCGAGAACATCGCCTTTCATGCGCGCATGGCCCGGGGGCTGGACGAGGCCTGGGCCGAAGCCCTGACGGACAGGCTGGGGCTGGGCGAATTGCGCGACAGGATGCCGGATGAGGTTTCGGGCGGCCAGCGGCAGCGCGTTGCTATTGCGCGCGCGATGGCGCTGCGCCCCGCGCTGCTGCTGGCGGATGAACCAACGGGGAACCTTGACGAGACGACCTCGGATCAGGTGATGGCGGCGCTGCATGATCTGGTGGCCGAGATCGGCTGTGCGCTGCTGCTGGTGACGCATTCAGGTAAGATCGCAGCCGGGATGGACCGGCATCTGCATCTCAGCCACGGTCGGGTTGATCAGGCATGACCGGCGCGGTGCTGCTGGCCTTCTGGTCGCATTGGCGGCGCAACCCGCTGCAATTCGTGACCCTGATCCTTGGCATCGCCATTGCAACTGCGCTTTGGACCGGCGTGCAGGCCATCAATGCCGAGGCGCGCGCCAGTATGCAGGCTGCCACCCGCGGCGTAAGCGCTGCAAATCTGGCACGGCTTGAACGGCAGGATGGCGGCACTATACCGGTCGAGGTTTTTGTTCGCCTGCGCCGGGCCGGCGTGCTTGTCAGCCCGATTGTTCAGGGGGAATTCGAAGCCGTGCAGGAACGGTCGCTCATGCTGAGCGGTGTCGATCCGCTCACCGCGCCGGATGGGTTATGGCCCGACGGGGATTTCATGGAGGCGGCGGACAGGGCTGATACGTTATTCGTGGCGCCCAATGCCGGCATCCCGGACATGACCGAAGATGCAGCCGTGCCGGATGGTCAGGCCGTCGCCGATTTGGAAACGGCCATGCGTTTGCTTGGGCGAACGGGATATGATGCGCTGCTTGTGATTTCGCCACAGCCCCTTAACGCCCCTGATCCGCAGCAAATCGTCCCCGGTCTTTCCCTGATCCAGCCTGCGGCGGCTTCCGCACCTGCGGCGCTGACAGACAGCTTCCGACTGAACCTGACCGCGTTTGGCGCGCTTTGCTTTCTGGTCGGCCTGTTCATCGTGCGCAGCACCATTGGCCTTGCCCTTAGCCAGCGGCGGCGCGCCATTGTGGTGCTGCGGGCTTTGGGCGCACCGGCAACGACGCTCGCGCTGCTGATCCTGCTGGAAATGACCCTGATTGCCGCAGCGGCAGGGGGGGTGGGTGTTCTGCTGGGCTATCTGCTGGCCAGCGGTCTGATGCCCGGTGTGGCGGCAACGATGGACGGCATTTACGGCGCGCAGACCGGCTCTGCCGTGTCGCTGCGCCCGGTCTGGTGGCTGGGCGGGCTTGGCATGGCCGTTGCTGGCACATTGCTCAGTGCGGCGGGACCGATGCTGGCGATGGTGCGCAATCCCGTGACAACGCCCGCCGGATATAAGACGCGATGGTGGCTGCTGCCCCTTGGATGCGTCCTGATCGTCTCAGCGGCAGGCCTCGCCCGGTGGGGCGATGGGCTGCTTAGCGGCTTCGCGACCATTGCGGCCCTTCTGCTTGGCGGTGCGGCGCTGATGCCTGCGATATTGGCCGGTCTGCTGCATCTTCTGCGTCGGCGCACAAACGGGGCCATTGCAAGCTGGACAGTGGCAGAGGCGCGCAGCCAGATCCCGCAAATATCGCTTGCCATGACAGCATTGTTGATGGCCCTTGCGGCGAATATCGGGGTGTCCACGATGGTCGGCAGCTTCCGGCAAAGCTTTACCACATTCATAGATCAGCGACTGGCGGCGGAAATCTATGTCGCGACACCCGATGGAGCGGCAGAGCTGGAGAACCTGCTTGATCCGGATGAGCGTTTGCTTCCGCTCTGGTCCATCGACGCCTTGGTGGCAGATCAACCCTCGGAGATTTACGGCGTTGCCGACGACCCGACCTATCGCGGATGGTCGCTGCTGACCGGCGGCACAGAGGCATGGGCTGCCATTCATGAAAACGCGGCGATCATCAACGAGCAGCTTGCCTATCGTGCCGGTCTGTCTGTGGGCGATGAAATTACGCTACCCGACGGGACGAGCGAGATTGCAGGCATCATTGCCGACTACGGCAATCCGCTGGGAAAGGTATATATCTCTGACGAAAGACTGCGTCAGATCGCCCCCGATGAGCCGATCCTGCGCCATGCCGTCCGCACAAGCGATCCAAAATCGTTACTCGACCGGCTGGAAAGCGCAGGAATTGCGCCCGATCGCATCGGCACGCAGGACGAACTCAAGGCAGCCTCCGTCCAGATTTTCGAACGTACCTTCGCGGTCACCGCAGCACTGAATGCGTTGACGCTCGCGGTCGCCGGCATTGCCGTTCTGACATCGCTGCTGGCAAGCGCCGATGCGCGGGTTCCGCGCCTGACGCCGCTCTGGGCGATGGGGGTCAGGCGACGGACGTTGTCGCTGCTGGAACTGGCGCGCGTATCGCTGATTGCCGCGCTCACCTCGGTCCTTGCGCTGCCGCTGGGGATTGCGCTGTCGTGGTTGTTGCTTGCCGTGATAAATGTCGAGGCTTTCGGCTGGCGTCTTCCTTTCCGTGCTGATCCAGTCGGCTGGTCCGTGCTGATCGCATTGGGCATCTTTGCCGCTATGCTGGCCGCGTTATGGCCGGCATGGCGGCTGGCACGCATCTCTCCACGTGCATTAAGCGAGGTCACGACATATGATGGATAGGCGCGGCTTCATTCTGGCCCTTTTGTCCAGCGGTCCCGCCTATGCGCAGGGCTTTGCCGGGCTAGGGGCGGATGCGAACGGTTTTGCCCTGCCCGATGCGCAGCAACCGATTAGCTTCCCGCGCGACCACGGACCTCACCCGGATTACCGCATAGAGTGGTGGTATCTGACCGCCCCCCTGCAATTCACCGATGGAACGCCGCTTGGCATTCAGTGGACCCTGTTCCGCATCTCTCTGGAACCGCCGTCCAAGGGCGGCCGACAGGTGCCGCAGGTCTGGATGGGACATGCCGCGCTCACCACACGCGACCGGCACCTGTTCGCGGAACGCTTCGCCCGTGGCGGGACGGGACAGGCGGGCGCGACCGGAAAATCCTTCGAGGCATGGATAGATGAATGGCAGATGGCAGGCGAGACCCCGGACAGGTTAAGCCTGACCGCAGGCGGCACCGATTTCAGCTATGATCTGGAACTGATCGCAGAAGGCCCGCTGATCCGGCACGGCGCAGAGGGCTATTCCCGCAAGTCGGCATCGGGGCAGGCAAGCTATTATTACTCGCAACCCTTCTACCGTGTGCGGGGAAAGATTGACCTCGGGCAAGGGGCACGAGACGTCTCCGGACAGGGCTGGCTGGACCGGGAATGGTCCAGTCAGCCTCTGTCAGCGGATCAGGCAGGATGGGATTGGTTTTCGCTTTTCCTTGCGGACGGGCGCAAGCTGATGCTGTTCCGCCTGCGCGGGTCCAGCGAGTACCGATCCGGCACGCTGATCGCGGCTGATGGCACGACGACCAGCCTTGGCACTGACCAGATCAAGCTGACCGCCGGCGATAAGGTCAAGGGTATCCCCACGGCTTGGCGCGTAGAGGTCCCGCATCAAGGCATTGATCTGCAGGTCGAGGCGCTGAACCCCGGCGCCTGGATGGGCACACGGATTTCCTATTGGGAGGGTCCGGTGAATGTGAATGGCAGCGCCACCGGTCGCGGCTATCTGGAGATGACCGGTTACGAATGGGGCGGCAACTGACACCCGCGTCACATCAGCCCATCATACACCCAGATATTGATCGGTCACTTCAGGGCTGAGTGCGCCGATATCACCCTGCCAGACTGTTTGCCCGCGTTCCAGTATGACCGCCCTGTCAGCGACAGAGGATATCTCCTTCAGCGACTTGTCCACCAGCAGGATCGACAGCCCCTGTGTCTTCAGCTCGTTCACGCCAGCCCATATTTCCTGACGAACGACCGGGGCCAGCCCCTCTGTCGCCTCGTCCAGAACCAGCAGGCGCGGATTGGTCATCAGCGCCCGCCCGATCGCCAGCATCTGCTGTTCACCACCCGACAGGCTGGCCGCAATCTGGCCCATGCGTTCTTCCAGCCGCGGAAACAAGCGGCAGACACGCTCCATATTCCACGGGCCGGGACGCGCGGCGACGGTCAGGTTTTCCTGCACCGTCAGCGGGCCGAAGCAGCGCCGCCCCTCTGGCACAAGCCCGACACCAAGGCGGGCGACGACCGGCGCCGTCAGCTTTTCCAGCCCCCGACCGGCAAAGCGGATGGTCCCGCCGCTATGGTGCAGCAACCGGCTGATGCAGCGGATCGTGGTGGTCTTGCCCATGCCATTTCGGCCCATCAGGGCAACCACGCTGCCCTCGTCCAGCGTCAGGTTAACGCCAAACAGCGCCTGCACCGGACCATAGCCCGCGGTGACTTCGTTCAGTTCCAGCAGCGCGCTCATGCCTCTTCCCCAAGGTAAGAGCGGCGCACTTCCGGATTGGCGCGGATTTCCGCCACAGAACCCGAGGCGATGATGCGTCCATAGACCAGAACCGAAATACGGTCAGCAAGGGCAAACACGGCATCCATATCGTGTTCGACCAGCAGGATTGGCGCATCGGCTTTCAGTTCCGACAGAATGCCGGTCAACTGCCGCCCGCCCTCTGCCCCCATGCCTGCCATCGGCTCATCCAGCAGAAAGGCGCGCGGACGCAACGCAAGCGCCATCGCGATTTCCAGCTTGCGGCGTTCGCCATGCGACAATTCGGCTGCAGCCAGATTGGCACGCTCGGCCAACCCGGCCTGTGCGATATAGTCGCGTGCGGGGCCGGTCATGCTGTCATCCATCAGCGCCGGGCGCAGGAAGCGATAGACGCTGCCTTCGCTACCGGCCACGGCGAGCATGACATTCTGTAATACGGTGAAGTCCGGAATGATCGAAGAGACCTGAAAGCTGCGGGCCAGTCCCAGCCGCGCCCGTGCCGGGGCCGTCAATTCGTTTATCGGCTGACCCAGAAAGCTGATCGCGCCACAATCGGGCCGGATCTCTCCGGTGATCTGCTTGATGAGGGTCGATTTGCCCGCACCGTTCGGTCCGATCAGCGCATGGATCTCTCCCGGACGCAGGGTCAGGCTGACATCATCCGTCGCCTTCAGCGCACCGAAGCTTTTTGACAGGCCGTTGATTTCCAGAACCGCGGCGTCAGGCATGGCGCTTCCTTCCGCTCAGCAGTCCGATCAGCCCGCCCGGCGCGAACAGCACGATCACCAGCAGCATCAGGCCCAGCAAAGCCTGCCAGTATTCACTGACACCACCCAGGACATGTTCCAGCAGGATATAGATTCCCGCGCCCGCGACCGGCCCGCACAACCGCCCGACCCCGCCGAGGATGACAAAGACCATAATCTCACCCGACATGTGCCATGACAGCATCGTCGGGCTGACAAAACGGTTCAGATCGGCGTAAAGCGCCCCCGCCAGCCCGGTTATCATGCCAGACAGCACAAACGCCGTCAGCAGCACGGCGTAGGGACGAATACCCACGGCCTTGCTGCGCTGACTGTTCTGACGCACGGCCTGCAATGCGAGGCCATAGCGCGATTGAGTGATGACCGCCGTGGCGATCAGTGCCAAGGCCAGCAGCGTGGCGCATATGGCGAAATACTGGATCGGGGCGAATGTGTTCATGACGGGGAAATTGTTGCGGACATAGAAGCTCAGCCCGTCTTCGCCGCCATAGCGCGGCCAGCTGATCGCAAAGTAAAAGATCATCTGGGCGAAGGCGAGCGTCACCATGATGAAATAGACACCGCTCGTGCGCTGCGACAGCGCCCCGATAACAAGTGCCGCCAGGCCCGATGCGATCATCGCAATTGGCCAGATCACCAGCATGTTGTTGCTGCCCGCCAGAAAGGCAAAGATCGGCGTTCCATTCGCCGCATGGCTGGCAAGGATACCGCAGGCATAGCCGCCGATCCCGAAGAACGCCGCATGTCCGAATGAAATCATCCCGCCGTAACCAAGCGCGAGGTTCAGCCCGACCCCCGCCAATGCGAAAATCGCGGCCTTCGTCGCCAGCGTCACGGTGAAGCCCTGCCCCGACAGATGCGCAAAGACGGCCACCGCTACCAGAACCGTGAAGATCAGCAGGTTGATCCATGTTTCGCGTGTGAATGCCTGCCCCATCTCAGACCCTCGCCCCGAAAAGGCCCTGCGGCCGCACAATCAGAACCACGGCCATCAGGATGTAGATGAGCATCGAGGCCAGCGAGGCGCCGATGGTGTTCGCGCTCGACACATCCATGAATTGCGCGAAGAAACCCGGCAGCAGCGCCTTGCCGAGCGTATCGGTCATCCCGACCAGCATTGCGCCGATAAGCGCCCCCTTGATAGAGCCGATCCCGCCAATCACGACGACAACGAAGGCAAGGATCAGCACGGGTTCACCCATCCCGACCTGCACCGACTGGATTGACCCGACAAGCGCGCCCGCCAAACCTGCTAGTGCAGCGCCAAGCGCAAAGACGACCGTGTAAAGCCGCGCAATGTCGATACCGAGCGCGGCGATCATTTCGCGGTCCGCCTCTCCTGCACGAATGCGGATTCCAAGGCGGGTGCGGGAAATCAGCAGCCACAGCCCCACCGCAACTGCAGCACCGACCGCGATGATGACCAGCCGGAACAGCGGGTATTGCAGCCCACCGGGCAGCGTCACCGCGCCGGACAATGCGGGCGGCAGATTAAGGTAAAGCGGAAAGGAGCCGAAAACCCATCGCGTGCCCTCAGAGAACACAAGGATCAGCGCGAATGTGGCCAGCACCTGATCCAGATGGTCACGCGCGTACAGCCTGCGGATCACCAATACCTCGATAATCGCGCCCGCCGCAGCCGCAGCCGCAAGGCTCGCCAGCAGCCCCAGCCAGAACCATCCGGTCGAGGCCGCGACGGTCGCACAGGCAAAAGCCCCCACCATATACAACGAACCATGCGCCAGATTGATCAGCCCCATGACGCCGAAAACCAGCGTCAGCCCGGCCGCCATCAGAAACAGCATCATTCCGTATTGCAGGCCGTTCAACGCCTGCTCGGCCACCAGAAGCACCGGCATTCCTTCCGCGTCAATTTCAATCAGGCAATGCGGGCCAGCGTGCCGGCCGGCCCGAAATGCTCAATCACATGCTGCATTCGCCCGCATAGGCGTCGGCGTGATCGGTCAGCACCGGCTCTACGATCTTGTTGGTCAGCACATCGCCTTCCTTCACCACCTCGCGGATATAGAAATCCTGAATCGGGTGCTGGTTCGGGCCAAAGCTGAACTTGCCGCGCACACTGTCGAAATCAGCCTCGGCCAGTGCGGCGCGGAAGGCGTCGGCATCGGTGATATCGGCCTTGCTCATGGCCGACAGAAGCAGGTTCGCCGTGTCATAACCCTGCGCGGCATATAGCGACGGCAGCCGGTCATACTCGGCCTGGAAACCTTCGACAAAGGTCGCATTGGCCTCGTTGTCCAGATCCTTCGACCAGTTCGCCCCGTTCATCACGCCAAGCGCTGCATCACCGGCGGCCGGCAGAATGTCCTGGCTGAAGCTGAAGGCCGGGCCGATCAGCGGGATATCCACGCCGGATTCGGCATATTGCTTCATGAAGGCAATGCCCATGCCGCCCGGCAGGAAGAAGAACACGGCATCCGCGCCGCTGTTGCGGATCTGCGCGATCTCGGCGGCGTAATCTGTCTGGCCGACCTGGGTATAAACCTCATCCGTAATCTCGCCTTCGTCATAGAAGCGCTTGAAGCCGGTCAGGCTGTCCTGCCCGGCAGGATAGTTCGGCGCCATGATGAAGACCTTGCCGATCCCCGCCTTCTTGGCATAGGCACCCGCGGTTTCGTGCATATTGTCGTTCTGATACGAGACCGAGAAATATTTCGGATCGCAGCCCGACCCTGCCAGAGCAGAAGGCGCAGCATTTGTCGACAGGTAGAACTTGCCCTGCGCCACTGCCGCCGGCACCACAGCCATTGCCAAATTCGACCACACGATCCCGGTCAGCAGATCGACCTGATCGGACTGGATCATCTTGTCGGCGATCTGCACCGCCACGTCAGGCTTTTGCTGGTCATCCTCGATCAGCACCTCAACCTCGGACGCCGCATCGCCCGCCTGTTTCAGCGCCAGCATGAAGCCGTCGCGCGTGTCGATGCCAAGTCCCGCGCCGCCGCCCGAAAGCGTCGTTATCATGCCGACCTTGACCGGTGCCGCTACAGCGGTCGAGCCAAGCATCATCACAACAGCAGCTACGCCGCATGTCAGATAGGATCTGTTCGTCATTTCATGTCTCCCTGTTATCTTTCTTATCAGCTTACTGTGCCGATTTACGTCCGTCCTTCAAGCAGCCGGAAGCGTTGAATCTTCCCGCTTTCGGTCTTGGGCAGCTTATCAGTGAAAACGATGCGCCGGGGGTATTTATATGGCGCGATCATTGCCTTTACATGATCTTGCAGAACCTTGGTCATGCTGTTGCCGGTCTCCGCCCCCTCGCGCATAACGACATGCGCCTCGACAATCTGGCCACGTTCCGGGTCTGGTGCGCCGACCACGGCGCATTCCAGAACCTCGGGATGTGCCAGCAGCGCGGCCTCAACCTCTGGTCCGGCGATGTTATAGCCCGATGACAGGATGATCCCGTCATTGCGGGCAGCAAAATGGAAGTAACCGTCCTCGTCCTGCAAGAAGGTATCGCCGGTCAGGTTCCAGCCATCCAGCACATATTCGGCCTGCTTGTCAGGATCGGACATATAGCGGCAACCGACCGGCCCGCGCACGGCCAGCCTGCCCTGTTCACCACGCGGAAGGTCCTGCCCGTCGGGACCGATGATCTTCGCCTCATAGCCCTTCAGCGGCTTGCCTGTGCAAGCTGCGTGGCTGTCGCCGAAACGGTTCGATATGAAGATATGCAGCATTTCCGTTGAGCCGATGCCGTCCAGCAGCGGCTTGCCGGTCTTTTCAATCCACTCGTCATAGACCGGTGCCGGCAAAGTCTCACCCGCCGACACCGCCGCACGCAGGCTGGACAGGTCTGCGCCTTCCTCCATCGCTTGCATCATCACGCGATAGGCCGTCGGCGCGGTGAAGCAGATCGTGGCCTGGTGCTTCTCGATAATCTCGATCATATTCGGCGGAGAGGCTGTTTCCAGCAGCGCCGCCGAGGCACCGAAGCGCAGCGGAAAGATCGCCAGACCACCCAGCCCGAACGTGAAAGCCAGTGGCGGAGAGCCGACAAACACATCCTCCGGCTGCACATCCAGCACTTCCCTGGCATAGGCATCCGCGACGATCAGCAGATCGCGGTGGAAATGCATCGTCGCCTTCGGCTCACCCGTCGTGCCGGATGTAAAGCCAAGCAGCGCCACATCGTCGCGCCCGGTCCTGACCGCTTCGTAAAGCACCGGCTTTGTCAGGGCGCAGCGGTCAAGTTCAGCGTCGTGATTGGCAGTGCCGTCAAATCCCACCACGGTTTCCAGAAACGCGCTGTCTTTCGCCGCGCGCGTCAGCTCGTCCATCAGCCGCGTATCGCAAAGCGCATGGGTGATCTGGGCCTTGTTGATGATCTTTGTCAGCTCACCCGTCCGCAGCATCGGCATGGTGTTCACCACCACCGCCCCGACTTTCGTTGCCGCAAGCCAGCAGGCCACCATCGCCGGATTGTTGGGCGAACGTATCAACACGCGATTGCCCGGCTTGACCCCGTAATCCTCGACAAGTGCGTGCGCGATACGGTTGGTCCAATCCGTCAGTTCCTTATAGGTTCGGATACGGCCATTTCCGATCAGCGCGGTGTGATCGCCGAAACCCCGCTCAACCATGCGATCGGACAGTTCAACCGCAGCGTTCAGATATTCCGGATAGGTAAACTCACCCAGTTTCAGTTCCGGCCACAGATCGGGCGGTGGCAGGTTGTCGCGTGCAAAGCTGTCAATATGTGCTGAAGGTCCAAGTGGTTGATTGCGCGCCATGACGTTTTCCTTCTGCCCGCAATGGGGCCGATATCCTGCGTATTAACCGCAAATCTGCCACAGGAGTGTTATTTATCAAACACAAAAATTTTAAATTCGAAAGAAAACCGCGCCTATTCGTCACGAACCCGGCAAAAAGGTCGGATCATGCATGATGATGTCATAGTGATGCTTGCCGTGTTGCAAATCAAAGCTGACCTCAACGCCGGCCTTGCGCAGATGCTCGGCATAGCTTCGGCTCTGCCGGACGAATTCGGCGGTGTCGCGTTCGCCCACCGTGACGCGATAGCGGGGGCCGCGCAGCGGCACCATGTTCAGCGGGGACAGCGTTTCGATCTCACCTTCCGTCAGTTGCAGCGGATCATTCACCGTCATCAGCGAAATCGGTTCCAGATCGAAGACACCGCTGATCAGAATGGCATCTGTGACCGTTATCCCGGCTTCGGACAGCGCCGCCCCTTCAAGCCCCAACAGCGACGCAACCAGATGCGCCCCGGCGCTGTGTCCGGAAAGGGTCATCCGCGCGGGATCAAAGCCAAGCTCTGCCGCCTGCCCGGCCAGCCAGATCAGCGCATCGCGGCATTCCGCGATCATGTCGCCCAGCCGGGCCTTGGGGGCCAGCGTATAGTTCAGCGTCGCAAATGCCTGCCCCGCAGCCAGCAGCCCCGGCGCCATACCTGCACTTTGCCGTTGGCTCAGCGCCTGCCAATAGCCGCCATGAATGAAGACATGCAAAGGCGCGCCGGACCCAGCTGCCGGAAAATAGTCCAGAACATGCGCAGACGACGCCCCATAAGACAGGCTTTCCTGCACCGAATGGTTCTCGCGCACCTCCCGGCTCAGCGCGTCATAGGCGGCAAGATAGGGACCGAAATTACCGCCGATCATAGAGCTCGGCTGGTATTCCCGCTCCAGCTCCTCTGCCGTGAACCCGCGATAGTTCATTTTGCCCTGCCCCTCTGCACAAGCTCGGTCCGCAGATCATACAGGTCATGGAAGAATTTCAGTTCGAGCGCTTTTTTCAGAAAGGCCACCCCGCTGGAGCCGCCGGTGCCCGGCTGCATCCCGATCACCCGTTCAACCGCCGTCGCATGATCAAAGCGCCATCGCTGGAAAAGCGTTTCCATATCCATCAGTTTTTCGCCAAGCGCATAGAGATCCCAGTAGCGGTCAATATCGCTGTAGATCGTCACCCAGATCTGCACGATCCGCGGATCACCGGAATAGGGCTGTGAAAAATCCCGCTCCAGCAGTTCGTCTGGCACATCAAAACCCTTGCGCGCCAGAAGCATGATAACCTCGTCATATAGCGACGGTTTGGTCAGCGCCGCATCCAGCATCTCCATCACCTCCGCGTCGTGCCGATGGACTTTCAGGGTCGAGGCATCCTTGTTTCCCAGAATGAACTCGATCTGCCGGTAACCATAGCTTTGAAATCCCGAAGAACTGCCAAGCGCATCGCGGAAGGTCAGATAATCGGCGGGTGTCATGGTCAGCAGCGTTTCCCACGCGCCGATCAACTGGCGCTGAATAGCCTTGATCCGGTCTATATTCTTCATCGCCGGACCAAGCTGGTCCAGTTGCAGGAAACGGCGCGTTTCGACAAGCTGGTGATGCATCAGCTTCAGCCACAGCTCGCTGACCTGATGAATGATGATGAACAGCATCTCATCGGGTTCCGCCGGGTCCTGAAAGGTCTTCTGGATGTTCAGCAGCGTCTTGAGTTCAAGAAAATCGCCATAGCTGCTGCGATGCTTGGTGGCGAAATCCGTAACCAGCGAATCCTCGACACCGCGCTGCAAAAACCTGTCGGGTTTATCGTTTTCTGCCATAGCTTCCTCCGCCGTCAGCCGCGCTGTTTGGGGAACCGTCCCGGCACCAGATGCGCGTTCACCGAAAAAATTTGACGTCAACTCAGCCGGTTGTAAAGCTTGTCTCTGACGAGCCGGAAAAGGAGCGGTGATATGCTGTCGAGACAGGATTGCGCGAAGCTTGACGAACAAGACGAGTTGGCCGGGCTGCGCGACCGTTTTCACCTGCCCGAAGGCGTCATCTATCTGGATGGCAACTCGCTCGGCCCCCTACCGAAGGGGGCTGTCGACACGCTGACCCGCACCATTCATCAGGAATGGGGCGAAGGGCTGATCCGAAGCTGGTCAGAGGCCGACTGGTTCACCCTGCCCGAACGGCTGGGCGACCGGCTGGGCGGGCTGATCGGTGCGGCGGCGGGGCAGATCGTGGTCTGCGACGGCACCTCCATCAACATCTTCAAGGCGTTGAATGCGGCAATGGGATTGCGCCCCGGTCGTGACGTGATCGTATCGGAACAGGGCAGCTTTCCGACAGATCTCTATATGATCGAAGGGGCGACCGGCGCTGCGGCGGGCTATACCACCCGCCTGCTGGGCCGCGACAGCGACAATCTGGCCGACCTGCTGGATGAGCGCGTCGCGGCTGTGCTGCTGTCGAACGTCGATTACCGCACCGGGAGGCTGATGGATATGGCCGCCACGGCAAAGGCGGTGCATGATGCGGGCGCGCTGATCATCTGGGATCTGTGCCATTCCGCCGGGGTTGTTCCGTTAAAGCTTGACGACAGCCAGGCCGATTTCGCCGTGGGCTGCACCTATAAATACCTGAATGCGGGACCGGGTGCGCCCGCCTATATCTACGCCGCGACGCGCCATCAGGATCAGGCGCGTCAGCCGCTGTCTGGTTGGTGGGGCCATGCTGCGCCCTTCGCGTTCGAAAGCGGCTTCCGCCCGGCAGAGGGGATCAAGCGCTTTTTGGTCGGCACACAGTCCATACTTGGCCTGAAGGGTGTGGAGGCCGCGCTTGATGACTTTGACGATGTGGATATCGAAGGCATCCGCGCCAAAAGCCGCCGGATGGGTGACGTGTTCATCGAACTTGTCGAACAGCATCCCCACTGCGCGGGCCTGCGTCTTGTCTCACCCCGCGAAAGCGATCAGCGCGGCAGTCAGGTCGCCTTCGATTTCGACAATGGCTACCCTGTCATCCGCGCGATGATCGAACAGGGCGTGATCGGCGATTTCCGCGAACCGGGGCTGATGCGGTTCGGTCTCGCGCCGCTTTATCTAAGCTGTGCAGAACTGTTCGACGCCGTTCAGGTGATGGGCGATTGTATGCGCCGGCAGGTCTGGACCGATCCGAAATACCAGACGCGCGAGGCCGTCACCTGATCCGGCCTACCCCGACGCGGACGATCAAACACCCTCGACAATGGTAATCTGCGCGATCCCTGCCGCCTCGCGGTGACGGCGCGCATTCTGATAGGTGGGCGAGTTATAGCATTCCAGTGCCTGCGCCATGCTGTCGAATTCGATCACGACATTGCGCGGATGCCCCTCTCCCTCCAGCTGCTCTGCCTTGCCGCCGCGGGCAAGGACACGGGCACCGAATTCACGAAACGCTTCGGACGCGCCTTCGGCATAGAGTTTGTAGGGCTTCGGATCGGTCACGGTGACATGGGCAATCCAATAGGCTTTCGGCATGATGCTCCTCCCAAATGGGGCCGGCCCGGTTACGGACCGGCCAGGTTTGATCACTCTGTCAGCGCGATATCCGTTACGACATGCGACCAGGCACCTTCGGGCGTTTCGGAAATCACCGGATCGGACCCGCCAGCCATCAGGATTTCAACCGTCCGGTCAAAATCCGCCGGATCAAGCGCACCGTCAGAACCCGCCGTCAGCTTCGCGACCTCTGCGGCCATGCGCTTCTGATGCTCTTCGGTCTGGGCACCTGTTTCATCGTTGTCCAGCACGATCATCGCGGCTTCATCCGGGTTTTCCTCGGCATATTTCCAGCCTTCCATGCTGGCCTTTACGAAACGCGCCATCTTGTCGACGAAGGCCGGATCATCCAGATTTTCCTCCATCACATAAAGGCCGTCTTCCAGCGTGGCGACGCCCTCATCCTCATATTTGAAGGTGATCAATTCTTCCGGCGTCATTCCCGCATCAATGATCTGCCAGTATTCATTATAGGTCATGGTGCTGATACAGGCCGCCTGTTCCTGCAACAGGGGATCGACGTTGAAGCCCTGTTTCAGCACTTCGACACCTTCGGCACCGCCTTCGGTCGACAGGCCAAGCGTCGACATCCAGCTGAGGAACGGATACTCATTCCCGCCGAACCAGACGCCCAGCACCTTGCCCTTGAAGTCGTCAGGTCCGGCAACGCCGCTGTCCTTGCGGCAGGTCAGCATCATGCCAGAGCTTTTGAACGGTTGCGCGATGTTCACCAGCGGCAGCCCCTTTTCGCGCGCAGCAAGGGCCGATGGCAGCCAGTCCACCATCACATCGGCACCGCCGCCCGCCATCACCTGCGGGGGCGCAATATCGGGACCGCCGGGCTGGATCGTCACATTCAGATCCTGCGCCTCATAGAACCCCTTATCAAGCGCGACATAATAGCCCGCAAACTGCGCCTGCGTGACCCATTTAAGCTGCAGCGTCACGTCATCGGCCGCAAAGCTGGCAGCGGGCATCAGCCCTGCAACAAGTCCTGTCAGAAGGTATTTCATCTTTAGCTCCCTGTTTGTGGGGTGCGATGCCCCGGTTTGTTATTTCCGCTGGCTTGGATGCCAGAAGGTCAGCCGCGCCTCGATCAGCGCGACGATTCCGTAGAATGCGGTCCCGGCCAAGGCCGCCACCACGATTTCAGCCCAGACAAGCGGCATGTCCAACTGCCCGACCGCGGTTGAGATACGAAAACCCATGCCGCGTGTCGGACTGCCGAAAAACTCGGCAACAATAGCGCCGATCAGCGCGAGCGTGGTCGAGATCTTCAGCCCGTTGAAGATAAAGGGCAGCGCGGCGGGCAGGCGCAGCTTCCACAGCGACTGCCAATAGCCCGCGCTCCACGTCGCGATCAGGTCGCGTTGCAGGGCGTCAGTGGCGGCAAGGCCCGCGATCGTGTTTACAAGGATCGGGAAAAAGACCATGACGACAACGACCGCCGCCTTGGATTGCCAGTCAAAGCCGAACCACATCACAAGGATCGGCGCGATGCCGACAATCGGCAGGGCTGCCACGAAATTCCCGATGGGCAGCAAGCCGCGTTGCAGGAACGGGCTGCGGTCTATGGCGATTGCGGTACAAATTGCCGCCGCAGCCCCGATCAGCCAGCCCGACAATGCGCCCTTCAGGATCGTCTGGACGAAATCAATCCAAAGGGTGCGCGCATTCTCGGCAAAACTGGCGGCGATCTGGCTGGGCGCGGGCAGGATCACGGCGGGCACGTCATAGGCACGCACGGTCATCTCCCACAAAACGATCAGCGAGGCCCCGAAGATCAGCGCCACCAGAACACGTGTCAGCCGCGTATCGAAACGCGAAAGCCATGCGTTCAGCCCCCATGAGCCAAGCCAGACCGCTATGATCGGAAGCGCCGTGGTCATCGCTCCAGCCCCATGCGCCGCAGGGTAATCCGCTCGATCCAACCGATGACGATCACCAGCAGGGCCGCCAGTGCCGCAGCCGTGAACAGCGCCGCCCATATCTGAACCGTCTGCCCGTAATAGCTGCCCGACAGCAGCCGCGCACCCAACCCCGCACTCGCCCCGGCAGGCAACTCGCCCACAATCGCGCCGACAAGACTGGCAGCGATGGCAACCTTCAAACTGGCAAACAGATAGGGCATCGAAGACGGCAGCCGCAGCCGCCAGAACACCTGCGCGGCAGAGGCATTCCACGACCGCATCTGATCAAGCTGCATCGCATCCGGCGTCCGCAACCCCTTCACCGTGCCGACCAGCACCGGGAAAAAGGACAGCCAGGCCGAGATAATCGCCTTGGGCAGCAGCCCGGTGACGCCGATACTCGCCATGACGACAATCACCATTGGCGCGATGGCAAGGATCGGCACAGTCTGGCTGGCAATCGCCCAGGGCATGACCGATTGATCCATCGCCCGGCTGTGAACGATCCCCACCGCCAGCAGAATGCCCGCCGCCGTACCAATGGCAAAACCAGCCAGAGTCGCCGACAGCGTCACCCAGCCATGCCAGACCAGACTGCGCTTCGAGGTGATCTTTTGCCCCGCCAGCCCATCCCAAAGCCCGACCGCAACCTGATGCGGCGCAGGCAGAACCGGGCGTTCCTGCGCCATCGTGTTCTGAAACAGCGCCGAGAAGCTCTGCTCTGCCTCTGCCCGCTCCAATTCACGCTCGGCCCATGGCAGGTTCAGCCGGAATGCCGCCGCATACCAGATCAGGATGATCGCCAGCAGAACAGTCAGCACGGGCAGTACGCGGTTCATGCGGCAACCTCGCGCTGCCAGCCCAGCCTGACATCGGGCAGGCCTTCCTCATTTTCACCCTCGGTTCGCTCCAATTCAGCAAAACCCCGCCGGGCATAGAAGCGCCGCGCCCCGTCGTTCACCTGAAACGTCCCCAGCCAGAGCCGGGCGTGGCGGTCCTGCGCTTCCTGCATCAGGGCGGTGCCTATGCCCTGCCCGCGCTTTCCGACGAAAAGCGCGGTGATCTCCCCGGTCGGTTCATCCAGCGACAGATAGCCCGCGACTGCCTCGCCCAGTTCCGCGACCAGAATGCGGCGTTTGACAAAAGCCCGGTCGCGATAGCTTTGCGCCATCTCCTCGGTCGAGCGAGTGCGCGGCGGCATCCATTCGGTCGTGTCGATCCAATCACTGTGAATGGCGGCGCAAGCCTCCATATCCTCCGGCCGGGCAGGACGTATGATCGGGGCCGGCGCCAGCGTCATCCTGCCCTCACCTGTTCAGGACTTGCGTATATACGCATTACATACGGGTTATATACGCGAAATATACGTATTGTGCGGCACGTCCGGTCACGCATCGCCATGCCCCTCTCGCAGCCCCTCGCGGACCTCATGGGCGACGGCGATAAACTCCTGCGTGTCACGAATTTCCAGCGGACGCTCGCGCGGCAAGGGGCTTTCAATGACCTTCGTGATCCGCCCCGGACGCGGCGACATGACCACGATCTTCGTGGACAGATACACGGCCTCGGGGATGGAATGTGTAACGAAGCCAATGGTTTTCCCGGTCCGCGCCCACAGTTCCAGCAGCGCCTCATTCAGCTTGTCGCGCACGATTTCGTCCAACGCACCAAAAGGTTCATCCATCAGCAAAATTTCGGCATCAAAAGACAGCGCACGCGCAATAGAGGCCCGCTGCTGCATCCCGCCAGAAAGCTGCCACGGATATTTGCCGCCAAAGCCCGACAGATCGACGAGGTCCAGCACACGCTCGATCCGCTCGGCCCGATCACCCTTTGAAAATCCCATAATTTCAAGTGGTAAAGATATATTCTTCGAAATCGTTCGCCAAGGATAAAGCCCCGGCGCCTGAAAGACATAGCCATAGGCCCGCGCCTTCCGTGCCTCATCCGGGGTCATCCCGTTCACGCTCAGCCTGCCCCCGGTCGGCGTCTCCAACGCCGCGATCGTGCGCAGCAGCGTCGTCTTTCCGCAGCCAGAAGGCCCGATGAAACTGACGAAATCGCCCTGATTGATGGTCAGATCGACGCCTTTCAGTGCGTGAACCGGGCCATCGGCGGTCTGAAAGGTCAGGTCAACGCTATCGGCTTCGATCACCGGGCCGGTTTCGACAGCAGCGGTCATTCCGGTATCTCCCACAATTTGGGCGACGCGAATTCAATCGAATTTCCGGCGGGATCGCGAACGTAAATCGAGCGCGCTCCGTTCGGCCAGAAAAAATCGCTTTCAATGGCCACACCGGCATGGCTCAGCCTGTTCACCCAATCGTCAAGCGCGTCCATCGGCACCGAAAAGCACAAATGGCCCGGCCCGTCCGCCCCGTGGGATGGCACCGGCAATACGGCATCGGGTTCCAGTGGCTTGCGCGTAACTTCCGGGCGGAACACCAGCACGACAGTCGTCTCGCAGCGAAAGAAAATGTGCCGACCTTCTCGTGCCGTCAGCTCTGTCAGCCCGAGCAGGTCGCCATAGAAACCGCGTGCAGCCTCCAGGTCGTCGGCATAAAGCGCGGCCTCCAGTACGCCGAGCATTGGTGGCATCATCAGACCCCCGACGCCGGTATCCCTGACCGTTCCACCGCCCTTGGCGCGGTCAGTTCCTTCCATTGCGACAGGGCGCGGTTTACCGTTCCGCGCGGTTCGCGACCGACGAATTCGCCGTGGCCCTCGCGGCTGTCCACTTTGCCCTCGGTCACCACGACGACGCCGCGGGTCAGGGTATAGCGCGGGAGGCCTTTGACCTTCTGACCCTCGAACACGTTATAATCAATGGCGGATTGCTGGCTGTCCGCGCCGATGGTCTTTTCAGCCTCAGGGTCCCAGACGACCAGATCGGCATCGCTGCCGACCAGAACCGCGCCTTTCTTCGGATAGAGGTTCAGGATCTTCGCGCTGTTGGTCGAGGTCGCGGCGACGAATTCATTCGGCGTCAGCCGCCCGGTATTCACCCCATGCGTCCACAGCATCGGCATCCGGTCCTCAAGCCCGCCGGTTCCATTCGGGATCTTGGTGAAATCGCCGACTCCATAGCGTTTCTGTTCGGTCGTAAAGGCGCAATGATCCGTCGCCACCACCGACAGGCTGCCCGATTGCAGCCCGGCCCAGAGGCTGTCCTGATGAAGCTTGTTCCGGAACGGCGGAGACATCACCCGGCGGGCGGCGTGGTCCCAGTCCTTGTTCAGGTATTCGCTGTCATCCAGCGTCAGATGCTGGATCAGCGGCTCCCCCCAGACGCGCTTGCCCTGCTGGCGCGCACGGCGGATCGCTTCATGGCTGTCCTCGCAAGAGACATGCACCACATATAGCGGCACGCCGGCCATATCCGCCACCATGATCGCGCGGTTCGTGGCCTCCCCCTCAACCTGTGGCGGGCGGGAATAGGCGTGCGCCTCGGGGCCGGTATTGCCTTCGGCCAGCAGTCGGGCAGATAACTCGGCCACAACATCGCCATTCTCGGCATGGACCAACGCGATCCCGCCCAGGTCGCCAACCCGGCGGAAGCTGGCAAACAACTCATCATCATTCACCATCAGCGCGCCTTTATAAGCCATGAAATGCTTGAAGCTGGTAATGCCGCGCTTCACCACCTCTTCCATCTCATTGAAAACCTGCTCTCCCCACCAGGTGATCGCCATGTGATAGGAATAGTCACAATGCGCCCGGCCGGATTTGTTATCCCACATCTGCAACGCATCCAGCAGCCCCTGCTGCGGAGAGGGCAGCGCGAAATCCACCACCATCGTCGTCCCGCCCGCAAGCGCCGCGCGGGTGCCGCTTTCGAAATCATCGGCGGAATAGGTGCCCATGAAGGGCATTTCCAGATGCGTATGCGGATCGATCCCGCCCGGCATGACATAGCAGCCCGTCGCGTCGAGTTCCTTGTCACCGCTCAGCTTTTCGCCAATCGCAGCGATCTTGCCGCCCTCGATCAGCACATCCGCCTTATAGGTCAGATCGGCGGTGACGATGGTTCCGTTTTTGATAACCGTGCTCATCCCTTGCTTCCTCCCTGTTGCTTGCCTGTCTTTGGTGTGAAAATACCTCGGGGTCCGGGGCAGAGCCCCGGCCGCCTTAGGCTCACCTCACAACCTCCGCCGTTTCCAGCACCGCATGCAGCAGAACGTCGGCCCCCGCGCTCGCCCATTCCGGACTGATCTCCTCGGCCTCGTTATGCGATAGCCCGTCCACGCAGGGGCACATGATCATTACCGTGGGCGCGACGCGGTTGATCCAGCAGGCGTCGTGGCCGGCACCGCTGACGATATCCAGATGCGAATAACCTAGGCTTTCCGCTGCATCGCGTACTGTTTTCACCAAGCCCTCATCGAAAGTCACCGGATCGAAATGACCGACCGGCTCGATCTCTATGCCGAGGCCGAGATCGGCTGCGATCTTGGGCGCTTCATCCTCCAGCCGCGCCCGCATGGCGTTCAGCTTTTCCAGTTGCGGAGAACGGAAGTCGATGGTGAACACTGCCTTGCCAGGGATCACGTTGCGGCTGTTTGGATAGACATTCGCCTGACCGACCGCGCCCACGGCATCGGGCTGGTGGTCCATCGCAATCCTGTGCACAGCGTCAATGATCCGCGCCATGCCGAGGCCCGCATTCACCCGCATGTTCATGGGCGTCGATCCGGTATGCGCATCCTTGCCGGTCAGCGTCACCTGCAACCACCACAGCCCCTGCCCGTGGGTTACGACGCCGATCTGCTTGTTCTCGGCCTCCAGAATAGGGCCCTGTTCGATGTGATATTCGAACATCGCATGCATCGGACGGCCTCCGACGGGCTCTTCACCGCGCCAGCCGATGCGGTCGAGTTCATCTCCGAAGCGCTTGCCATCCGCATCCTCGCGGCTATTGGCGAAATCTTCGTCATGCACACCGGCATAGACGCCCGAGGCCAGCATGGCGGGGGCGAAACGGGTGCCTTCCTCATTCGTCCAGTTGGTCACGACGATGGGTCGGCGGGTTTTGATGCCCATGTCGCGGATGGCGCGGATCACCTCCAGCCCCGAAAGCACGCCCAGAACGCCGTCATATTTCCCGCCCGTTGGCTGGGTATCCAGATGGCTGCCGATATAGACCGGATCGGCGTCGGGGTCGGTGCCCTCATGGCGCATGAACATATTGCCCATACGGTCGACCTGCATGGTCATGCCCGCATCTTCGCACCAGCTCTGGAACAGGCGACGACCTTCGGCATCTTCATCGGTCAGGGTCTGGCGGTTGTTGCCGCCCGCAACTCCGGGGCCGATCTTTGCCATCTCCATCAGGCTGTCCCACAGGCGCGCCCCGTCGATTCTGATATTGTCGCCTTCCATGCGCTCACCCCTGTTTTTCGTCCATCCGGCAAAGCTTTGACCTTGCCCGTTCTTTTACGCTAACTGCGCCCATACACTTGTCAACATTTCTGGCCCGATGACCGACGCCCCGCCGCAAACCCGCATCAGAAAACGCAATACACAAGCGATCCTGAGTGCCGCGTTGAGTGTTTTTGCGGCAGAGGGATTCCGCGGCGCCACGCTGGATCAGATTGCCGCGGCGGCGAAGCTGTCCAAGCCGAACCTGCTGTATTACTTCCCCTCGAAAGAGGCGGTCTATGTCGAGCTTCTGGCCTCGCAGCTTGAACATTGGCTTGATCCGCTTCGCGCCATCGACCCGGATGGAGAGCCGGTCGCGGAAATGCTCAGCTATATTCGCAGCAAATTGCTGATGAGCCGCAGCCATGCCCGCGAAAGCCGCCTGTTCGCGGGCGAGGTTCTGCGCGGTGCGCCCCATATCGGCGATGTGCTGCAGGGGCCGCTGCGTCAGCTTGTCGATGAAAAGGCGGCGTTGATCCAAGGGTGGATGGATGCCGGGCGGCTGGCACCTTCGGATCCCTATCACCTCATCTTCTCCATCTGGGCGCTGACCCAGCATTACGCCGATTTCGCACCGCAGGTGACGGCGGTGCTGGGGCCCGACCGCGACCCTGTGGACGAAGGGATGCGCTTTACCGAAACATTGTACCGGCGAATGCTGACCCCCTGATTGCGGCATCAGCCTCATTCAGCGGCCTTGGCCATCGGGTTGTTGGGATGCGTCGTCCAGTTGCCGAATTCCGTGACCTCCTGCCCTGTGCGGGGATCGACCTCTCCCAAAGGCAATTCGCGCATTGTGATGCAATCCTCCACCGGGCAGACATCGACGCAAAGGTTGCAGGCGACGCATTCGTCATCCTTCACCTCAAACACGCGGCCCGGCAGCATGGCGATGGCCTGATGGCTCGTATCCTCGCAAGCCGCATAGCAGCGCCCGCATCTGATGCACTCATCCTGATTGATCTGCGCCTTGGTCACATAATTCAGGTTCAGATATTGCCAGTCGGTGACATTCGGCACGGCACGACCGATCAGGTCTGACAATGCGATGTCTTTCTCATCCAGATACTGGCCGAGACCCGAGATCATCTCCTGCACGACCTTGAAACCATAGGTCATGGCCGCCGTGCACACCTGCACATTGCCCGCGCCGAGCGCCATGAACTCTGCGGCATCGCGCCATGTCGTCACACCGCCGATGCCACTGATCGGCAGCCCGCGGGTCTCGGCCGAACGGGCGATCTCAGCCACCATGTTCAGCGCAATCGGTTTCACCGCCGGGCCACAATAGCCGCCATGCGCACCCTTGCCATCAATCGTCGGTTCCGGCGCGAACAGATCCAGATCGACCGACGTGATGGAGTTGATCGTGTTGATCAGACTGACCGCATCCGCGCCGCCGCGCTTCGCCGCCTCTGCCGGTTTGCGGATATCGGCGATGTTGGGCGTCAGCTTCACGATACAGGGCATGCGGCTGTATTGCTTGACCCACCGCGTCACCATTTCGATATATTCCGGCACCTGGCCTACGGCAGAGCCCATGCCACGCTCGCTCATCCCGTGGGGGCAGCCGAAGTTCAGCTCCACCCCGTCCGCGCCCGTATCCTCAATCGCGGCAAGAATGGCCTTCCAGCTTTCCTCCTCGCACGGCACCATCAGGCTGATGACAAGCGCCCGGTCGGGATAGTCGCGCTTGACCTGCTTGATCTCTCGCAGATTCACCTCCAGCGGGCGGTCGGTGATCAGTTCGATATTGTTGAGGCCAAGCACGCGCCGATCAGCACCGTGGATCACGCCATAGCGCGGGCCATTGACGTTGACAACGGGCGGGCCCTCGGCGCCAAGTGTCTTCCAGACGACCCCGCCCCAGCCGGCCTCGTAGGCGCGGCGAACGTTATATTCCTTGTCGGTCGGCGGGGCCGAGGCCAGCCAGAACGGGTTCGGGGATTTGATCCCGACGAAATCAGACCGCAGATCAGCCATTGTTTTCCCCCATCAGATAAGTGTGAATATCCTCTGCCGCGTCACGGCCCTGAGCGACTGCGCTGACGGTCAGGTCCTCCCCCTCTGCGGTGCAGTCCCCGCCTGCCCATATACCAGAGACAGAGCTGCGCCCCGCCCCGGTCACGGCAATCTTGCCGCCTGTCACCGCCAGCCCGTCAGGCAGACCGTCCAGCCGCTGCCCGATTGCTGAAAGAACCTGATCGGCGCGCAGACGGAAGGTTTCCTCCTGCTGCTTCAGCCCGTCGGGGGTATCAGCGGTATAGGCAAATTCGATCTCTGCCCCGCCATCACCCTTATGCAGCGCCACCGGCGTTGCGTTGGTGCGTATGCGTACCCCGCTGCCGGTCGCGTGATCCTGTTCGTGATGCGAAGCGGACATCCTCTCCTGCCCGCGCCGATAAACGATGGTCACATTCTCGGCCCCGAGCAGCCGCGATTGCACAGCCGCATCAACCGCTGTCATCCCGCCGCCGATCACGACGACATCCCGGCCAACCGGCAGAGTCGTCAGATCTTCGGTCTGGCGCAGTTCTGCGATGAAATCGACCGCATCGCGCAAGACGCCATTTGTCGCGCCCAGTCCCGGATCATTCACCGCACCCAGACCGACGCCCAGAAACACGGCATCGAATTCCTGGTGCAACGCATCAAGATAAACATCCCGGCCAAGCGCCTTGCCGCATTCCAGCGTGATCCCGCCGATGGATAGCAGCCAATCCACCTCTCGCTGCGCGAACTGTTCGGTGGATTTATATGCAGCAATGCCAAATTCGTTCAGCCCGCCCGGCTTGGGTCGCGCCTCGAACACGGTGACGTCATGACCGTGCATCGCCAGACGATGCGCACAGGCCAGACCCGCAGGCCCGGCCCCCACAACGGCGACCCGCTTGCCCGTCACGGCCGCGCGGCTGAACGGCTGCGCTTCGCGCATCGCCACATCGGTGGCATAACGCTGCAACCGCCCGATCTCGACCGGCTTGCCCTCTGCCGTTTCCCGCACGCAGGACCCTTCGCACAGGGTTTCCGTGGGGCAAACGCGTGCGCACATCCCGCCAAGGATGTTCTGCGACAGGATGGTTTCCGCCGCGGCTTCCGGCGTCCCTGTCGCGATCTGTCGGATGAACAGCGGAATGTCGATTTCGGTCGGACAAGCTTCGACACAAGGCGCGTCGAAGCAGAAATAACAGCGATCCGCCGCGACCGATGCCTCATGCGGATCGAATGGGGGTTCGTGGTCCGAAAAACCTGCGGCAATCGCCTCGGCAGGCAGACGCGCGGCGGCAAGTCCGGGGGTAAGGGGTGAGTTTGTCACAATCGGCTCCCGATATAAGCGGTGGCTGATTGCAGGATGACACAGGTCAGAATTTTATCAATTGGTAAAATTCCTGAGTGAAGCGCTTTAATTTCAGCATGCTGCAAAGCAGCGCAAATCGACCGAAAAAGCGGCAGTGCAGAAATTTTGGCTGAAGCTTCAGCGGTTGCTGAGGATCACATCGGCTGGCAGGCTGTTTTGAATGACAAGCCGCGCATTGGGTAGATCGTTCAGCCGGACCTTCTCTGGCCCATCCGGCTGTCCGAGCCAGCGTTGCTGCAGACGGGCCTCGATCTCGGCCAGATCACCTTCGACCATGACGGTCAGGTCGAAATGCTGCGACAGCGGCCGCCATGCCGGATCATCCAGCAACAGATAGTTTCCCTCACACAGGATCAGCCGGACGTCAGGCCCGATGATGCGTGCACCGGCACGGGAAATCTCCAGCTTGCGGTCGAACACGGGAACGGCAACGTCGCGCCCGTCATTCGCGACCAGCCGGGACAGCATATGTCCCAGCCCATCCACGTCGAATGTCGGGGGCGCGCCTTTGCGTTGCCGCAAGCCCCACGCATCTAGTACGGCATCGTCATAGTGGAAGCCATCCATCGGCAAGATTGCCGATGCGGACAGGTTTTGGTTTAGCCATTCTGCCAAGGTGCTCTTGCCCGATGCAGGCGCACCGGCAATCGCCACGATCCGGCGTTTTTCTGATGGCAACGCGCCGAGCCACGACAGCAGCCCGGCGCGATCAGTGCGTTCGCTCATGCAGCCTCTGGCGGCGGTTCCTTGGCGCCGGTCATGAAGGCAACCGCGTCGGACATGGTGTAGTCGTCAGGCCGGATCACCGCATGACGCCGGCCCAGCCGGTGCACATGGATGCGATCCGCAACCTCGAACACGTGCGGCATGTTATGGGAAATCAGCACGATGGGAAGGCCGCGCGATTTCACGTCAAGGATCAGTTCCAGCACCTTGCGGCTTTCCTTGACACCAAGCGCCGCTGTCGGCTCATCCAGCACGACAACCTTGGAACCGAAGGCCGCAGCGCGGGCAACTGCCACGCCCTGCCGCTGACCGCCTGACAGAGTTTCAACCGGCTGGTCGATATTCTGGATGGTCATCAGCCCCAGTTCGGACAGCTTGTCCCGCGCGATCTTGCGCATCTGCGCCTGATCCAGCTGACGCAGCCATTTACCGGCGAAGCCGTCCTTCCGTATTTCACGCCCCATGAACATATTGTCCGCGATGGACAAGGCAGGCGACAAGGCAAGGTTCTGGTAAACCGTTTCGATCCCGGCCTTGCGTCCATCCATCGGAGAGTTGAAATGAACGGGCTTTCCGTCCAGCTCGATCACGCCCTCATCGGGCTGAACCGCGCCGGAAATCGCTTTGATTAAGCTGGACTTGCCCGCGCCATTGTCGCCGATCACCGCCAGAATTTCGCCCGGATACAAATCGAAATCCGCGTGATCCAGTGCCGTGACACGGCCATAGCGTTTGACCAGCCCGCGTGCCTTCAGAACAGGGGAGCTCATGCCGAAACCTTTCTGATCCATTGGTCAATCGCGACCGCGAGAATGATAAGCCAGCCGGTCGCAAAGACCTGCCACAGCACGTCGACACCCGCCAGACGCAGGCCCGACTGGAAAACGCCGACAATCAGCGCCCCGAACAGCGCCCCCATGATCGAGCCGCGCCCACCGAACAAAGAGATCCCACCGATCACGACAGCGGTAATGGATTGCAGGTTGCCCTCATAAAAACTCTGCGGAGAGATAGAGCCGACACGCCCGATGGATGCCCAACCGGCGATGGCGCAGATCAGGCCTGCCGTAAGATAGACCGAACGCAGAACCTTGTCGGTCTGGATACCCGCCAGTTCCGCCGCCTCTTTATCGTCGCCCACGGCATAGACATGGCGACCCCATGCCGTCTTGTTCAGCATGAACCACAGCACGATGAAGATAATGATCATCAGGATCGAGCCATAGGTGATCTGCGCCCCGCCGATCGGGATGGAGTTGCCGAAGAATTTCAGGAAAGATGCATTGGCGTCGATATCCGCACCCCGAATGGATTGCGCGCCAGAGAAATACAGGATCAGCGCGTAGAACACGTTCCAGGTGCCAAGCGTCGTGATAAAAGGCGGCAGCTTGACCCGCGTAACCAGAAGGCCGTTCAGCCAGCCGCAGGCCGCGCCCAGAACGAAGGACATGGGCAGCGCGATCACCGACGGCACCCCCATCTCAACCGCCAGCTTGCCCGCAATCACCGAACACAGCACCATGATGGCAGCCACTGACAGGTCAATCCCCGCGGTGATGATGACCAGCGACTGCGCCGCCGCCAGCATCCCGATGATAGAGACCTGCTGCATGATAAGCGACAGATTAAATGCAGAGAAGAAGTTATTGGCGATAAGTCCGAAAATCACCAGCGACAGCATCAGCACGATGACCGGCACCATGGTTGGGTTGCCATGCAGGAAATGCTGCGCCCGGTCCACGAAGCCGGTATGGCGGCCCTCGAAACTGGCGACACGCGTATCGCTCTGCTCCAGCGTGTTTTCATAGTCCTGACGCTTTCGGGGCGTCTGTTCTGTATCCGTCACCGCGGTATCTCCCCCCAAGGCCGGTGTGATGAGGCCGGCGACACGATGCCGCCGGCCGGTCCTTCAGGCGAAGCTGGTCAGCCCCAGCACTGCTCCAATGCTTCGTCAGAGGTGATCGACTCGATCCCGTCGACCGGGTTGTCAGTCACCAGCGTGACGCCGGTGTTGAAGAAATCAAGCCCTTCCGAATTTTCCGGCTTTTCTCCGCTGTCGGCGAAGGCTTTGATCGCGCCGATACCCTCTGACGCCATCAGCAGCGGGAACTGCATCGAGGTCGCGCCGATAATACCATCCTTGACGTTCTGAACGCCGGGACAGCCGCCGTCGATCGACACGATTGTCGCCTGTTCGCTGACGCCCATCGCGTTCAACGCCTCATAGGCACCGGCAGCGGCGGGTTCGTTGATGGTATAGACGACGTTGATCTCGGGGTCCTGCTGCAACAGGTTTTCCATCGCGGTGCGACCGCCATCTTCGTTACCGTCGGTCACATCATGGCCAACGATGCGCGGATCGTCTTCGTCACCTATACGGGTCGGTTCCTTGATGTCGATGCCGAAGCCCTGCATGAAACCCTGGTTGCGCAGATAGTCGACAGAGACTTGCGACGGGTTCAGGTCAAGGAACGCGATTTTGGCATTTTCGGCCTCGTCACCCAGCGTCGCGGCAGCCCACTGACCGATCAACTCACCCGCCTTGAAGTTATCGGTGGCGAAGGTCGCATCGGCGGTTTCCGCCGGCTCGAACGGGGTATCAAGCGCGATGACAAGGGCACCGGCATCCCGGGCCTGCTCGATGGCCGGGGCCAGTGCACGACTGTCGGATGGCGTAATCAGGATGCCCTTCGCGCCAGAGGCCATGCAGGTCTCGATCGCGGCAACCTGCGTCTCCACATCGCCGTCGATCTTGCCGGCATAGGTCGACAATTCGATCCCGTTTTCCTCGGCAGCGGCAATGGCGCCTTCCTTCATCTTGGCGAAGAACGGGTTGGTATCTGTTTTCGTAATCAGGCAAGCGCCGACGGTGTCCTGCGCAGAGGCCGCGCCACCGAAGGACAGGGCAGCCGCACCGGCGAGCAAAGCGAGTTTGGTGTTAAAGCGCATGTGATCCTCCCATGGATATGCGGCCTTCACGATGAAGCCAGATTGATCCACTGTCAATAAATCATTTCAGTTGATTTATTCGGAACTTGGCTTAACTACGAAGACAGGGAGACGGGATGGAGGGGTCACATTGCCCGATTCGGCAACGCCACTGTTCAAGGGCAACAACAAGACCAGTATGCGGGCCGGAAACGAGCGGCTGGTGATCACGCTGCTGCATCGCTTCGGTGTGATGTCGCGCGCGGAAATCGCGGCGCAAACGGGGCTGTCGCCGCAAGGCGTATCCGTCATCATCCGCAAGCTGGAGGCTGAGGGGCTGATTATCGGTGGTGATCCGATACGCGGTCGCGTCGGCCAACCCTCGATCCCGTTCGAGTTGAACCCCGACGGCGCTTTCTTCATAGGCGTCAAGGTGGGCCGCCGCAGCACAGAGGTCGTCCTGGGCGACATGAAGGGCAATGTCCGCGAGGCTTTTCCGCAGACCTATGCCCAACCCGAACCCGAACCAGTCGCGGATTTCGTGCTGCAGTCCGTGGCCCAGATCATGGACACGCCGAATGGCCGCCGCGCAAGCGGCATCGGCATCGCCATCCCGTCTGAGATGTGGAACTGGGGTTCGCTGATCGGCATGTCAGACGCGCATATGGAGGGGTGGCGCGACCTGCAATTGGCCGAACGTATCGCAGCCCGATCCGGCCTGCCGGTTTATACCCGAAACGACGCAACTGCCGCCTGCGGGGCAGAGCTTATGTTCGGTAAAGGCGAACTTCCTTCAGACTTCCTGCACCTCTATTTCGGTTATTTCATCGGCGGCGGGTTGGTGCTTGATAACAGGCTGTATGACGGGCCGACCGGCAATGCGGGCGCCATCGGCTCCATGCCCATCGGGTGGGAGGGCCGGCCGAGGCAGCTGATCGAACTGGCCTCGATCAGCGTGATGGAGCATTGGCTGAAGGATGGCCGGATCATCACCGAGGAAAGCTTTGACGACATCCCTGCCCCTCTGCTGGATCGCTGGCTTGATCAGGCATCGGCAAGTGCGGCCCATGCGGTGGCTGCAAGCTGCGCCTTGCTGGATCTGGACGCCGTGGTGATCGACGGCTGGATGCCATCGCATATCCGCGCCGATCTGGCCCAACGGATCGAAGCCGCTTTGCCCGGTTTCGATTTCTCCGGGATGAGCCAGCCGCGCATCATGGAAGGCACGCTTGGCCGCGCCGCCCGCACCATCGGTGCCATCGCGGTCCCGTTCGGGGCACATTTCCTTGTGGATCAGACCGGCCCCGCCGCGACCGGTGGAAACGACGCCTAGCTGCGCCGGCGCGACAGGGTCGCCACAGATACCGCCGCGATTACAATCACACCGACAAGGATTTCCCGCACATAGCTGTCCACCTTTAACTGCGTCAGCCCGTTGTCGAGGATGCCCAGCATCAGCACACCCAAGAGTGTATAAAACACGCGCGGCTCGCTCTGCCGGCTCATGGTCATACCAAGGAAAACGGCAGCGATGGCATCCAGCATCAGCCCCGACCCCTGCGTCGGATTGGCAGAGGCAACGCGTGAGGCATACATCAGCCCCGCGCCCGCCGCGCCCAGACCGGTCAGCGCGAACGCCAGAAGACGCAGGCGCACGACACGGACACCGGCCAGATGCGCCGCCTCTCGATTGCCGCCGATGGCGTAAAGGCGGCGACCGAAGCTGGTATGTTCAAGCAGGAACCAGCTAGCGAGTATCACCGCCGCAGCCGTCAGCGACAGGAAGGGAACTTTCAGATCACCCATCTGCAAGCCGCCACGGGCAAACCCGGAAAAACCGGCGGGAATGTCGCGGCCAAAGATCGTCTTGCCGTCCGACAACCGAAAGGCGAGCCCCGAAAAGACAGTCAGCGTCCCAAGCGTCGCCACGAAGGGCAGGATGCCGATCACCGATACCAGCACGCCGTTGACCAGTCCGCCCAGCAAACCCACCAGAAGCGCGGCGCCAATCCCGGCCCAGACCGGATAACCCAGGGTAAACAGCACCGCCGCCACGATTCCGGCAAGACTGGCCATCGAGCCGACCGACAAGTCGAAATCGTTCATAACCATGACGATGGTCATCGTCGCCGCCACCACCGCCAGCATCGAGACCTGCTGGCCGATATTCATCAGGTTTCGCGCCGTCAGAAACGTGTCCGGCAGTTGCCATGCGAAGAACAGGATGATCAGCGCAAAACCGATCAGCGTGCCGGACTGGCGCAGGGTCTTGGTCATGTCGCGGCCCTCTGGTCCGTTGTGTCATAGAAATGCGCAAGAAGTGTCGCAGGCGTCAGCGCGTCGCCATCCAGCAGATGTGTTTGCCGGCCATCTTGCAGAACAAGAATGCGGTCGCACATGCCGATCACCTCTTGCAGGTCGGTCGAGGTCAGCATGACGGCGCAGCCCGTTGCCGCGAGTTCGCGGACCAGTTCATAGATCTCATGTTTGGCACCCACATCCACGCCGCGCGTCGGATCGTCCAGCAGCAGCAGGCGGGGATCGCCCATCAGAGCACGGGCAAAAACCACTTTTTGCTGATTGCCGCCCGACAACTGCCCGACGGGCTGTTCGGTGCCGCTGTATTTCAGGCGCACATCCTGCGCCAGCCTTTGCGTTTCACGCCGTTCGCCCCCCTTACGGGCGACCGGGCCGAACCTGGAAAGATAGGGCAGAACCACATTCGACCGGATCGGCATATTCAGCATCAGCGCTTCGGATCGTCTTTCGCGTGGGATATAGGCGACGCCGCGTTTCCATGCGGCGAAGGGGGATCGCGGAAGTGGCATGCCATCGAAACTCGCCTGTCCGGCCGTGATGCTGCTTTTGCCGAGGAGCAGTTGCAAAAGCCTGCCCTGCCCCGCCTCGGCTAACCCGGTGACACCCAAAACCTCACCGGGATGCAGGTCAACCGTAATGCCTGTCAACTCTTCCGCGGCAACATCGCGAAGTTGCAGCAAAGGGGTCTCGCCGATCTTCCCACGACGCGCGGGATACACATCTGATACCTCGCGCCCGGTCATCTCTTCGATGATGCGGCCCTTGGAGGTATCGCCGACCGGACGCGTCGAAACATGCCGTCCATTGCGCAGAACAGTCACCTCATCGGCAATCCGCATCACCTCATCCAAACGGTGAGAGACATACAGCACCGCCGCACCTTCCGCCTTCAGCCGTCCGATCACATCGAACAGCATTTCGGATTCCGTTCCAGTCAGCGCCGCGGTCGGCTCATCCAGAACGTAAAGGACCGGGGCCGGGCCATCTGCAACAAGAGCCGCCGCGATCTTCATCAGCATCCGGTCACCAACCGGAAGATCACCCGCATAGGCACTTACGTCGATGTGATCCGCGCCCAGCCGGAGCAGAGCCGCCCTTGCCCGCTTGCGCAACGTCGGCCAATCGACCGCGACGCCGAAGCGGCGTGGATAGCTGTGATTCAGCATGATGTTTTCCGCCACTGATAGCTGCGGAATGATGTTCAGCTCCTGATGGATGATGCGGAAACCTGCGGCATGGGCCTCTGCGGCATCGCGCAATGATACCGCGCGGCCATCCATCACAACGCTCATGCTGTCGGCGGAAATGACCCCGGCAATCAGCTTGATCAGGGTCGATTTCCCCGCCCCGTTCTCGCCCATCAGGGCATGAACGCGCCCCGCCCGCAAAGGCAAGGTCACATCTGAAAGGGCCGGAACCCCTCCATAGGATTTCGACATATTGGCAAAGACCAAATCCTGCATGAGCGCGCGCGCCGCTAAGCCGTTTATTCTGCCGCGTTTTCCTTGGTTATCAATGTGGTCGGCACATAAACCACGCTGGTTAGTTGCTCCTCTCCGGCAATCGCGCGGGCAACGACTTCTGCGGCCTCGGCACCCATTGACGCGAAATCCTGCGCGACAGAGGCCTCGAAACTGCCGCCCTGCGCGATGGCATCGCGGGCTTGCGGATTGGCGTCGATACCAGTGATCACGATGCCTTCGTCGCCACGACCCGCATCCTCAATGGCCTGCAAAGCGCCAAGGGCGGGCTGGTCCCATGCCGCCCAGACGGCCTTTATGCTGCCGGGTTCAGGGTTCGCGGCCAAAATAGCTTCCATCTGGGCGCGACTGTCAGCGATGCCACCGTCCTGAACATCGGGGGTCACACGATCCAGCACCTCGATATCGGGAAAATTGCCAAAGACCGCATCGGCGATGACACCCCTGATCTGCACCGGCGGGAAGGCGTCAAAGACGAACATGACAACGTTGCCCTCTCCGCCGATCCGGTTGGCCGCGTAGACGGCGGTTTCGGCAGCCATCGCATAGCCGTTCGACGTGACATTGGCGACCAGCAGCGGGTCGTTCCCCGCATCCAGGCCGACAACCGGTATTCCCGCGTCCGATGCGGCCAATAGCCCCGCATTCACCTGCGCCGGATCGACCGCGATTACGATGGCATCGGCATTCTGTGTCACGGCATCCTCGATCCGGCTGATCACGGCGGCAACATCACCTGCGGTATCGACGACATTGACCTCCCATCCCTTTTCGGCCGCGGATGCCTCAAAACCCTCAATCGCGGCCTGAGTGCCGGGCTGGGCCAGATAGGGCGTGACCACGGCAACCGATTGCGCAAGTGCGGCGGTTGTGCAAAGTCCAAGAACGGCGGCGGTCAGGGCGAATTTCTGGATCATGAGTCCTCCTGTCGGTCAGCAGAGTGGATCGTTTGTCGGATCATGTATCAGTCAAATCGCAGCAAATTGCTACACCATCCTGTCAGCCCCTTTGTGCAGCAAGCTGTGACAGATGCTTGCCCAATCCGCCGGCGATGGTCAGCGCTGCTTTATAAATGCCGAACAGTTCGTCATAGAATGGCTGCTGTCGGGGATCGGGCAGATATTCCCCCCCCCGCCGACGCAAGCCTAGCCGCGGCATCTGCAAAATCGGCGAACTGGCCCGAACCGATCCCGGCAATCATGGCGGCGCCCATCACCCCCGGCTCTGCCGCACCTATCGTCTTAAGTGGAACGCCCAGGATATCGGCGCGGATCTGGTTCCACGCCGCAGAGCGGAAGCCCCCGCCACCGCAATGGATCAGCCCGACCTCTGTATCTGCAGATTGGCGCACGGCCTCCAGTGCATGACGGGCCGAAAGTGCCACGCCTTCATAGACTGCGCGGCAGAAATCAGCGCGAGCAGTCCGGCGCGACACATTCAGGAACCCAGCCCGCAGATCGGCATCCCAAAGCGGGGCACGCTCTCCCTCCAGCTGGGGCATGAAAAGCGGCGTCGCCTGACTGCGCGGCGTGGCCGCGACCGCCTCTGCCATCTCGGCCAGGGTCATGCCGCTTACACCGGCGAACCATTGAACCGCATCTCCGCCCGATTGCGTCGGGCCGGCATGAATACGAAGGCCCTGATATTCCGGAAAAACGATAGCGCCTTCCGAGGGTCTGACGGCGCGAGAAGAAATACCCATGACCTCGCTTGTGCCGCTGAGGTAAACCGCTACGCCTTCGCGTCCCGCACCTGCACCGACCAGACCGGCCCAGGCGTCCATCGTGCCATTGACGACGGGAACGCCACGGAACGGCCCGGATGCCATCGTACCCGCAACACCAGTTACATCACGAATGGGTGCCACACGATCAGCCGCCCCCGGAACAAGCGCCAGTACGCCATCGATATAACCCATATCAGCGCCAACCAGCCCGACATTCGAAATCGGATCAGTGGACACATCGCCAGTCATACGCCAGATACAGAAATCCTTGGGCAGCAGGACATACCGCGTTTTGCCCCATATTTCCGGCTCGTGCCGCGCGACCCATGCCATGCGCGCTATGGCATGGCTGGCATCAATCGGCATGGGCGAACCCCACCACTCTTCTTTCTGCGCGTCGGATATACCGGAATCGAGTTCGCCAGCCACCTTGCCGGCCCTGCCATCCTGCCAAAGGATCGCGGGACGCAATGCCTCGCCCGATGCACAGACGAAAACATGCGTGTTGACCTGACTGCACATACCAATCGCCGCAACCTCATACCCGGCGAAGTGATCCAGTGCCTGAGAAACAAGCCGCATCCAGTCGTCGGGCGATTGCTCTACATGGTTCGGGCCGGAGCGATGCGTCGCATAGGATTGCGCAAACCTGTCCAACACCTGCCCATCGGGCGCGATGACCGCCGCCTTGACAGTGGTCGTTCCGACATCAATGCCGATGATATTCCGCGCCGCCATAACTGCCCCCGGATACAAGGCCAGTTCTCCAGCCCGCTTTCTGGGTTAATTAACTACACGCCGCAGCGGGCTCGAAAAAGGAAAATCCCAAACATGCCTAATACGCGATCGGGACGCGGCGGATCACGGAATAGCCTTCCAGCTTCGATCGTAAAAGCCGTTCTCTGCCGCTGCCCAAAAGTAAAGCCGCTGCCTGAACGTCAACGTAACCGCCCGCCTGGGCTGTCGATCATCAGATAAGCAGATCACGCGGATTGTGGTCCGTCGCTATTCAGCCGGAATCAACTCTGCCTGCGGCATCAGCCAGTCCTGCCGGTGATAGGCGCTGTCCCAGAAACGCCATTCGTGCCAGCAGCTTCGCGCGAAGACCCGGCGCATTCTGTCCCGTCCGGCGTCGTCGATTGCAGCGCCGATACTGTCGGTCAGTGCCAGCATCCGGTTCACGCTTTCGGTGAACTCCTCGCCCGAATAGGTCGCGATCCATTCGGCATAAGGATTACCGGGTGCTGCCTCTGCCGCGATGGCGTGACCCACATCGTGATAGATCCAGAAGCATGGAAGCACGGCAGCCAGCCCTTCCGCGAAATCGCCGATGGCACAACAGCGGATCAGATGCGCGACGTAGTGATCGCAGGCCGCCGATGTGCCGGCCTGCCGAAAATGCTCATCGGTGACGCCGTACAGCCCCATGTAGTGTCCGTGCAGCAAACGTTCCACCGCGGCGGCATTGGTGGCGGAACCTGCAAGCTGGGCGATAGCCTGTGGGTTCGGGGCCTTTGAAGCCACCAGAGTCAGCGCGCGGGCAAAACCTTCAAGATAATGCGCGTCCTGAATGATGTAGCCGCGAAACACCTCGGACGGCAGGGTACCGGCTGCAAGCTGCCGGTTGAAGGGCATATCGAGGATCTGGCGACGAAGATCTGCTGTGTCTTGGGTGAGTTGTTCGGTGAATTTCATCGCTTTGTTCCTTCTGCGGCGTAGAAATGATGGACCGGGCCGTGACCGCTGCCGACCGAAAGCCGGTCTGCGGCACCTATCGCGCCTGAGATATAGCTTTTGGCCTGCCTGACCGCCTCTGACACTGACAAACCGCGGCCCAGAAATGTGGCGAGTGCTGCTGATAGGGTGCAGCCTGTTCCATGCGTGTTTTGCGTTCGCGAACGCTGTGCCGTTAACCACTCATGACCGTCTGATGTCGCCAGCAGGTCAGGGCTTTCATCGCCGCCCAGATGCCCGCCTTTCAGCAGTACGGCAGCCGGGCCAAGTGCCAGCAAAGCGCCGGCCTGCCCTTCCATCTGATCACGATCAGTGGCCTCCGGCGCGCCCAGAAGATCTGCGGCTTCCGGCAGGTTTGGGGTGATCAGATCGACGCGCGGCAGCAGCCGGTCGCGCAGCGCCGATACCGCATCGCTTGCCAACAGCCTGTCACCGCCCTTGGCAACCATCACCGGGTCCAGAACGATAGGACAATCCAGCCCGAGCAGCCCTTCGCATACGCAGTCGATGATCCCGGCCGTGCCGAGCATCCCGATCTTCACAGCGTGGACCGCAATGTCATCGCGTATCGCAGCGATTTGCGCCGCAATCATCTCGACCGGGATCAGGTGAACGGCGTGAACACCCTTGGTGTTCTGCGCCGTCAGCGCAGTGATCACACTCATCGCATAACCACCATTCGCCGAGATTGCCTTGATGTCCGCCTGTATCCCTGCCCCGCCAGAGCAGTCGGAGCCAGCGATTGTCAGGATATTGGGGATCATGCCCGCCCCCATGCCTGAACGAGGCCCCTTGCCGCTGCTTCCATATCTTCCGCGCGGGAAATGGCGGACACGACGGCGATGCCTGCCGCGCCGAGGGCCTTGAGGTCTGGAATATCGCCTTGAACGAGCCGCCCGATTGCAATGCAGGGCAACTTGCTCTGCCCGACAATCCTGGCCAGCCCGTCCAACCCGATCGGCGGGGCATGGTCAGGTTTCGAGGCGGTCGCACGCACAGGGCCGACGCCAAGGTAATCCACGCCCTTGGGCACAGCCGCAAGCTGGCCTGCATCTTCGACAGACAGGCCAAGCAGCACATCCGGCCCGATCCGTTTCCTGATCCGCGCGGGATCGCCATCGCCCTGACCTATGTGAAGGGCCGGGGCAGCAACCGCCTGCGCCACCTCAATCCGGTCATTTATCGCAAGCATCGCACCGTGCTCTGGCAGGACTGCCATCAGGCGACGCGCGATTTCAGCAAATTCGGCATCCGGCAGTGTCTTGTGACGCAGCTGGATCAGGCCGACCCCGCCGCGAGCGGCCGCAATTGCCTGTTCGACAATCGGGCGCGGCGCATCCGCGTCGGTGATAAAACAGATGGGCGGGATCATGCCGCCGTGATCCTCGCGCCCCGCGTCACATCCTCGGGCTGCAATTGGTACAGCGCGTCTATGAATGCCGTCTGGAAAGAGGCAGGCCCTGCGGCGCTGCGTCCTGCCACCTCTCCGGCCTGTCCGAAATAGGACAGCGCCGTGACCGTGCCATCGAACGCAGGCTGTCCGGCGATGAAGGCGCCTACAATGCCGGTCAGCGAGCAGCCAAGCGCGGTGATGCGCGGCATCATCTCATGACCATTGGCCACCCGAACCGCGCGCGATCCGTCGGTGACAAAGTCCACCGGCCCGGTCACGGCAACGACGATCCCGTGATCCCGTGAGAGAGTCCGTGCCGCCGCCTCTGCCGCCGCGACCTCGTCAGCGGCATCGGCGCCCTTGCCCGCCGCCTGCGCACCCGACAGAGCCAGAATTTCCGAGGCATTTCCGCGAATGACATCCGGGCGCAGGGCCAGCAGCTTCGCCCCCTGATCGCGGCGGAAAGATGTCGCACCAACGGCGACCGGGTCCAGAACCCAAGGCTTGCCCGCAGCCGCCACAGCCTTGGCCGCCATCAGCATCGAACGTACCCACGGCCCCGAGGAGGTGCCGATATTGATCGTCAGCGAAGACACGAAAGTGGCAAACTCCTCCATCTCGTCTTCCGCATGCGCCATCGCGGGCGAGGCACCTGCCGCCAGCATCACATTGGCCATGACATTCATCGCCACGTAATTGGTGATGTTCTGCACAAGCGGCGCGGTTTCGCGCATTTTTGCAAGGTAGAGACCCGGTTCGTTCATCGTTTTCTCCCTCTCTCGCGCGGCGCAAAGTGAGAGGAACACGGGAAAGGGCGAACGACAGGCGCGGGCCATTTCCTGCGCCTCCCTACGCCGGCATTGTCCGGTTCAGGTTCAAAGGGTGCTTCTCAGCCCGGATAGATCCGAGCGCCCCTGTCGCATCGCGGCATAGCTGGCATGACCAAGGGTAAACGTCAAGCTTCGGATATCTCCCGACTTCTTGTCCTTCGCAGCGTCAGGTGCAAAATTGCTGCGTGAGAATTTCCTTTTCCAACACCCGTCCGTGACCCACCCTGCCGACACCCGCATCATTTTCGAGGATGACCAGATCCGCGTCGTCGCGCAGCCCGCTGGTCGCAGCCATCTGGTAATCACCTTCGGCAATCTGGAGATGCTGGCCGAGGGCAAAAGGTTTTTTGCGGATGCGCCGCTGGCCAAACTGGGGATCAGCGCCATCGGTATCATGGCAAAATCCCCGAACTGGTTCCCGGTCAACAGCATGGAACGCGCTGTTGCTGCGATCCGCGCGATTGCCCGCGATTATAGGACCGTGGTGACTTTCGGCAGTTCTATGGGGGGCTATGGCGCGTTGAAGCATTCGGCGCGGCTGGGCGCCACTCAGGTGATTGCCTGTGAACCGCAATGGTCTATCGACGCCGCTGAATGTGCCATTGCACCGGGCTGGAAGGATTACTTTCGCCCCGACATGTCAGGAATGGGTATCCGGGCCGATGAGGTAAGCGGCAAGGTATATATCCTTCACGACCCTTGGCAATCGCGCGACGACTGGCACGCCAGAAAGATCGTGTCGATCTGCCCGCGCAGCCGCATCGCCCCTGTTTATGGCGCCGGGCATCACGTGATGAAAGTCCTCGCCGGAAGTGCCGTTCTTGGACAGATCATCAACGCATGCCGGAATGACGACATAGCCGCACTACGCCGCTCCATAAGCACCGCACGCCGCCGGAGCGCCATCCGGAAAAGAGAGGTCCTGCGCCGCGCCGCCGATCAACATCCCGCATTGGTATTGCCGCAGTTTCTGCGCCTGCCACCCCGCGCCATTGCACGGGAGTTCCCTGAGTGGCTGGAACCCGTGGCCGCGCAACTCAAGGACAAGCAAGGGGTGAAGGCCGTACTATCCTTTTACCGCTCGGCTTTCCCTCATATCCGAACGCTGGCGGGTCGAAACGCCTTCACTCATGCCACAGCGGCCCTGACTTGCAGCAGGCCGGTTCTGGGATTCGGGCCGGATCAGGTGATGGTCTATGACGCGATGACTGACATAATCCGGCCCGGCCGTCGCGACCCCAAGATCGGCGAAGTTCCCCTGCACCCAGAGATCAGGTCGGGGCGACTGCGCTTGTTCTGCATTGCCGAAGAACTGCGCCTTCCGATCCAGACCGAGCCGGAGGGCGGGCTTGCAGTCGGGCCAGAGAATGCCAGAGCCGCGAGGTTCATGATCGAAAGCCAGTCGGTTTTGGAATTTCGTCTGCGGGCCGGTGATCGCTACCTCACAGTTAACGATCGTGGGCACATCCGCTTGCAAAAAGGGCTTGCCGGGGCGGCCGTGTTTTCGCTGACGCTCTGATGGATTGTTCGACATCCGCGGGCGCAGTTGGAACCGACGCCGAGCCGTTTATCTGCTATTGCCGCTGACAGCCGACGACTGCTTCGGTGTCACACCCGAGATGCTAGAGCAGAGAGCGAATTTGACAGCAACGCGGCGGCCTCAGCCCTCTTCGATCAGCGCGCGAAGCTCGGCGACCTTGCGGTTCAGCAAATCGCGATCCCCTCGCGTTTCGACGTTCAGCCGCAGCAACGGTTCGGTATTCGACGCACGCAGATTGAAGCGCCAATCACCCATATCCAGTGAAAACCCGTCCATCTCATCGCGGCCCTTTGCCTGCTTCGCGAATGCACGTTCCACACGGTCGCGGGCGGCATCGGCATCGGTCACGACAAAGTTGATTTCACCGGACGACGGAAAGGCCGCGCGCCGCTGGTCTATCAGCGCCGAGAGCGGCTTGCCGGAACGTCCCATCAGTTCTGCCACCAGAAGCCAAGGGATCATGCCGCTGTCGCAATAAACGAAGTCGCGGAAATAGTGATGCGCCGACATCTCACCGCCATAGACGGCATCATGTTCACGAAGCGCCGCCTTCTGAAATGCATGACCGGTGCGGGCCTGAATGGCAGTGCCACCGGCCTTGGCAACGATGTCCTGCGTATTCCAGATGACGCGCGGATCGTGAACGATGGTCGCGCCCGGCTCTTTCGCCAGAAAGGCAGCAGCCAGAAGACCAACGATATATTCGCCATCGATGAATTTTCCCTGCTCGTCGAAGAAAAAGCAGCGGTCGAAATCGCCGTCAAAGGCGACCCCTATATCGGCACCGGCCTCGCGTACGGCCTTGGCGGTCACTGGTTGATTCTCAGGCAGCAGAGGGTTCGGGATACCGTTCGGAAAGCTGCCATCGGGTTCATGATGCAGGCGAATGAACTCCAGCGGTGCGCCAAGTGACGCAAGCGCCGCTGCTATGGCATCAAAGGTTGGACCCGCAGCGCCATTGCCTGAATTCACGACGATCTTCATAGGTCGCAAAGCCTCAGTGTCGACAAACGCCATCACCCGCGCCACATAGGCCACCCGCGCCTGATCAGCGACGTCCAGACGCCTACCGCCGGATTTATCCGGCCCGAACTCGCCCGCCTCTGCCAGTCGCTGCACGTGGTTCAGCCCCGAAGCAGATCCAAGCGGGGCAGAGCCGCGCTGAACCATTTTCATGCCGTTATAATCCATCGGATTATGCGAAGCGGTGACCTCTATCCCCCCATCGGCATCGAAATGGGTGACAGCGAAATACATCTCTTCTGTACCTGCAAGCCCAAGGTCCAGAACCTCGCACCCTTCCGCGATCAAGGCGTCGGCGACGGCGTCTGCCAACTCTGCCGATGATGCGCGGATATCGCGCCCGAGCACGACACGTTCAGCAGCAAGGGCCTGCGAGAAGGCACGACTGATGCGATGCGCGATATCGACATCCAGATCGACGCCCAGCCTGCCCCGGATGTCATAGGCTTTGAAGCAGTTCAGGCGCATCAGCCTTTTGCCCCCTGCCCGCGCGCATAGATATCTTCGTAGCGAATAATGTCATCCTCTCCCAGATAGCTGCCGGTCTGAACCTCAATCAGGACCATAGGCAGCTTGCCGGGGTTTTCCATGCGGTGAACGGCACCAAGGGGGATATAGACCGATTGGTTTTCGGTCACGAGTTGCACCTTGTCATCAATCGTAACCTTCGCCGTGCCCTCGACCACGATCCAATGTTCTGCCCGGTGGTGGTGGCTTTGCAGGCTCAGCGCTGCACCGGGATTGACGACGATGCGTTTGACCTGAAAGCGCCCGCCGAGAACCAGCGTTTCGTACCAGCCCCAGGGGCGGTAGTCGCGCGGCAGGATTTCTGCCTGTGGCCGTTTGTGTTTTTTCAGCAGATCAACAGCCTTCTTCACATCCTGCGCGCGGTCCTTGGGCGCAACCAGCACGGCATCAGGCATGGCCACGGCAACGATATTCTCCAACCCGATCCCGACCAGCACCTGCCCCTCGCTTTCGGCACGCAGCAAGGTGTCGCGGCAATCTATCGCCTCCGCCGGACCGGACAGGGCAACGCCGTCCTGATCCGGCCCCTGTTCGCGCCACACCGCGTCCCAGCCGCCAAGATCGGACCAGCCGGCGGAAAACGGGACGACGGCAAGGTTATCCGCCTTTTCCATCACCGCATAATCGACAGAGATTGACGGCGCAGCGGCGTAATCATCGGGCGCCAGCCGCAGAAACCCCAGATCCACAACGGCTTTGCCAAGCGATTGTGTGACGGGGCCTACGACATCCGGCGCATGTTGACGAAACGCCTCGACCATATCGGCCGCGCGGGCCAGAAAAATGCCGGCATTCCAGAGGAAATTACCCGAATTCAGCATCTGCTGCGCCTTGTCCACGTCCGGCTTTTCAACAAAGCGCAGCAGGTCGCGCGTGCCACCGGACTCATCCTGCGAAGCGGCAAGTTCGAGATAGCCATAGCCCGTTTCTGGCCGGTCCGGAGTTATCCCGAATGTGACGATCTTGCCTTCGCTCACCGCCGGCAAGCCACGCCTGACCGCAGCAAGGAAGGCCGCAGAATTCGGTATTGCGTGATCCGATGGTGCGACGACCATCACGGCGTCGCGATCGCTGGCCATCAGATAAAGCGCCGCTGACAGCACGGCAGGCGCAGTATTGCGCGGCTCTGGTTCAATAATGACGGCGCCGGGGTCAATGCCGATTTCCTGCAATTGCTCTGTCACAACAAAGCGGAAATCCGCCCCTGTCACGATCACCGGAGACTGCCATTCCGTCTGTTCGCCATCGCCGGCAAAACGCTGCGCCGCCTGCTGAAAAAGGGTCGTATCGCCCAGAAGTGGAACAAATTGCTTGGGGTAGGATTTTCGCGACAGCGGCCAAAGGCGCGTGCCAGACCCACCGCACAGAATGACCGGATAAAGCTTGGTGGAATTTTTAGTAGTCACGCGGAATATCTCGACTTTTCGGACAGTGACGACATCTTTCCGATGCGCCACAATACGTCCGGACGTTATGCCGGGCGTCACGGCAAGGCAACGCAGAATGGGTTAATGCACCGACAGCCGACGGCTCGCGCGGTGTTCAATTCCGCGCGAGCCCGTCTGCCCTTCGCTTCGGGAATCAACCGTAGCTGGACACATTGCTGCCGGCGAGTGCCGAGATATTCATCAGCCCGCGTACGGTAATGCCCGGCGTGACGATATGGGCGCGGTTCTCCATCCCCATCAGGATCGGCCCGACCTCCAGCCCGCCCGCGACAGAACGCAGCATATTGCGCGCCGCATTGGCGATTTCGGCATTTGCATAGATCAGACCATTCGCGCGGCCCTTCAGTCGGCCATCGGGATACAGCCTTTCGCGCAGATCCGGATCGAGAGCCACATCGGCGGGCATCTCTCCTTCATATTCGAAGTCGAGGTTCATGCCGTCCAATATCTCCATCGCAGCGCGCATGTTCCGGCTGGTTTCGCTGTCCAGGTTCCCGAATTGCGAGGCAGAGCACAGTGCAATCTTCGGCTCTATCCCGAAGCGCCGCATATGCCGGGCGGCCCCAATCACAGTTTCGGCGATCTGCTGCGGATCGGGGTCAAGATTGACCTGCGTATCGGCGAGGAACAAGGGACCCCGGTCCAGAATAATCAGCGAAAGCGCACCGACCGGATGGGCATTGCCGCGCGCCAGAATCTCGCTGACATAGCGAAGGTGCCAGCGGTATTCGCCGAAGGTGCCGCAGATCATGCTGTCCGCCGCACCAAGATGCACCATCATCGCTGCAATCGCCGATGTGTTTGTCCGGATGATCGCGCGCGCCAGATCCGGTGTGACCCCGCGCCTGCGCATCAGTTCGTGATATGCGGTCCAATAGTCACGGTAGCGAACGTCGCTTTCGGGGTTGATAACCTCTATCGCATTAAGGTCCAGCCGGATGCCTTCGCGGTCGAGCCGCTGCTGGATCACCTCTGGCCGACCGATCAGGATCGGCGTGTCGTGGCCTTCCTCGATCAATTGACGGGCGGTGTGGAGGATGCGCTCATCCTCGCCCTCGGCAAAGACCAGCCGGCGGCGAGCGACCTTGTCGGCATCAAACACGCTGCGCATGATATTATAGCTGCGATAGACGCGGCCCTGCAGGCGACGGGTGTAATCCTGAAGGTCCAGTTCGCGCGTCGCCACGCCGGATTCTATCGCGGCCCTTGCGACGGCGGTTGCGATGGTCGGCAGAAGGCGCGGATCGAAGGGTTTCGGAATCAGATATTCCGGCCCGAATGTCAGCGTTTCGCCCCGGTAGGCCTGCCCGACCTCGGCCGAGGTCGTCTCGCGGGCAAGCGCCGCAATCGCCTCGACACAGGCGACCTTCATTTCGTCGTTAATCTGGGTCGCGCCAGTGTCCAGAGCGCCACGGAAAATAAAGGGGAAACACAGGACGTTGTTGACCTGATTAGGGTAATCGCTGCGCCCCGTCGCGATCAGCGCATTCGGTGCTGCGGCGCGGGCTTCTTCCGGCATGATTTCGGGCGTCGGGTTGGCAAGGGCGAAGATGATCGGGTTATCGGCCATCTGCGCCACCATCTCTCGCGTCAGCAGCCCGGGGCCGGAGACACCAAGGAAAAGGTCCGCGCCCTTCATCGCTTCCATGGTGGTGCGCATTTCGGTGTCGCGGGCGAATTCCTGCTTTTCTGGGTTCAGGTCGTTGCGCTGCGTATGCACCACGCCCTTGCTGTCCAGCATGGTGATGTTGTTCTTCTTCACCCCCATCACCATCAGCATTTTCAGACAGGCGATCCCGGCCGCACCCGCACCAAGCGCCACAACGCTGATATCTTCGAATTTCTTGCCCGACAGCCGCATCGCATTGCTGGCCGCCGCTGCGGCAACGATGGCCGTTCCGTGCTGGTCGTCGTGGAAAACCGGGATATTCATCCGCTCTTTGCACAGCCGTTCGACAAGGAAACAGTCCGGGGCCTTTATGTCCTCAAGGTTCACCGCGCCAAAGGTCGGTTCCAGCTTGCAGACCAGATCGGCCAGCTTTTCGGGATCGGTCTCATTCACCTCGATATCAAAGCAATCGACACCGGCGAATTTCTTGAACAGAACCGCTTTTCCTTCCATGACTGGCTTGGAAGCCTGCGCGCCGATATTGCCCAAACCCAGCACCGCCGTTCCGTTCGACACCACCGCAACCAGATTCGATTTCGCGGTATAGCGCATCGCATCAAGCGGATTCTTTTCGATCTCGAGGCAGGCCTCGGCGACGCCGGGGGAATAGGCGTTGGACAGATCCCGGCCAGTATCCATTGGCTTGGTCGCGCGGATTTCCAGCTTACCGGGTTTCGGAAACTCGTGGTAATCAAGTGCCTCCTGACGGCGATCATTCCCAATGTCTTCTGCTGGCATCTTATACCTCCATTACGCCGCTTGGCTTTCCCTAGGGTCAATTGCGCATGTTCCGGGCAGGATTTGCAATGCCCGTTTTGTACGCGACCCGCCTTTGCCGTGCCGTTTCATTAGGTTGTCACTACGGTCCTCAGTTAGGGCGAAGGCCGTCTCCATGTCCGATTTCGATCTTGTCTTGTTCGGCCACGTTGCCCTGACAGCGCAAGAGGTTTCCAACGGTTTCATGCTGCCAGCGATGACAGAATCGCACTGATCGGGAAAGTTCGCGCACCGGCCGATAAAAAACGCATCCGTCTTTCCGGGGTTTGATTTGGTGTCCCCATTTTTCATCAACTATGCGATAGAGCGCGCGACGCTGATCTGACGGTTCATAAACCCGCGGCACAGGTCTATAAGGTCGGCCAGCCCAGATTCTATCGCTGGCTTGTGGCCTAATGAAGGTGTTGAATCTCCTTGCTCTGTCGCTGCAAAATAGCGGCTCGGGCAGCAGATTTTCGACGGGCAGACGGTGCTTGCCAAAACTCGACAGGGCGAATTCCTGCGTCCGCCTGAAACCCTTGAACCAAGGAAAACACCTCATGCGTAATCTTCGTGTACACACCGACCGGATCAGATCGGATATCGAGGCTATGGCAGCGATCACCGATCCCGGTCGTCCGTGGACACGCCGTGCCTTCTCTCCGCGCTTTGACGAGGGGCGCTCATGGCTGGAAACACGGTTCTCCGAAGCAGGTCTCGACGTATCGACGGATGCTGCTGGTAACATGATCGGGCGGCGGACGGGCAGTGTAAAAGGGCTTGGCACGATTTTGATCGGAAGCCATTCAGATACAGTGCCAGATGGAGGACGCTTTGACGGCATCGGTGGCGTGATCGTAGCACTGGAGGTTGCGCGGATGCTGAAGGAACAAAAAATCGTTCTGCGCCATGACCTCGCGGTGGTGGATTTTCTGGCCGAGGAGGTATCGGTCTTCGGTGTATCCTGCATTGGCTCACGCGGCATGACGGCAGCGCTGCCGAAGGACTGGCTTGACCTGACGCACGATGGCAGGACACTCGCGCAGGCAATACGCGATGTCGGAGGTGCGCCGGATAAGCCGGTCGATCCGGGCAAGGTCCGGGCTTTTCTGGAATTGCACATTGAGCAGGGCACCGTCCTTGAAAACGAAGGCACCGATCTGGGCATCGTGACCGCCATCGCCGGGATCGAGCGGATCGAGGTTGTATTAACGGGCCAGCCTGATCATGCCGGAACCACGCCGATGGGGACCCGCGCGGACGCTCTTGTTGCGGCAGCAGCCCTTGTCTGCGACATAGACGCAGAGGCGAAACGTCGCGCCGCGGGACCGGATCACTTCACCGCCACGGTAGGTGAGTTCGGGATCGAACCGGGTGCGGCCAATGTCGTTCCGGGCCGCGTCAGAATGCTGATCGACGCGCGCTCATCGCAACGCGAAGCAATGGAAGACTTTCTGGCATGGATCGAAGAGCGGGCACAGCGGATGCCCGAACGCATCCGCGCTGAAACCCGCCTGATGTCCGACAACCACCCAACCCCGATGGATGACGGACTTATCACGATGCTGGAGTCGGCGGCAGAAACAATAGGGGCCAGCCATCGCCGAATGGTTTCAGGAGCGGGCCATGACGCGGCCTATATGGCAAAGATTGCGCCTGCCGCGATGATCTTTGTACCCAGCAAGGACGGACGCTCTCACTGTCCGGAGGAGTGGACGGAGGCCGGCGACATCGCTCTTGGTGCCGAGCTCATGGCCGAGGCCGTCATCGCATTGGATCAGGAAAGAAACTGAGATGCGCCGAGTCCTGACCTAGAAAGACTTCTAACCCGCCCCCATCAGAGCGGGATACGAGTTCTACCGGCATGGCGGCCAGTCCCGAACAGATCATCCACACAGTCGTGGGCGGATATCGCGCGGAAAGATGCTATTCTCATTCAGAGCGCACGGGGCGAGACGGCAAAGTTATCTCTAATCCCGACGATAGCGGCGGAAATCCCGGGCGGTTTCATCGCCTCGATCCACAATCCGCGGCGGATTTCTTATGTGTCATAACATTCGATCCATGGCGGGATCTCCATGGCGCTGACCATCGCACTTGAAAAGGCGGCAGCCAAGCAGATCGGCGGCGTTTCCATCAATAAAGATTTTCCGAAAAACCGGCCCGTACCAGCCTCTGCCTGCTTGCACGCAAAGTGCGCCAGTCAGGAAGCATCACAGACGTAGAGAGTTAAGCAAAGTGACGCTTCAGCGCGTTCATTTCGGTTTCGTTTAGGTTCTACGGGCTAAGTTAAGCTGACGCGATTGCGACTTGTGGAAAACCGTAACCTCCCCGACATTGCAGATTATGATCCAGCTGAAGCGCGAGACAATGAAAACCATAACGCACCTGTCAGCATTGATGATGGTTGCACTGCTGGCTTTGGCAACGCTCGCGGCACCATCTCAGGCGCAACATGGACCCGGCGGGCCGGGACCGGCCGGGCCGAAGGAGGTCGGCGTGATAGAAGTCGCGCGGCAGGATGTGCCCGTCACGGTCGAATTGCCGGGGCGCGCCGTCGCCTATCAGCGCGCGGCGATACGGCCAAAGGTCGGCGGCGAGATCACCTCTATTCCCTATGAAGCCGGAACCGAGGTTGAGGCCGGAACGGTCCTGTTTCAGATCGAGGATGAGACACTCGCTGCAGAACTGACCGCCCGAGAGGTTGCCGTCACCTCCGCCCAGTCGGCGCTCAGCGGGGCGCAGGCAACGGTCGAACGTTATCGCAGGCTCAGCGGTTCGGGTGTGTCCCGCGCGGATCTTGAGGCGGCAGAGGTTGCGCTGTCAGCGGCAGAAGCCAATCTTGGCGCGGCAGAGGCGCAGCGTGATCTGGCCCGCTTGGCCCTGCGCAGGACGGAAATCACCAGTCCGATCAGCGGCCTTGTTTCGGTGACGCCGTTCAGCGTCGGCGACATTGTCAGCGCCGCTCAGGCCGATGCGCTGACAGAGGTCGCGCAGACCGATCCGATCTATGTCGATGTCTCCGAGTCCCGCGCACGCATCCTGCGCCATCAGCAAAGCCTGGCCGATGGCAGCATGCAGCGTCTCGGCGCACCAGACGATGCCCGCATGACGCTGGAAACGGGCGAGACCTATCCGCTGCCCGGTCGCGTCCTCAGCCCCGGAGCAGAGGTTTCGGCCACAACCGGAACCGTCCCGATCCGCCTGCAATTCGACAATCCAGACCGGCGTATCCTGCCGGGTCAGTTCGTGCGCGTCACGCTGACGGTCGGTCAGGTCAACGCCGTGCTTGTGCCACAGCGTGCAACCAGCCGTTCGGCCGGTGGGCAGCTGACCGCGTTCGTCGCGCGTGACGGCAAGGCAACAGAGGTCGCCTTGACTGAAACCGGCACCTATCAGAACGCATGGATGGTGACAGAGGGGCTGGACAGTGGCGATGCGCTGATCCTTGACGGGCTGAACAATCTGCGCGACGGGGCCGAGGTGACGACAGTCGCAGTGACCATCGACGAAAACGGCGTTGTGCGTGACAAAGGCGAAGCGCCTGAGGCGACTGACGCCGAAGCGCCGGCGAAGCCCCCTGAAAGCACCGAAACCCCGGCCACGGCCTCTGCCGATCCAGCATCGCCTGCGCCTGGCGGTGCGAGACCGCAGGGCGAAGCCACCTCGGGCGGCGGCTGAGAATGGGTCAGTTCTTCATTCACAGACCGGTGTTTGCCTGGGTGCTGGCCATTGTCACCATGCTGGCCGGTATCTACAGCCTGCTTGGCCTGCCGGTATCGCAATACCCGGACATTGCCCCCACAACGATCCGCATCGGTGCCAGCTATTCCGGCGCCACGGCGGAGGCGGTGCAGAATTCTGTCACCACACCAATCGAGGATTCGCTGACCGGCGTGGAAGGCATGATCTATTTCGAATCCTCATCGTCTCAGGGCCGCTCTTCGCTGGAGCTGACATTTGACGACAGCGTCGACCCGACCGACGCGCTGAACGATGTGCAATCGAAGGTCCGCAGCGTTGAATCCCGCCTGCCTTCTGCCGTGCAGGATAACGGAGTCAGTGTCACACGTTCCACGTCTTCGATCCTGATGGTCGGCTCTCTGGTATCTACGGACGGCCAGCACTCGACGGTGGAACTCGGCAATATGCTGGAGGAGATTGTCGAAGGCCCGGTGAAGCGGGTCGAGGGCGTGGGCGATATCAATGTGTTCGGCTCTGGCTATGCGATGCGCATCTGGCTGGACCCGTTCCGGCTGACCCAGTTCGGCTTGCTTCCCACCGACATCACATCTGCGGTGTCGGCGCAGAACTCGACCGTATCGGTCGGGTCACTGGGCACGCAGCCCGTCCTGCCGGGGCAGCAGTTCACATCAACCATTACCGCACAAAGCCAACTGACGGGGGTCGAGGATTTCCGCCGCATCCTGCTGAAAACCGGCGAAGACGGCGCGAATGTCTGGCTGGGCGATGTCGCCGATATTGAGATCGGCCAGCAGCGCTATGGCTCTGACAGCCGCTTCAACGGGCTGAACGCGGCGGGTTTCGGCATCAACCTTGAGACAGGCGCGAATGCCGTCGATACGGCAGAGGGCGTGCGCGAGGTTCTGGCCGAGCTGAACGAGGTTCTGCCCGAGGGGGTGGAACTGCGCGTCGCCTATGACACCTCGCCTTTCGTCGAACTGTCCATCGAAAAGGTCTATCACACGCTGATCGAGGCGATTGTACTGGTCGTCGCCGTGATCCTGATCTTCCTGCAAAGCTGGCGGGCGACGATCATCCCGGTCATCGTTGTGCCGGTGGTGCTGCTGGGAACTTTCGCTGTGCTGGGCGTGCTGGGATATTCCATCAACACGCTGACCATGTTCGCGATGGTGCTGGCCATCGGCCTGCTGGTCGATGACGCCATTGTCGTGGTCGAAAACGTCGAACGTGTCATGCGCGAAGATGGCGTCGACCCGGTGGAGGCGACGGAAAGGTCGATGCGCCAGATCTCTGGCGCGCTGATCGGGATCGCTGCGGTGCTGTCGGCGGTGTTCCTGCCGATGGCCTTCATGGCCGGATCGACCGGCGTGGTCTACCGCCAGTTCTCCGTCACGATCATCACCGCGATGGGCCTGTCGCTGGCTGCTGCACTGATCCTGACGCCGTCGCAGACCGCGACCCTTCTGCGCCCACATCAGGGCGAACCGCGCTTTGCCCCGACCCGCTGGTTCAACCGCAGCTTCGACCGAATGGCGGATGGTTATGCGGCGATCATCGCCCGGCTGCTGCGCCGCCCTGTCCTTGCCATCATCGTGCTTGTGCTCATCGGGGCCGGGGCATGGCAGTTGTTCACCCGCATGAACTCGACTTTCATACCGACCGAGGATCAGGGGGTGATGATGGCACAGATCAGCCTGTCCGAGGGCTCGACCTCACAGCAGACCCGCGCCGTTGTCGAGGAGATCGAGGATTATCTGCTGAACGAAGAACCTGCGGTCGAATCCATCTTTGGTGCGCTTGGCTGGGGCTTTTCCGGCAGCAGTCAGGCCCGCGCGATGATGTTTGTAAAGCTGAAGGATTTCGGCGAACGCAGTGATCCAGAGCTTGCGGCGGCAGCGGTCGCACAGCGGGCGAATGAACGCTTCGGCAATAATCGCGCCGGCCGGATCAGCTTCCTCCAGCCGCCCGCCATTCAGGGACTCGGCAATCAGGCTGGCTTCGACATGTTCCTGATCGACCAGACCGGGCAAGGGACCGACGCGCTGCGCGAGGGCTCTGCTGCGTTGGAGGCTGCGGCAGAAAACGATCCGCGCCTGACAAATGTGCGCGGTCGAGGGGATGAGGATGACGCCGCCCTGCGCCTGATGATCGACGCGCAGCGGGCCGAGGCACTGGGCCTGAACGTGTCCGAAGTGAACGGTATGCTGTCGATCATTTTTTCGGGACGCGAAGTGAATGATTTCGCGATGGGCGCCAACCTGCGCCCGGTCATCGTGCAGGGAACGGCGGAATACCGGATGCAACCCGACGATCTGGAAGCGTGGTATGCCCGCAACTCGGATGGTGAAATGGTTCCCTTCAGCGCCTTCAGTTCATACCGTTGGGAACCGGTCGCGCCCCGCCTGCAGCGGTTCGAGGGGATCGACGCCATTTCCATCTCTGGCGAGGCCGCGCCGGGGACCAGTTCGGGTGAAGCTCTGGACGCAATGGAAGAGCTGGTCTCCGAGCTGCCCGGCGGTTTCGGCGTCGCCTGGACAGAGCTGTCCTATCAGGAACGCCAGTCGGGCAATCAGGCGCCTTACCTTTATGCACTGTCGGCACTGGTCGTGTTCCTGTCACTGGCGGCAATCTATGAGAGCTGGACCGTGCCGATGGCGGTCATCCTTGCCGTGCCGGTCGGAATCCTTGGCGCGGTCGCGGCGGCGTTGCTGTTTGGCCAGTCCAATGACGTTTATTTCAAGGTCGGCATTCTGACCACAATCGGGCTTGCCGCGAAAAACGCAATCCTGATCGTCGAATTCGCCCGCGTGCTGGAACTGCAGGGCCGCAGCACCGTCGCCGCAGCGGTAGAGGCCGCACGGCTGCGCCTGCGCCCGATCCTGATGACGTCCTTTGCCTTCATTCTTGGCGTCGTGCCGCTTGCAACGGCATCGGGCGCGGGCGCTGCGGCCCAGAATTCCATCGGTATCGGGGTCATGGGCGGCATGATCGCCGCGACATTCATCGGGATTTTCCTTGTGCCCAGCTTCTACGTCGCGATCCGCAATATTTCTGGCCCGCTTCGCGCCGCGCCGAAACGCGGCCGTGCGTCGCAGCCTATGCCGGGCGAATGATGATGGCACGGAAATCGTTCACATTGGTCAGCGTCGGACCTGTCACCACCTGATCGCCGATTGCTTCGAAGAAGCTATGGGCGTCGTTTCTGCTCAACGCGTCCTCGGGGTCCATATTCGCTGCCCGCGCTTTGCCCAGCGTGTCGGGGCCGATCACTGCGCCCGCGACCTCTGCCGCGCCGTCCACGCCGTCGGTGTCGCTGGCGATGGCCGAAATGCCCGTTGCGCCCTTCAGCGCGAGGGCAAGTGCGAGCGCATATTCGGCATTTGGTCCGCCGACCCCATCGCCACGCCGCGTGACCGTCAATTCTCCACCCGACATGATTATTTGCGGGGCATCGCCGTCTTTCATCTTCGACTGTTCTGACAAGGCAAGCGATGCGTGTTCGGCAGCAACCTCTCGCGCCTCTCCGCCCAGATCGTCACCAAGGATCATGACACGATAGCCTTCCGCACGCGCCATTTCTGCCGCGGCGTCCAACGACTGAGCGGGCGCGGCAACAACGCGATTGTCCACCCGCGCAAGCCGTTTATCACCCACGGGAATGACGCCGAAACCGTTGAAGAGCACTGCTTTCGCGCTTTCCGGCAGATCAATGCCCCACCGTTCCACAATCGCCTTAGCGTCCTGAACCGTCGAATTATCACCCACAGTCGGCCCTGACCCGATCATCGCCGGATCATCCCCCGGCACGTCCGAGATCATAAGCGTCACGACCTGCGCAGGCGCCGCCGCAGCCGCAAGCTGACCGCCTTTCACACGGCTGAGATGCTTGCGCAACACATTCATCTTGTCGATCGGCGCACCAGAGGCCAGAAGCGCCGCGTTCACCGCCTGCTTTTCTTTCAGCGTCATCTCACCCGCAGGGGCGCATAGCAGCGCCGATGCCCCGCCAGAGATCAGCATCAGAACCAGATCATCCGCGCCCAGCCCCTTCAGCAGTTCCAGCATCCGCCCGGTCGCATCGACGCCGGACTGATCCGGCACAGGATGCGCGGCCTCGACAATCTCGATCCCCTGCGTCGGTCGGCCATAGCCATATCGCGTGATGACCAGCCCTTCACAGGCTCCGAGCTCGTGCTCTACCGCCTCGGCCATGCGGGCCGATGCCTTGCCTGCCCCGACGACCAGCAGCCTGCCCTTCGGTTTCGCGGGAAGGTTCGGTCCGATGAAACGCATCGGATCGGCGGTCTCGACGGCGCGATCAAACAGGCCGCGCAGCAACTTCTTGTCGTCCATCAACTCACCCCAAGGCTGGAAGCGCGGGTGATCAGACTGACCGGCGCGCGAATTTCGGCAGGCGGCATTTCGTCATGTGCAAGCCAACGCAGCAACCGCCCTGCCGTATCATCACCGAAGCGCGCAATATCGCAACTGACCGTGCTGAGCGCGGGCCAGACTTCGGTGCATTCGGCAATGCCGTCAAAGCCAACCAGTCGGATATCCTGACCCACACGACGTTTCCCGCGTGCCAGCCCGTTCATCAGACCAAGCGCGACCATGTCATTGAAACACAACACCGCATCGACGTCATCGGGCAAAATGTCGGCAGCCTCTCGCCCTTCCTGCCGGGTGATCGGCCCGTGCATCAGCCTCGGCTCCAGCCCAGCCTTTTCAATCACCTTCAGATAGCCAGAGGCGCGTTCTATGGTGATTGCCCGTTCGGCCCTGCCACCCAGAAATGCGATCCGTTGCGCACCCATATCCAACAAGTGCTGTGTCGCCGCCTGCCCGCCCGCCCCGTAATCGAAGGACGCAAAGGGGATATCAGCACCGCTTCGCTCGATCTGACGCAAGACCTGCAAGGCCGGTATCCCGGCGGCCGCCAGTTGGGACAGCACCGGTCCCGGATCACCGAAGGTTGGAGATATCACCAGCCCGGCAACGCCATGCTCGATCATCGACTGCACAAGCTGCGCCTGACGCGCCGGATCCTCATCCGAATGGCCGATCACCGTTGCGTAACCCTTTTCGGCCAGGCGCATCTGCATGGTCGTCGCCAGTTCGGTGAAGAAGGGGTTGCGCAGGTCATTGATGACCAGCCCGATCAGCCCGGTCTGTGCCGAACGCAAATTCGCCGCGGCGCGGTTATAGACATAGCCAACCTTAACCATCGCTTCGCGGACGGCCTTGTTGGTCTCATCGCGCACCAGTTCGCTGCCCTGAAGGACAAGCGACACGGTCGATTTCGAAACCCCCGCGGCTTGCGCAACGTCAAGAATCGTGGGTCGTCGCTTCATGCCTCTATGCCATAGACCGCCAGAAGTTTACGCATACGGTTCATGGCAAGATCCGGTTCGTTGAGCAAGCCCGCTGCGGCTGCAAGGCGAAACAGGTCAGCGTAATGGGTGATCGGCCGCGAGGATTGGAAACCAGCAGGCATCATAAAGGCCGGCTGCATCCCATTCAACCACGACAGAAAGGCAATCCCCGCCTTGTAGAACTGCGTGGGCGCACGAAAAAGCTCACGCGACAGGGGTATGGTCGGCCCCATCAGCGCGTCGTAACTGGCACGATCGCCCGCCGCCAGAGCGTCCAGGGCTTGCGCCGCAGCAGGTGCAATCGCCGTGAAAGCGCCCAGAAGCGCGTGGGAATGATGTGTGCCATCACCCGCAATCAGCGCAGCGTAGTTGAAATCATCTCCTGTATACAGCTTCACGCCATCTGGCAGGCGGGCACGGAAGGATTCTTCATGTGCCTGATCCAGAAGAGAGATCTTGATACCGTCCACCTTACCCGGATGCGCCGCAATCAGGTCGATAACCGCATCTGACGCTGCAGCTATATCCGCGCTGCCCCAATAGCCTTTCAGCGCCGGATCAAACATGTCGCCCAGCCAATGCAGGATCACCGGGTCCTTCGCCTGCGTGATCAGCCTGTCATAGACCCGCCGATAGTCATCGGGCACCGCGCCAATCGCGGGCAGAGCGCGGGTGGCCATCAGGATCAGCTGCCCACCCTCTGCCTCGATCGCCTCCATCTGATGTTCATATGCGGCGATGATCGCATCCAGATCGGGCAGGTCCGACAGCATCCGGTGGTCGGTTCCAGCCCCGCAGGCCACACGCGGCTTCAGGGGATGGGACTTCGCCTCTGCCATCGTCCGTGCGATCAACTCCCGTGCGGTTTCCCAATCGACACCCATGCCACGCTGCGCGGTGTCCATCGCCTCGGCCAGTCCCAGCCCCTGATTCCACAGGCTGCGGCGGAAATTCAGCGTCGCTTCCCAATCGACGGCGGGACGGTCCGTCCACGGGCTGCGCTCTGCCAGCGGGTCGCTGACGACATGGGCGGCGGCAAAGGCGGTGCGGGTCCATTCGCGCTGCGGCGCACGCGGCACCAGCGGTTCGCGGGTGATGGCAAAAGGCGCAAGCGTGCCGTCTTGGTCGGGCAGGTTCAGCATGGCTCAATCCTTAACAGGAAGGTCGAAAACAAGGATACCGTCGAGGCCGCCGACAGCATTTTTAATCAGCGCATCGCCCACGCTGCGATGATCGGGGTGCGCCTGATAGGCGGCAAGCGCGTCCCAATCGGTGAAATCCGCGACGAAGCCGTGAAGATAGCCACGTTCGATCTGTTCGGGGCTTTCGCTGCGCCCCGAGGTGATCGATATCACCCCCGGCAGAACCTCACGGATGCGGCGAAGATCGGCGAAGATCGTGTCGATGGCAGCTTCCGGCACATCGTCGCGAAAGCGGATCAGGACGATATGGCGGATCATCCGCGTCCCCCGTGATCTTCCTTGATCATATCAGCGGCTTTTTCCGCGATCATGATGGTCGGCGCGTTGGTGTTGGAGGACACCAGCCTTGGCATGATCGAGGCATCGACGACGCGCAGTCCCTCGATCCCGTTGAAACGCAGGCGCGTATCGACGACCGCCGCCTCATCCACGCCCATCCGGCAGGTGCCCGCCGGGTGGTGATCGGTCTTGGCATTGGCGACGGCGTAATTGATGTAATCCTGTTCGGTCCGGACATCCGGCCCCGGCAGGACCTCACGCAGGACGAAGGGTTTCAGGGCGTCCTGACGCATGATCTCCTGCGCCAGTTTCAGGCCCTTGATCGACATGTCGCGGTCATGCGGGTCGGCCCAGTAATTCGGGTCAATCAGCGGCGCGGCCTTCGGGTCGTTATTGGCCAGCCGAACCGTCCCGCGCGAGCGTGGCCGCAGATAGGCCGAGTTCAGCGTCACGCCGCCATTTGGCATGGCTGCGACGCCCGCCTCGATTCCTGAACCCAGGCCCAGATGGAACTGGATATCGGGGGAACGCGCGCCCTCGCCCGCATACCAGAACCCGCCGGTTTCAAACAGTGACGAGGCCACCGGCCCCTTGCGCGTGAAGACATATTGCAGCCCCGCCACCACTGACCAATGCGGCTTGGCATAGCGGTCATAGGTATGCGGGCCGGTGCATTCGGCGATGACGAACAGATCCAGATGATCCTGCAGGTCCGACCCGACACCCGGCTGGTCCAGCACGACATCGACGCCAACACTGCGCAGATGATCCGCGGGCCCGATCCCCGACAGCATCAGCAAACGCGGCGAGCCGATCGCCCCCGATGACAGGATCACCTCTGCCGCCGCGTCGATCCGTATCACACCATTGCCGTCATCGACACGAATACCGGCGGCACGTCCATTTTCGACCACAATCCCAAGCACCTGCGCCCCTGACATCACCGTCAGATTCGGACGGCTTCGCGCCGGGTCCAGAAACGCCACCGAGGTCGAGGAGCGCCGCGCATGTTTCTGCGTCAGCTGGTAATAGCCCAAGCCTTCCTGATCCTCGCCGGTCATGTCGTGATTGGTGGGAATGCCAAGTTCGCGCCCGGCCTTGAAATAGGCCTCACAGATCGGCAGGGGGGCGGCGGGTTTCGACACGCCCAAAGGACCGCCCTGCCCGTGCCAGCGGTTGTTATGGGTGTCATTATCCTCGGATTTGCGGAAATAGGGCAGCACGTCCTCATAGGACCAGCCCTCGCAGCCCATCTGCCGCCATTCGTCGTAATCGAGCGCATTGCCGCGCGTATAGATCTGCGCGTTGATGCTAGAGCCGCCGCCCAGAACGCGGGCCTGCGTGAAGCGCACGACGCGGTCCTGCATATGTGTCTGCGGCACGGTTTCCCAACCCCAACTGCCGATGCCCTTGGTCATCTTGGCGAAACCGGCGGGCATGGCATAGAAGGGGTGGCGCGGTCGCACCCCGGCCTCGACAAGCAGCACGCTTGCATCGGGGTTCTCGCTTAATCGGTTGGCCAGCACGCAGCCCGCGCTGCCGCCGCCGATGATGATGAAATCGTATCCTTCGGCCATTTCGGCCTCCCTCAGAGTCTTGGAATGGACAGACCGCCATCCACGGCGATCACGCTGCCCGTTGAAAACGCCATATCGCCGCGGACCAGCGGCAGGACGGCGCGACCGATATCGGCGGGTTCGCCCCAGCGGGATGCAGGAACCAGCCCGGCTTCAATCAGCGCGTCATATTTGGACGACACGCCCGCGGTCATCGGGGTCGCGATGATACCGGGGCGCAGTTCGAAGACGCCGATCCCTTCCGCCGCAAGTCGCGTCGCAAACAGCTTGACCATCATCGAGGCGGCGGCCTTCGACATGCAGTATTCGGCGCGTTCCGGCGACACCATCTCGGCACTGACCGAGGTCACGAAGATCATACTGCGATAGGGTTCTTCGCCCTGCCCCAGCATCCGCCGCGCCACCTGCTGGGCAAGGAAGAAGTTGCCGCGCAGGTTGATGTTCATCGTCCAGTCGAAATTCTCGGGCAATATCTCCAGCATGTCGCCCCTGATCCGCGCAGGCACACCCGCATTGCAGATCAGTGAGGTCACGGGGCCAAGATCGCTTTCGACGGCATCCATCAGCGTAGGCACCTTGTCGATCCCGGTCAGATCATGCTGATAATACCGCGCATCCGGGCCAAGCTTCTGCATCACACCTTCTGCCGCATCCGGCGGCTGTTCCGCCACAATCGCCAGCTTCCAGCCCGCCACCTGCAAAGCCTGCGCGATGCCAAGCCCGATGCCCTGCTGGCCCCCGGTGATCAGCGCGACGCTCATGCCCAGTCCTTTTCGCTTATATGCCGTGCCGCCCGCAGGGACAGCGCCGCGATGGTCAGCGCCGGGTTTACAGCGGCAGAGGTCGGCAGGGTGCTGGCATCGGTGATGAACAGGTTCGGATGATCGTGACTGCGGTTATGAATATCGGTCACACTGCTGCCCGGATCGCGGCCCATTTTTGCCGTCCCGCATTGATGGCTGGGCGTGCGCCGGTCGAAGGGTTTCGAAAGCACCAGCGGATAGCCTGCCCGGCGCAATTCTTTTTTCAGCCGCGCGACAAGTGCCTCATGCGCGGTCCAGTTCGACCGTTTCCAGTCCAGCACGATCTGATCGCCTTTCAGGCTCACCCGGCTTTCGGGGTCCGGCAGATCCTCGGACATGGCGTAAAGATCAAGCGCACGGGACGAGATCGCATTCGCCACCGGCAAAGGCAAACCCGACCCGGCTTTAAGGATCGGCCCTGTCACCCGCCCGAGCATCTGGATATTGCCCAGCGGCTCACCATCCGGGCCGCCGGTTTCATAGAAATCGTTCACCATCAGCGTTTTCTGATAAACACTTCTGTTGCGCCGGAACGGATGGATCGCCAGCACCGCCGAGCAGTTATGGTTCATGAAGTTCCGGCCAAGCTGGTCGGACCGATTGGCCAGCCCGTTCGGATGCGTCTCATCCGCCGAGCGCAAAAGAAGCGCCGCCGAATTCACCGCCCCTGCGGCAAGTGCAAACAAAGGCGATTGAAGCCGCCGCGCACCATCCGACCCGCTCACATGCAGCGCCACGATCCGTCCATCCTCACCGCATTCCAGTCGGTCGGCCTGCGTCCCGGTCAGCAATGTCACATTCGGATGCCGCAGCGCCTCGGCAATACCGACCGTTTCCGCATCCATCTTGCCGCCGACAGTGTTCGGATAACCGTCCCATCCGATTTTGGCACGTTCCAACCAACGGGTGAGATCCACCCCGAGCGGAAGGTATGAGGGGTTGAGGCCGATCCCCTTCAAGCGGCGGCGCAGATCGGCGATCTCGGGCTCATCCGGGACGGGCAGGAAGGGATAGTTGCCGGAATGCGCGGGCTCTGTCGGGTCGTCGCCCAACTGCCCTCGGACCTGATACATCTCCTCGGCGGCCTGATACCACGGTTCCATCTCGGCATATGTGATCGGCCAGCCGGGGGTGGTGCCGCCCATATGGCGGATCGGGCTGAAATCGGCCTCGCGATAGCGCAGCAGCACGGCCCCATAGAATTTGGAATTGCCGCCGACATAGTAGAAATTGCCGGGGCTGAAAGGCTGCCCCTGCCCGTCGAACCAGGTTTCCTTGGGCCGGAAATGGCCCAGACCATGGATGGCATAGCCGTCCACGGCTTCGGGGCTGTCGACCATCCGCTCACCCGTTTCGACGATCAGGATGCGCTTCCCAGAGGGCGCGAGCGCCGCTGCCAGCGTCGCGCCGCCCATCCCCGATCCGATGATGATCAGATCGGCATCCATCAGTCCACGATCCTGTCTTCGGTTTCAGGATCGAAGACGACGGCCTTGTCCATATTCACGACGAAATCGAAAGGCTGACCGGGATGAACATCCACATCGGCCCGCATCCGGGCGATGCACGGCTTGCCCGACAGCAATGTATCGACATAGGTATCCGATCCAGCCGGTTCGGTCACCGTGACCGTGTTGTGCAAAGGCTGTGTGTTTTTCGCATTGCGGTCCACGCCTTCGGGATCGGTGATCGCCTCTGGCCTGATACCCAGCACGATGGGGTTGCCCAGATAGCGGCGCAGGTTCGGGCCGTTCTGGGGGAGATTCAGCAGAATCTGCTGCCCTTCGGCGCCTTTCAGTTCTGCCGCCAGCCCGCCATCAACCTCGCGCAGGGTCGCGGGAAGCAGGTTCATCGAAGGGCTGCCCATGAAGCCTGCGACGAACATATTGGCGGGCTGATCATAGACCTCTTTCGGGGTGCCAAGCTGCTGGACATAGCCCTTGTTCATCACCGCGATCCGGGTGGAGAGCGTCAGCGCCTCGATCTGATCATGGGTCACATAGACGATGGTGCTTTTCAGCCGCTGATGCAGCTTCTTGATCTCTGTCCGCATATCCACGCGCAGTTTCGCGTCGAGGTTCGACAGCGGTTCGTCGAACAGGAACACATCCGGGTCGCGCGTCAGCGCCCGGCCCATCGCCACGCGCTGCCGCTGACCGCCCGAAAGCTGCCCCGGCTTGCGGTCCAGCAGATGGTCGATCTGCAGAAGCTTCGCGACCTCGTCCAGTTTCTTCTCACGCTCGGGCTTGGGGATGCCGTGCATCTCCATCCCGAAGGTGATGTTCTGACCGACGGTCATGTTCGGGTAAAGCGCATAGCTCTGGAACACCATGGCGATGTTGCGCTTCGACGGGTGGACGTCGTTGACCACCCGATCCTTGATCGAGATCGTGCCGCTGGTGATATTCTCCAGCCCCGCGATCATGTTCAGAAGCGTTGATTTCCCGCAGCCGGATGGCCCGACAAGGACAAGAAACTCACCCTCTTCGACGCCGATATCGACCCGGTGCAGGACTTCGACATTACCGTAGGACTTGGTGACATTGTCTATATTGAGGAACGGCATCGCGTTATCCCTTCACTGAGCCGGCCATCAGACCGCGCACGAAATAGCGGCCGGCGACGATATAAACGAGCAGCGTTGGAAGTGCTGCCAGGATCGCGCCGGCGAAATCGACATTATAGGCTTTGACGCCGGTGGAACTGTTGACGAGGTTGTTAAGCGCCACGGTCATCGGCATGGAATCCAGATCGGCGAAGGATGCGCCGAACAGGAAGTCGTTCCAGATATTGGTGAACTGCCAGATGATGCAGACCACCGCGATGGGGCCCGACACCGGCAGCATGATGCGCCAGAAGATACGGAAGAACCCGGCTCCGTCCATCATCGCGGCCCGCACCAGTTCGGTCGGGAAGGCCGCATAATAGTTGCGGAAGTAAAGCGTCGAAAAGCCGATCCCATAGACCACATGGACAAGGATCAGACCCGATGTCGTGCCCGCCAGCCCGATGCTCCCCAGAACCCGCGCCATCGGGATCAGGACGATCTGAAAGGGGATGAAGCAGGAAAACAGCATCAGCCCGAACAGGATATTCGATCCCCGGAACTGCCATTTCGTCAGGATATAGCCGTTCAGCGCCCCCAGAATGGTCGAAATCGCCACAGCGGGCACCACCATCAGGATCGAGTTCATGAAGTAGGGTTTGAGCCCCGTCGCCTCGACCCCTATCTGGGCGCTGCCCCAGGCAGAGGCCCAAGGCGCGAAGGTATATTCAGTCGGCAAAGCCATCATATTGCCGCCGGTGATCTCTTCCAGCGGTTTGACCGAGTTGATCATCATGATGAAGAATGGCAGCAGATAGAACAACGCGAAGAAGATCAGCACCACATAGATGAACATGCGGGTGATGCGGCCGGTGCGGATGGCCTGGTCCTGTGCGCCCATGGACATCACTTCTGCTCCTTCAACTCGGCATAGACGTAAGGCACCATGATCGCGGCGATGCCCATCAGCATGATCACTGCGGATGCCGCACCGACGCCCATCTGGTTTCGGGTGAAGGTATAGGAATACATGAAGGTCGCGGGCAGTTCGGTCGCCCGGCCCGGCCCGCCGCCTGTCAGCGCGATGACAAGATCATAGGATTTGATGGCGAGGTGGGCCAGGATCACAAAGGCAGACAGGAATGCCGGGCGCAGCAGCGGGATCACGATGCGCCGATACAGGTTCCAGTTCGACGCGCCGTCGATCTGGGCGGCTTTCAGCATTTCGTTGTCAATGCCGCGCAGGCCCGCAAGGAACATCGCCATCACAAAACCGGATGACTGCCAGACCGCCGCAATCACCAGCGTATAGATCGCGTAATCGCGGTCCTTGATCCAGCCGAACTCGAAGCTTTCCCAGCCCCACATATGCATCGTGTTTTCCAGCCCGATGCCGGGGTCTAGCAACCATTTCCACGCCGTCCCCGTGACGATGAAGGAAAGCGCCATCGGATACAGATAGATCGGGCGCAACATCCCCTCGCCCCGGATCTTCTGGTCGAGGAAGATCGCCAGCAGCAGCCCGATGGCAATGCAGATCACGATATACAGCGTCGCGAAGATCGCGAGGTTGATCAGTGCGGTGGTCCATGCCGACAGGCCGAACAGCCGCGCATAATTGTCGAAACCAACCAGATCATAGCTGGGCAGCATCCGGCTGTTGGTGAAGGACAGATAGACCGTATAGACGATGAAGCCATAGACAAAGACCATCATTGCCGCCAGCGAAGGCGACAGGACCAGCTTCGGCAGCCAGTTCTGCAATATGGTACGCATGTCCTGTGGCGCGCGGGTGGACCCGGCCATGAAAACTCCCCCCTGAAATTTTCGTCATGCTTTGGGATGCGGCGGCAAGGCGCAAGGCCCCGCCGCCGCGAAAGGCTTACATCGCGCCTTCGACCGCGTTCAGCATTTCTTCGGCAGCTTCCTCGCTGCTGTATTCGCCGTTGAAATGCGCGGTGATGACGTCATACATCGCGTTTTTCACCGCCGCCGGGTTGGCGTGGCCATGCCCCATGGAGCCGAGCAGTGTCCCGGCCTCGGAGGCCGCTGCCAGATCCTTCATGCCCTGCTTGCCGCAATCGTCGAAGCCTTCATCCGAAACGTCGGTCCGCGCCGGAACAGAGCCTTTCACCTGGTTGAATGCCGCCTGGAATTCCGGCGACTCCGCAGCCTTTGCCATTTCAAGCTGTGCGGTACGCGCACCTTCGTCATCCTGCTTGAACATGACGAACTGGTCGCTGTTGAAGGTCACCACGTCCTCGGTTCCGGGAACGCGGAAGCACAGGAAATCCTCGCCCGGCACCAACTCGGCCCGCAAAAATTCGCCCTTGGCCCAGTCACCCATGATCTGGAAAGCGGCCTCATCATTGATGACCATCGCCGAGGCGAGGTTCCAGTCGCGACCCGAGAAGTTCTCATCCACTAATTCACGCAGCTGACCCATCTTGTTGAAGGCGTCGACCATCTCTGGCGAATTCAGCGCCTCGGGGTCGAGGTCGATCATCGAAGCCTGATAGAATTCCGGGCCGCCTGCGGCCAGAACCGCGCTGTCGAAGATCGTCGCTTCCTGCCAGGGCTGACCGCCATGAGCGAGCGCGACCTTGCCGGAATCCTTCACTGCCTGCAAAGCTGCAATGAATTCGTCCCAAGTGGTCGGCTGAGCGATGCCAAGTTCGTCCAGAATGCCCTTATTCGCCCAGACCCAGTTGGTCGAATGGACGTTGACCGGCGCCGCGATCCAGTTGCCATCCGGTTTCGAGAAACGCTGAAGCGCCTCTGGAATAACTTCATCCCAGTTCTCGGCTTCGGCGGCCTCGTTCAGGTCAGCCAGAACATCGCCCTGTTCAACCCAGTCGAGGATATCAAAGCCCAGCATCTGCACGGCAGTCGGCGGGTTGCCAGAGGTGACACGGGCACGAAGCGCGGTCATCGCCGCCTCACCGCCGCCACCGGCGACGGGCATGTCCTGCCAGCCGATGCCTTTCGATTCCAGATCCTCTTTCAGCACGTTCAGCGCAGCGGCCTCGCCACCTGCGGTCCACCAGTGCAGAACCTCAACCTCTTGCGCAGAAGCCGCCCCGGCCATCAGACCCAGAGACATTGCCGCAGTTGTCGCAAGTTTCATTTTCAAACGCATGGTTTCCTCCCTATAGCGTTATCTTTTATCGCTAACATTCTGTCTGTCAGCTGTCACGCACCCAGTTTGCGCGTCCGCGTGCAACACGCAACTGGATCGTTTTAACTTCCAGATATTCCTCCAGCCCGTAGCGCCCCAATTCGCGGCCCTGCCCGCTTTCCTTCACCCCGCCAAAGGGCATTTCGGCAAAGCCGTCCATCCAGGTATTCGTCCAGACGGTGCCCGCCTGCACCTTGCGGCTGAAGTTCAGGCAGGTGTGGATATCGCGGCTCCAGACGCCTGCCGACAGACCGTATGCCGCGTTGTTCGCCAGTGCGATGGCCTCATCCTCGTCCGAGAATGTCAGAACCGACAGGACCGGGCCGAAAACCTCTTCCTTGGCGATGGCCATATCGGGGGTCACATCGGCAACCACGGTCGGGCCATAAAAGCGCCCGTCCAGCCCCTCGACGTTCAGCGCCTCGCCACCCATCAGAACCTTCGCGCCGGCCCTCTTGGCCTCCTGAACATAGCTGTCGATCTTTTGCTGATGCGCGTCAGAGATGATCGCGCCGACCTGCGTGCGTTCATCCATCGGGTCGCCGAAGGGGACCTTTTCGGACAGGGACGTGACCTTGGCCAGCAGGCCATCGGCCACATCCTGATGCACGATGATCCGGCTGCCGGAATTGCAGCATTCGCCCATGTTGAAATAGACGCCGAAGACAATCGCATCCGCCGCCGCATCCAGATCGGCATCGGGAAAAATGACCTGCGGGTTCTTGCCGCCAAGCTCCAGCGAGACCTTTTTCAGCGTCCCCGCCGCCGATTCGACGATTTTCTTGCCGACGGCTGTCGAGCCGGTGAAGCTGACCATATCCACACGCGGATCGGTCGATATCAGCGCGCCGACCGGATCGCCATAACCCAGCACGATATTCACCACGCCTGCGGGAATGCCCGCCTCGATCAGCAATTCGCCAAGGATCACCGTGGTGGAAGGGGTCATTTCGGACGGCTTGATCACCGCCGTGCAGCCCGCCGCGAGGGCAAAGGGCAGCTTCTGGCTGACGATCAGAAAGGGAAAGTTCCAGGGCGTAATGATCCCCGCCACGCCGATCGGTTCTTTCAGCACCACTCCCAGCATATCCGGGCCGAGGTTATTGTGGCTTTCGCCATGCACCATCCGCGCCAGCGATGCCGCATAGCGCCACAGATCCGCCGCGCCTTCGATCTCGCCGCGTGCCTGCGCAATCGGTTTGCCGGATTCCAGAACCTCAAGCACCGCGATCCGCTCACGCTCGCGGTCGATCAGATCGGCCACCTTGTTCAGCAGCGCCGCGCGGTCCTTGCCCGGGCTTTCACGCCACGCCCCATCATCGAAGGCCGCACGCGCGGCGGCAATAGCAGCTTCGGTTTCAGCTTTGCCGCCTTTGGCCGATGTGCTGACGGTCACGCCATGCGAAGGCGACACGCGGTCAAACGTCGCGCCATCGGCGCTGTCCTGCCAGTCACCATTGATCAGGTGGCGGCCGGTAAAAGCTTCGGGAAGTTCTGCGCCGCTGGCGCCGATTACAGTCATCTTGGTCATATCAGGTCCCCGGAAAGGCGGGTTTGCGTTTCTCGGCAAAGGCGGCGACGCCTTCGGCTTTGTCATCTGTCGCGCCGATCATGCCCGCGCCAAGCGCCTCGATCAGTGCGGCCCGGTCTTCATTCGCACCGGCATGTATCATGTATTTCGCCACCTCCGTCGCGCGGGGTGAGGTTGTCATTAGCTTCGCCGCGATCACCTGCGCCGTGGCCAGCGGATCGTCCGAGACCTCGGCCACAAAGCCGCAATTCAGCGCCCGGTCGGCACCGATCATGCGCCCGAAGACGGCCATTTCCTTCAGCATCGGTTCAGGGATCAGCCGCGCCAGACGCTGCGTTCCCGACCAGCCCGGCACAATTCCGACCTGCGACTCCGGCAAGGCCAGCGTCGCGCCGGGGGCCATCACCCGAATGTCGCTGCAGGCCGCCAGTTCCAGCCCGCCACCGAAGGCATGGGCATGGATAACCCCGATCACCGGCTTCGACAGCCGGGCAAGGCGATCAAAGATGCGATGCCCATCGCGCACCCAATGCCGCGCAAAATCAAAAGGCGACAGCGGCGCCCATGCCTTGATATCGGCACCTGCGCAGAAGGCGCGATCCCCCTCGCCCCGCAGAATCACGCAGCGGATCGCCGGATCACGCTCCAGCGTCGCGCAATGGGCGTCAAGCTGGGTCAGCATATCCGGCGTGAAGGCATTCAGCCGCGCCGGATTGTTCAGCACCAGCGTGGCGATGCCACCATCGGTTGCAAGATCAAGCGAGGCAGTCATAGCGACAGCTCCAACGCCGCTTTCGACAGCAGCGATTTCGGCATCTCGGTGGCATTCTCCGCCAGTTTCACCCGGCCCTGAGAGGCTTCGACAATATCGCGCTGCGCCTCGATCCCCGGCATGATCTCGGTCGCGATCAGACCATCGCGAGTCAGCCGGATCACGCAACGCTCGGTCACATAAAGGACCTTCTGCCCCGTTTCGACGGCGCGACGGCCCGAGAAGGTGACATGCTCGACCGCTTCGACCATCTTGGTGAATTTGCCGGGCTTGCGGACGCGAAGTCCGTCCTCGGTCAGATCCAGATCGGCCCCGGCTTCGAAGAAACCGGAAAAGACAATTTCGGGGGCATTGGCCGTTATGTCGACAAAGCCGCCGCAACCCGCTGTCAGGTAAGGCTTTTTACCAAGCTTCGAGACATTCACATTCCCCTCCACATCGACTTCGAGGAAGGACAGGAAGGACAGGTCGAACCCGCCGCCCTGAAAGAAGGTGAATTGCTGCGGCGATGGCACGAACGCATCGGCGTTGGACGCGCAGCCGAAGGCGAAGCCGGTCAGGGGCATCCCGCCGACCGCGCCCTGTTCGATGGCCCATGTCACCGCGTCGGGGTGTCCGGCTTCCAGCAGGATGCGCGGCACCATGGCGCTGATCCCGAATCCCAGATTGGCGGTCTGGCCGCGCTTCAGCTCCATCGCGGCGCGGCGGGCGATGATCTTTTCGACACCATATTCCGCAAGACTGAAACTGTCCCATGGCCGCATGATCTCACCCGAAATCGCCGGATCGTAAGGCGTTTCGGTGGTCTGCATCTGATCTTCGGCCAGCACGATCAGATCGACCAGATGACCCGGCACATGCACATCATGCGGGCGCAGCGATCCCCGCGCCGTGACCCGTTTGACCTGCGCGATAACCAGCCCGCCATGGTTGCGGGTGGTGATCGCCTGTTCCATGCCGCCCAGATATGCGCCTTCATGTTCATAGGTCAGGTTGCCATGTTCATCCGCCGTTGTGGCCCGGATGATCGCAACCTGCGGGATAATATTGGGGAAATGCAGCCAGGTCTGACCGTCGAAGTCGCGCCGATGCACGATGGGTTGTTCAGCGGCACGATCATTCATCGCGCAGCCTTCGCGGATCGGGTCGGCAAATGTATCCAGCCCCACCTGAGTCAGCACGCCGGGACGACGTGCGCCTGCATCGCGGTTCATGTCGAACATGATACCGGAGGGTACGTTATAGGCCGCGACCCGGTTTTCGACGACCATCTTCCAGATCTCCGGCATCTCCAGCGAGGACGGCCCCGACGGATAGGACCCGGCCAGAATTCGCGCCAACAGCCCATCTTTGGCGATATGGTCGATGCCCTTCACGCCATACATGTCCCCCGCCGCGATGGGATGCAGCGTAGTCAGGTTCTGCGGATGGCCTTCGGCATCGAAGCGTTGACCAATGGCCGCCAGCACCGCGTCCGGACAACCAAGCGCCGAGGATGACGACACCGTCACCACGGCCCCATCCGGTATGCGCGACGCGGCCTCTGCCGCAGAGACGAGCTTCGACATCACTTCTCCCCGTAATCCACTGCCGTCCGCTGACCCGTCCGGGCCGCCTCCGCCACCGCCAGAGCGACGGCCAGCGATGCGATCCCGTCGCGGCCCGTCGCTGCTGGCTGGCCTTTGCCTTCGACTGCCGCGCCGAACAGGCGGGCGCTGCGGGGATAGACCTCTTCAGGATCGAAGGCGACAGGAGTGACCTCCTTACCACGGCGCAGCATGATCTCGCCGCCGGGGCCCTGCATGACCTCACGCGCGATGATCGAGCCTTCTGTCCCGTGGATCTCGATCCCGGTGCCGGCATGGGCGTGGGTGAAGCTTTCATGCGCCATCACCTGCGCGCCTGACGGCATCGACCAGACCGACATCACGCTGTCCTCAACACCCTGCCCCAGCCCGCCAGAGGTTGCCTGCGCGACGACATCAACCGGGTCTTCGTCCAGATAGAAGCGCACCGTGTCGGCGTCATGAACAACGATATCCAGAATCACACCGCCCCCCGCGCCGGCATTGTCGATGCGCCAGCCCTGCAACTGCTCCGGCAGATGCACCGCATGGAACACGCGCAAGCTGAGGACCTGGCCGATCTCACCCTTCTGCACCAGATCGCGGATGGCGCGGTGATTGGCGCCGTTGCGCAGATGGTGGTTCGTCGCAAAGACCAACCCGGCATCTTCGGCGGCCTTCACCATACGCACCGCATCCGCGATATTCATCGCCAGAGGCTTTTCACACAGCACATGCTTGCCCGCCTTGATCGCGGCCATGGCCTGATCGAAGTGCTTTTCGTTCGTGGAGGAGATATAGACCGCATCCAGCCCCGGCAGCGCCAGCAGCTCATCAATGCTGGTCGTCGCGTTGGGAATGTCGTTCTTCGCCGCAAATTCATCCGCGCGTGACTGCCCGCCGCTTTGGACCGCGATCACCTCATGCCCGTTTTCGCGGAATGCCGGAATCATGCGAACCTCGGCAATATTGCTGGCACCGATCAAACCCAATTTCATCGAAATCCCTCCCCAACCGATCAAAATTTGGACCGTTCCAAAATTTTCTAACCTCACCCTTCGATTCGGTCAAGTCGGCCTAGCGCCGGCGCCAGGCCTGCCAGATCGACAGAAGGATCAGCAGACCTGTTGCGATGGTAAAACCACAGGCGATCGGCCGTTCCAAAAACACCATCGCATCACCGCGAGAGATAAGAAGCGCACGCCGCAAATTCGTCTCGATCAGCGGGCCAAGCACGAAGCCCAGCAGCAGCAGCGCCGGGCTGAAACGCGCGATGGCCAGCAGGTATCCGGCCAATCCGATCAGTGCCACGGCAACGATATCAAAGGCCGAGCCGCGCACCGAATAGACGCCGAGGCAGACGAAAATCAGGATCGCGGGATAGAGAAACCGGAAGGGAATGCGCAGCATCGACACCCAGATACCAATCAGCGGCAGGTTCAGGATCAGCAGCAGCAGGTTGCCGATCCCGAAGCTGACGACGAGACCCCAGAACATTTCCGGCCGCGCCTCCAGCATCAGTGGTCCGGGCTGGACGCCGTGGATCACCAACGCGCCCAGCATCAAGGCCATGATCGGATCGCCGGGGATCCCGAGTGTCAGCGTCGGCACAAAGGCCGTGATCGAGGCGGCGTTATTCGCAGCCTCCGGTCCCGCGACACCTTCGACCGCGCCATTGCCGAAGCGCTCAGGACGGCGGGCGATACGTCGCTCCATCGCGTAGCTGAGAAAGCTGGACAGGGTGGAACCCGTGCCGGGCAATGCACCGAAGAAGCTGCCCAGCCCGGTGCCGCGCAGGGTCGGCCCGATCATCCGGCGCAGATCATCCCGCGTCGGCATCATCTGGCGCAGGCTGACCCGTTCCGGGGCCGCCTGACGTTCGGCATCGCGGATATTGGCGATGACCTCTGCCACGCCAAAAAGGCCCATCGCCAAAGCCACAAGGTTGATACCGTCCATCAGCTCTGTCTGGCCGAAGGTGAAACGCTGCGCGCCGGAATTCACATCCGTTCCGACACAACCAAGGATCAGGCCAAGCACAACCATCGCAAAGCCCTTCAGCGGGCGGTCGGAACCGATGGTCGATGCCGCGACAAGACCAAGGATCATCATCGCCGCGTAATCCGCCGCACCGAAGGCGGTCGCGGCATGGCTGAGCCAGCCGGCAAGCACCACCAGCACCACGATGCCAAGGATCGAACCCGCGAAAGAGGAAACCATTGAAACGAACAACGCCACCCCTGCCCGTCCCTGCCGCGCCATTGGATAGCCGTCCAGCGTCGTCACCGCCGATTGTGGCGTCCCCGGCAGGCGCAGCAGGATCGAGGCGACCGCACCGCCATATTGCGCCCCGTAATAGACGCCGGCCAGCATGATCAGCGCCGCCTCGGGCGTGATGTAATAAGTGATTGGCAGCAGAAGCGAGATCGCTGCCATCGCCCCGATCCCGGGCAGCACACCGATGAAGGTGCCCAGCGTCACGCCCAGCAGGCAATAGATCAGCACGCCCGGTTGCAGGGCGACGCTGAAACCATATGCGATTCCTTCCAGTGTGGTCATGGCAGCCTCAGCAATACCGGCAGGCTCATCTTCAGACCCAGCACGAAAACGAGATAGGTCAGCGCTGTGACGACGACCGCCAGCACAATCCGCCAGAGCCAGCCTTTATGCGGTGCCGGCAGCGAGGCAACAAGCACGGATGCAAAGCAGGCCAGCACGACACCGAGCCGTGACATCCCCAGACCAAAGATCAATATGGCGGCAATCACCGCTGCCGCGTCCCACCACCGGATCGGCTGGGCCTCAGCACGCCTTCGCCATGCCGGAATGGCGATACCGACACCAAGAAGCGACAACAGGACGCCGAGCGTGACCGGAAAGAAGCCGGGGCCCATCGCGCGGACGGTGCCGAAATCCAGCCGCAGCCCGGCATGGATGGCAACACCCACGCCGAGCAGGGCCATGACGGCCCCACCACAGATATCCGCCCAGTCACGATGCATCCCGGCTTACTGCGCCTCGATACGGTCGAGGACACCGCCCCACATCGCTGTGTCATCGGTGATCCGCTGGCTCAGATCCTCGGCGGAGCCGCCAGCGGCCTGCCAGCCCATATCCAACAGTTTCTGCTGCACGCTCTCATCGGCGAGGATCGCGTTGATCTCGGTATTCAGGCGGGCAATGATCGCTGGATCGGTATCGGCGGGGGCAATGAATGCGTTCCAAAGCTCTGCCTTGAAATCATCCGGCATACCGGCATTTCCGGCAATAACCGGCACGTCGGGGACTTGTGCGAACGGCTCTGCCGAGGTGACGCCCAGCATCTTCATCTTACCGGCCTCGACATGAGGCAAAGCTGCCGACGGGGCCATGAAACCTGAATCGATCTCACCACCCATGATCGAAGTCGTGACTTCGGCATAAGCGGTGAAGGGAACATGCAGCATCTCGATCCCGGCTTCGCTGTTGAACAGCTCTGCCGTCAGATGCGCGCCGGAGCCCTGCCCGACGGAACCGAAGGACAATGCACCCGGTTCGGCTTTCGCCAGATCGACGAAGCCCTGCAGATCATCGGCCTCGCTTTCGGCATTCACCGCCAGCACCAGCGGCGCTGTGGCGATCAGTGATATCGGCGCAATATCCGCCTCGACATCATAGCCGATATCGGGCACCAGCCGGGGCGAGGTCGTCAGCGGGCCGTTGATCGACGTGCCAATAGCATGACCGCCATCCGCATTGGCCAGCATCTGCTGGATGCCGATCACACCGCCCGCGCCTGGTTTGTTTTCAACGACAATGGGCTGACCCAGCTTCTCTGCCAGCGGTTCGGTGATGATCCGTGCCAGAAGATCGGGCGAAGACCCCGCCGGGAAGCCGACATAGACGTGAACGGGCTCACTAGGCCATTCGGCATCCTGCGCAAGCGCGGGCGATACGAAAGCGGCGGCACCTATTGCCAGTGCGGCGCGGCGGGTCAGTTGAGTGAACATAAATTTTTCCTCCTGCTTGTTTCAGTTTTGGCGCAGGGCAGGCAGCCCCACGCCGGTTGCATCGAAACCGCCATCCGCAGCGATGGTCTGGCCGGTCACATAGGCGGCTTTGTCAGAACAAAGAAAGACGATCACCTCTGCAATCTCCTGCTCTGTTCCGTATCGGTTCAGAGGGATCGCGTCGTGATAGGCAGCCCGGATTTCCTTGCTGTGAACGGCAAGCGCCAGTTTCGTATCGACGGGTCCGGGGGCGACGCAATTGACACGGATGCCACGCTCTCCCAGTTCCGCCGCCTGCTGACGGGTCAGATGAATGACCGCCGCCTTCGACGTGCCATAGGCAACCCGCAAGGTCGAGGCGCGAAGCCCACTGATCGAGGCGATATTGACGATAGCGCCGCTGCCCTGCGTCATATGCGGGATCACAGCCTGCGAGGTCAGGAATACCCCGTCCAGATTGGTGGCCATGACTCTCCGCCAGATCTGAAGGTCGGTTTCACCCAATGGCCGGAAATCCGCGACGCCGGCATTATTCACAAGCGCATCGACGCTGCCGAAGGCATCCGTTACCTGTGCCACCATCGCCGTCACCTGCGCCTCATCCGAGACATCGCAGGTGATCGGCAGAACGTGGTCCAGACCCTCGGCGGCCTTGGCAAGCGCATCGCCATCCCGGTCGATCATCGCGACCTGTCGCCCCTCGGCCAAAAACAGTTTGGCGGTGGCAAGCCCGATGCCGCGGGCGGCACCTGTGACGATGGCATTTGGCATCCTACTCTCCCAGCAGTCGGACAAGAAACAGCGACATTTCGGGGAAGGCCGCGACCCCGATCAGGCCGACAAGGCTGGCCAGCAAGAATGGCAGCGCGCCTTTCGCGACCTTTTCAATCGACAGTTTGGTCACATTGGCGGCGACATAAAGGTTGATACCGACCGGCGGCGTGATCAGCCCGATGGCAAGGTTCACCATCAGCAGCACGCCGAACCAGACCGGCGACCAGCCAAGCTCATGCACCACCGGCATGAAGATCGGCAAAGAGATGAACATCACCGTAACCGCATCCATGAACATCCCCGCGATCAGAAGGATCAGCATGATGACGATCAGAATGACCCAGCCCTGATCCGACAGGCCCAGCAGCGCCGTGGAATAAGTACCGACCAGATCTTCGACCGTAACGACCCAGCCGAACAGGCTGGCATAGGCGACGACCATCATCACAACCGCCGAGGAAGATGCAGCATCCGCCAGCGATTCATACAGGCCCCCGACGTTCAACGTGCGGTAGATGATCCCGCCCACGGCAAGCGCATAGACGGTGGCAACCAGTGCCGCCTCTGTCGGCGTGAACACGCCGGAATAGATACCGCCCAGGATGACGACAGGGGTCATCAGCCCCCAGAAACTGTCGACAAAGCTGCGCCAAAGGCGCGTGGCATAGCCCATCCCCGCATAGGGATCGGGGCTGATCCGATCCAGTGCCGACCGCCCCTTTCCACGTCCGGCAAAGGGCAGAACGGCCAGCATCATCGCGCCCATGAACATGCCCGGAACGATCGCCGCGATGAAAAGATCTGAAATGGAGGTCTCTGCGATCACACCATAGATCACCAATCCGATAGATGGGGGAATGACGATGGAAAAGGCCGCACCCGTCGCCACCAGACCGGCACCGAAGGCGCGGCTGTAACCGTCCTCCTCCATCGCGCGGATCAGCATAGGGCCAATGGCCGCAACCGATGCCGGGCCCGATCCCGAAACCGCGCCCCAGAACAGGCAGACCACGGTGCCGACAACGCCCATGCCGCCCGGAAGGCTGCCGATCAACACGCGGAAAAAACGGATCATGCGTTCGGCAATGCCGAGTGAGCCCATGAGCGAACCGGCAAGAATAAAGAACGGAATCGCCAGCAGCGAATATTTTGCAATGCCCGCCGCGATCAGGTCGCCGGCCAGGTCAAAGCCGAAACCGATCAGCCACATCGCATAAAGCGCCGACAACCCCAGCGAAAATGCCACCGGCACGCCAATGGCCATCAGCAGGAAGAAAGCCAGCACCATCTGGGTGCCCGCCGGAACGCTGCCCAGAAGCTCAGACATCGGGCACCTCGTCCGGCGCATTTTCGGGGTCGCGCAGGAATTTCACCGCGTATTGCAGATATCTCAAGATAATCAGCGCAAAGCCGAAGGGCACGCCGACCTGATAATACCATGCCGGGATCTGCAGCGCGTAAGAGGTCATGCCGTTGCTGATCATGTTCAGAAGCGCCTGCCACGAAAACCACGCCGACATCGCCAGCAGGAACACGGTCAGCGTGGCGGCAAGCACGAAAAGCAACTTTCGCGCAGCTTTCGGCAGGCTGTCGCTCAGCAGGGTTACGGCCAGGTGTTCACCCCTTCGCGCGGCAATGGCGGCACCGAACACCGTCAGCAGCAGGAAGCCATAGGTCAGCAGTTCCTCTGTCGCGGCAAGCGAATAGTTGGTCAGGTAGCGCGCGCAGACATTGGCAAAGCCAACCGCGGTCATGATCAGAAAAATCACCGCGCAGATGATCTTCTCTGCCTCGTTCAGGATGAAGCGCATCATGCCCCCGTCAAGCGGCGGCGGGCAACGTTGCCCGCCGCACTGCCTTTATTGCACCGAAGCGACAGCGTCCTGGAAGGACTTCACCAGATCGGGCCCGACCTTTTCAGCCCATGTATCAAAGGCAGGCTGAGTTGCTTCGCGGAAGGCCGCGAGCTCTTCCGGGGTCGGTTCGTAAACTTCCATTCCCTGCTCTTTAAGGAAATCCACGCCTTCTGCCGTACCCTCGCGGCTGATTTCGCGCTGATACTGCATCGCTTCGGTCGCGGCTTCCTGGAACTGGGCCTGCGTTTCGGCGTCCATATCATCCCAACGCTCCTTCGAGATACCAAGGAACAGCGGGTCATAGCTGTAATGCCAGGTCGTAATATATTTCTGCATCTCATAGACCTGCTGCGGGATGATCACCGCACCGATCGGGTTTTCCTGACCGTCGACGACGCCCTGCTGCAGCGCGGTCAGCGTTTCGGACCACTGCATCTGCTGCGGATTCGCACCAAGCGCGTTCATGACGTCGATATACATCGGGCCTGCAACGCGGACATTCATACCTGCCATATCCGCGGGCGAGGTCACCGGCTTGGTGTTGTTTGTCAGCTCACGAAAGCCGTTTTCGCCCCAGGCCAGCACCTTGATGCCTTTTTCCAGCAGAATATCTTCAAGCGGCTTGACCGCGTCGCCCTGGGTGGTGGCGTCCACCTGTTCGTAGTTTTCATACATATAGGGCAGCGAGAAAACGGCCATTTCCGGCACCAGAGGCGTTACGTTGATGGCCGAGGTCACAACCAGATCCAACGCACCGCGCCCGACCATCTCGGCCTGTTTCATCTGGTCGCCGCCCGAAAGCTGGGCGTTGGGGAACACGCGCACATCGAAATCGCCGCCGGTCTTTTCGGCCAGAAGCTCTCCAAAACGTTCGGCGCCCTGCTGCCATGTCGTGGTATCCCCGACGTTATGCGACAGACGCAGCGTTTCCGCCTGCGCTGCCACCGCCATGATTGCCGAAGCTGCCAGAGCGGCAAAACTGATGCGGGTAAAGCTCATTTAATTCCTCCCATTGATCTGAATCTTTCATGGCCGGTCGAGTCGAGCCCAACCGACAATCACGATCAACATGGCCCAAGGTCGTCGGGGCATACAAGCCGTATACAAGAATAATTCAAGCCAGCAGGTTATTTTTGGACACCGTGCCTAGCGCAGACGGTCCGCGTGCCAGCGGATATGATCGCCCATGAAGCTTTGAACGAAGAAATAGCTGTGGTCGTAACCCTCTTGCATCCGCATCACCGCAGGTTGACGCCGCGCTGTCATGGCCTGGGCCAGTGCCTCTGGCCGTAAAAGGTCAAGGAACTGGTCCGACGTGCCCTGATCGACCAGAATATCGCCGTTGTAGCCACGCTCTGCCATCAACAAGGTCGCGTCATGCGCCGCCCATTTCGCTCGGTCATCGCCCAGATAGGCGCCAAGCTGCTTGCGACCCCATTCGGACTCGCTGGGGTTCGCGATGGGCGCGAAGGCCGAAACGCTGCGATACGTATCCGGCATGGTCATCGCGATGGTCAGCGCGCCATGCCCGCCCATCGAATGCCCCGTGAGGCCCTGCGCATCCCGACGCAGGGCGAAGCGATCGAACACGACCGACGGCAGGTCTTTCGTGATATAATCCCACATCCGGAAATGCGGCGCCCACGGCTCTTCAGTCGCATTGACGTAAAACCCCGCGCCCTTGCCCAGATCATAGTCCTCACTATCAGCCACGTCGTCCCCGCGCGGCGAGGTGTCAGGAAAGATCACGGCGATGCCTTCTTTCGCAGCATGTTCCTGCGCGCCGGCCTTGGTCATCGCATTTTCATGGGTGCAGGTCAGGCCCGACAAATACCACAGCACAGGCACCGGCCCCTTCTCTGCCGCTGGCGGCAGGTAAACGGCGAAGGTCATATCCGTGCCGGTCGCGGGGGATGCGTGACGGTAAACGCCCTGAACGCCGCCAAAGCTGCGGTTCTCGCTTATGGTTTCAACGGCCATCGGGGCCTCCCTTAGTCAGATCGTGATACATGACGAGCGCATCGACATAGCCGGCATCCGGATGGCAGAACGCCGCAGGCAGGCGACCGACAATATCGAAGCCTGCCCTCTGCCAGCTGTGGATTGCATCGGCATTGGTGCTGACGACAAAATTGAATTGCATGGCGCGAAAACCCTGCCCCCGCGCCCAGTCCTTTGCGTGGCTCACAAGCGATTTTGCCACACCCTGCCCCCGCGCCGCAGTGGCGGTTGCGAAGCTGGCATTGGCGACATGATTGCCACCGCCCGGACGGTTTGCGCCGACGTGGCTGGTGCCAAGGATCATGCCGTCTCGCTCTGCCACAAAAGCGGTGAACGGTGCGCCAAACCAATCCGCCAAGGCATCTTCGCGTCCGATATCGCGGGCGATGCAATATGTTTCGCCCGCCCGGTAAACGGCTTCAAGGATTGCCCATATCGAATCGTAATCCTGCGGTCCTGCCTCTCTGACAGAGACGGGCGTGCTTGCCGCTTCGCTCAATACAGCACCACCGAGCGGATGGATTCACCGGCATGCATCAGATCGAAACCCTTGTTGATCTCTTCCAGCTTGAGCGTGTGGGTGATCATCGGGTCGATCTCTATCTTGCCGTCCATATACCAATCGACGATCTTCGGCACATCGGTCCGCCCGCGCGCGCCGCCAAAAGCCGTGCCTTTCCAGATCCTTCCGGTCACAAGCTGGAATGGCCGTGTGCTGATCTCTGCCCCGGCGGGAGCAACACCGATAATGACCGACACACCCCAGCCGCGATGAGTGCATTCCAGAGCATCGCGCATCACCTTGACATTGCCGGTGCAGTCAAAGCTGTAATCCGCCCCGCCGATCTGATCGAAAGGGGTTTTGGTCAGGTTGACGATTTCCTGCACGGTGTTTTCGACATCGGACGGGTTGATGAAGTGGGTCATGCCGAATTTCTCGGCCATCGCCTTCTTGTCGTTGTTCAGGTCGACACCGATGATCATGTCAGCGCCCGCCAGCCGCAGTCCCTGGATGACATTCAGCCCGATGCCACCCAGACCAAAGACCACCGCCTTGGCCCCGATCTCGACCTTCGCGGTATTGATAACCGCGCCGATACCGGTGGTCACCCCGCAGCCGATGTAACATATCTTATCGAATGGCGCGTCCTCACGCACTTTCGCAAGCGCGATTTCCGGCAGCACCGTATGGTTGGCAAAGGTTGAACAGCCCATGTAGTGGTGGATCGGAGTCCCATCCATCATGCTGAAACGGCTGGTCCCGTCGGGCATCAGACCCTGCCCCTGCGTCGCCCTGATGGCCGTACACAGATTGGTCTTGCCCGACAGGCAGGATGCGCATTCACGACATTCCGGCGTATACAGCGGGATCACGTGATCGCCCGGCTTCACGCTGGTGACGCCCTCGCCCACCTCGACCACGACGCCCGCCCCTTCATGCCCGAGGATCGAGGGGAAAATGCCTTCGGGATCGGCACCCGAAAGGGTGAACTCATCAGTGTGGCAGATGCCGGTGGCCTTGATTTCCACCAGCACCTCGCCGGCTTTCGGACCTTCGAGATTGACGTCCATGACCTCCAGCGGTTTGCCGGCTTCAATGGCGACTGCGGCGCGCGTTTTCATCGTAGATCTCCTTTTCCCGTGGCTAATCTCTGGCACGATCAGGGCCGGGTCAAGGACCGCGCGGAAATTGGCGCCGATATTCCATTTGCTGAAACCGTCCCTGTCTGGCAGGCTGAAATCTGTAATCAGTGTTTGGGGGAGTGCTTACGGTGCGGCTTGTTTCAACACTTTCGGCCTTGACGTTGCTGATAGCGGCATCCGTGGGCAGCGCAGCGGCCCAATCCGTCATCCCCGAACGACGCATTCCCCTGCAGGAAGGCTTTGACCTGCCCGGCGGAGATCTTGGCCCCATATTTGAGATCAACCAGTCAGCCTGTATCGAGGCCTGCCTGACGAATGAGGCCTGCACCTCTGTCACCTATAATGCCGGCTCGCGCGCCTGCTTTCCGAAGTCAAACCCCGGCGATCCGATACCCTTTGCAGGTGCCTTGTCCGGAGATGTGCTGAACGCGGACAGTGCCGATCTGTATGCCGAAGCGTCGCGCCTTGAACGCGCCGAGGGCTGGCTGCGCGAACAGGACCGCACCGCTGCGCGAGAGCAGGCCGCCCGTCTTGGCGAAACCTATCCGGGATATGGCGTCAGTGCGGATGAGCTTCGCTATATGGTGCCGAGCAGTGGCAATGAAGGCGCGATTCGCGTTCAGGGTGCATTGACGGCGATCACCGATGACGCGGCAGATTGGCTGAACCTCTCGGAACGGTTCACCGCCACCGCAAGGGATTCCGAAAATCAGGCCGAATTGCGCCGCCTGGCGCTGTCGGCGGCGACCAATGCCTGGCTGCGCGATGCGGGCAATGGTGCGGCAACGCTGGCCAACTGGGCACGCGCGGCAGAGGCTGTCGATCGCGGCCGCGACGGCCTGCTTGCACTACGCAGCGGTCCTCAGGACGCGCCGGAAATCATGGCGCTGATCGACGAATTCGAGGGCCGATATGGCTTTCGCATAGAAGATCAGCAGGTTCGCGCATCGGGGCCGGAGCCCCGCTTTTGCGTGACGTTTTCCAGCCGCGTTGCCCGCAACGCCGATCTGCGGATGTTTGTCGGACTTCCCGATCCAACCCTGGGGGTGGAACCCACGGGAAATGAGCTGTGCATCACCGGGATGCCGCGTGGTCAGGACATCACCGTCAGGATGCGTGCGGGCCTTCCCTCTGCCGAAGGCGACAGGCTGCGCCGTGATGTCGAGCTGACATCCTATATTCCCGACCGCGACCCGACGGTGCGCTTTCCGGGGCGGGCCTATGTCCTGCCCGCGTCCGGCGATCTTGGGCTGACGCTGTATTCCGTAAATGCGAATGAGGCGAAGCTGTCGCTTTATCGCATGTCGGATCGCAACCTCGTCCGCGCGTTGCGCGACGAAATGTTCGGCACGCCTTTACAGGGCTGGCGCGAAAGCCAGTTCAGGTCGGAACTCGGCACCTTGGTCTGGGAAGGCTTTGCCACCGTTGCCCCGCCCGCCGGTGGCGGCACGCATCCCGTCAATGCAGAGGTCGCGACAAGGCTGGACCTGCGCGGAGAGGCAGGGCCGTTGCAGCCGGGCGTCTATGCGCTGACCGCCGCCGTGCCTGACGCAGATGAAGAAGTCAGCCCTGCTGCAACGCAATGGTTCATGGTCTCTGATCTTGCACTGTCCAGCTATTCCGGCACTGACGGGTTGACAGTAGCCGTGCGCGGCCTGTCCGATGCCGATGCCCGTGACGGGGTGGAAGTCTCGCTCGTCTCCCGTGGAAACGCTGTTCTTGGCACGGCCATGACAGACGAACAGGGCTTTGCGCATTTCGAGGCCGGACTGACACGCGGTCGCGCTGCGGCAGAGCCTGCGCTCATCACAGCCTCGCTTCAGGATGGCGATACGGTCAGCGATTTCAGCATCCTGTCTTTGATGGACCCGGAATTCGACCTGTCGGATCGCGGGGTGGAGGGCAATCCCCCCGCACCGCCGGTTGATCTTTTCGCCGCGCTTGATCGGGGCGCCTACCGCGCCGGAGAGACCGCACATGCGACAATCCTTGCCCGCGACGGCCTGGCCGAAGCGATAGAGGGGCTGCCGCTTTCCGCGCGGATACTGCGCCCGGACGGGGCGGAATATGCAAGGCTGATGCCAACGCCAGCAGCAGCTGGCGGCTATATCCTCGATTTTCCGATTCCGGCCACGGCGCCGCGGGGCGCATGGCAGATTGAACTGCGCGTGGAAGAGGACGGCCCTGCCCTGACCTCTCTGCGGATGCTGGTAGAGGATTTTCTTCCGGAACGGATCGACTTCGACCTTGATCTTCCCGATACGCCACTGCCCGTTTCGGGTCAGGTCAGTGCCGAAATTGCGGCCCGCTGGCTCTATGGTGCCCCCGCCGCTGAACTGCCGGTCGAGGGTGAGATGACCCTGTCGCCCGCCCGCAGCCTGCCGGGTTGGGATGGATATGTCTTTGGCCGACACGATGAAACGCAGCCGCAAGGTGCGGGCATGATCGCCGGGGAAACGGATGCAGAGGGGATCTATGATCTGCAAGCGGAACTGCCCGCGGCAATGGCGCAGGCCACCCGCCCGTGGAACCTTCAGGTCAGCCTGAATGTACTGGAAGGCCCCGGCCGCCCGGTGGAACGGCGCGACACTGCGCTGATCCTGCCCGCGCAGGTGGCGCTTGGTATCCGGCCCGACTTCGAAGATCAGACTGTTCCCGAAGGCAGCGAGGCACGTTTTTCCGTCGTGGCGATCGGCCCGGATCTGCAGCCGGTTGCGGGCGAGTATGACTGGCAACTCAACCGGATCGAAAGCGACTATCAGTGGTATTCGATAGATGGCGACTGGCAGTGGGAAGTGATTACCAATCGGTCCTCTGTCGCCTCAGGCCAGGTGACGATAGGCGCGGACGCACCTGGTACGATTGCAACGCCCGTTGAATGGGGTGAGTTTGAGCTGGTTCTCCGCTCTGCCGACGGGGCAGAGACTTCGACCTTGTTCTATGCCGGTTGGGGCGCTGCAACAGGGGCGCAGGAAACGCCCGACCGTTTGCGCGTCACGCTGGACAAACCCGCCTACCGTCACGGCGAAACCGCGACTGTCACGTTCGAGGCCCCTGCTGCTGGTGCCGCCCTTATCTCCGTCATGTCGAACCGGCTGGTTGCCATGCAGGCGGTCGAAACGTCAGAGGGCGTGAACACGGTTGAGCTCCCGGTGACTGATGAGTGGGGCGCAGGCGTCTATGTCGCTGTCAGCGCAATCCGTCCGGTGGGCGAAAATGCTGGTCACGCGCCGATGCGGACATTGGGCCTTGCACCGGCAAGCGTCGATCCCGGCGACCGGCTGCTGAATGTCAGCCTGAACGCGCCCGAGCAGATTGATCCGCGTCAGGAGGCGGAGGTCACGCTGACCGCCGAAGGCGCTGCATCGGGTCAGACGATCTACGCGACGATCTGGGCCGTCGATCAGGGCATTCTGAACCTGACCGGTTACGAACCGCCATCCGCCAGCGATCACTATTTCGGGCAGCGTCGCCTCGGCGTCGGTCTGCGCGATCTTTACGGGCGGCTGATCCTTGCTTCTGGTGCGGCTGACGGCGCGATCCGGACCGGCGGCGATGCCGGTGCTGTCGGCACCGCCGCGCCGCCACCAACGGAAAAACTGATGGCATGGTTCTCTGGCCCGTTGACGCTGGATGGTTCAGGGAGCGCGACTGTCTCTGTCCCCCTGCCGGACTTCAACGGAGAGGTGCGGCTGATGGCCATCGCCTGGACCGATAGCGCCGTGGGTCAGGCGGACCGGACCATGCTGGTTCGTGACCCTGTGGTCATGACCGTAACCGCGCCACCCTTCCTGGCGCCAGGCGACACGGCGCGTGCCCACATAGCACTGACGCATGTCTCTGGCCCCAGCGGCAATGTCGCACTTTCAGTCGAACCGCAAGGCGACGGTCCCGCCATCGGCACGGCAGATCTGCCCACCAATGTCGCCATTGCCGAGGGGGAGCGTATTCCGCTGAACCTGTCGCTCAGCGCGCCGCCGGTTGAAGGGGCCTCTGCCCTGCGCGTGTCGGCCGTATTGCCAGACGGGCGGACGGTGACGAAGGATCTGAACATTCCGATCCTCGTCAACGATCAGCCGGTCACCCGCGCCACAAGGCTGAGCATCGCGCCGGGTGAAACCCTTAGCCCTGATCTGTCCTCGCTTGGCTCTTTCCGCCCCGGCACTGGCCGGCTGACGGCCTCTGTCGGGGCCTATGCGCTGCTTGATATTCCGGCGGCGCTGACATTGCTGCGCAACTATCCCTATGGCTGCACAGAGCAATTGACCTCTGCCGCGATGCCGCAGCTTTATGTGGGCAACCTGATGCCCGACAGCGCACCGCCGATGCCCGGCGACCTGCCACGCGGCATCGATGACGCGATTGAACAAATCCTGACGCGCCAGACAGCCTCGGGCGGGTTCGGGATGTGGAACGCAAGCGGCGGCGAGCCGTGGCTGGACGCCTATGCCACCGACTTCCTTTCGCGCGCGCGAGCAGCCGGACACGACGTGCCGGATGCGAATTTCCGACGCGCCCTGTCCAACCTGCAAAACCGGCTGAATGCCGCGACCGATCCGGAATATGCCAGCCCGGATGAGGGCGCGGCGATGGCCTATGCGTCTTACGTTCTGGCACGGGAACGCGCCGCTGTGGTCAGCGACCTGCGCTACTACGCCGATACCGGGCTGGACGGGTTTGCAACCCCAATGGCGGCGGCACAAATGGGTGCGGCACTTGCGCTTCTGGGCGATCAGCCACGCGCCGACAGGATGTTTGCTCATGCGCAGGGCCTGCTGGCGCGCAACGCCGACCGGCAGGGCCTGCGCCGCGATTTCGGCACCCTTTTGCGCGACCGTGCAGCCGTGTTGACCTTCGCCGCAGAGGCCGGATCACAGCGCGTCGACCGCAACCGGCTAGCGTCTGACATCGCGCGCCAGATTGCAACGCGCGACAACGGCCGGCTTTCAACGCAAGAGGCCATGTGGACGGTGCTGGCCGGGCAAGCACTGACAGCGGGCGGTGATCCCGGACAGGGGGTCACGATTGGGGGTGCGCCGCTGAGCGCCCCTGTCGTCGATCTTGGCGACGCGGCATCGCCGATGACGCTGCCCCTGTCCAACACCGGCACGCGCCCGGTCGATGTCACCATTTCTGCCACCGCCGTATCGCAGGAACCCATCGCCTCTGGCGGGACGGCCTATTCGATTTCGCGCCGCTACTATACGCCCGAGGGTGCACCGCTGGACCCTTCATTGACGGCACAGGGGCAGCGTATGGTTGTTGTGCTGGAGATACAGCCTTTCGATGAAAATGGCGGACGTCTGATCATCACCGATCCCCTTCCCGCCGGGTTCGAAATCGACAATCCGAACCTGATCGAATCTGGCGAAGTCTCGGGTCTTGATTGGCTGGAAGGCGGCGTTCCGACGGAGATGACAGAATTCCGTTCCGACCGCTTTGCGGCTTCGGTCGAATGGAGCGGCACGGAAAGCTTCCAGCTGGCCTACCGCCTGCGGGCCGTGACGACAGGCCAGTTCCACCATCCTGCGGCAACCGTATCCGATTTCTACCGGCCAGAGCGCCGGGGCTGGACAGACAGTGCGACGGTCACGATCGCGCCATGATCGTCGCCCGCGCGATCCGGCGCGCCGGGCGGGTCGCCGGATCATCTCTGCTGCGCTTGGGCTGCTGCTGATCGGTGCCACCGCCGATACTGCCCGTGATGCCTTCTGGCGATGGATCGACGCGACGCCTCTTCCCATGCTGGCGGTGCAGACCGGGACAGAGGTTCTGGCCCGCGACGGCAGCCTGCTTCGGGCGTTTCAGGTTGAAGACGGCCTTTGGCGGCTTGCCCCACCGGCTGCGGGGGTGGATCAGCGCTTTCAGAAGATGCTGATCGCGTGGGAGGATCAGCGTTTCGACGAGCATGATGGGGTCGATCCCCGTGCTGTGATCCGCGCAGGTCTGCAGGCCCTGCGGCATGGCCGTATCGTTTCTGGCGCCTCGACGCTGTCGATGCAAACGGCACGTCTGCTGGAACGCGGACCTACAGCCGATTGGGGCGGCAAGCTGCGGCAGGCGCGGCTGGCAATGGCGCTCGAACGACGCATCGGAAAAGAAGGTGTATTGGGCCTATATCTGCGCCTCGCCCCCTATGGCGGCAATACCGAAGGGGTTCGCGCCGCATCGCTGATGTGGTTCGGCAAGGAACCCACACGCCTGACGCCGGCAGAATCGGCATTGCTCGTTGCACTTCCCCAAGCGCCTGAGGCGCGGCGGCCCGACATTGCAGAACGCCGCGACACAGCGCTGCTTGCCCGCAACCGGGTCATCGACCGGGCGGAAACAGCCGGCATCCTTGATGCGGAAGCTGCGGATCTGGCACGCGAAGCCGCGCTGCCAACCAAACGCCGGGCGTTTCCCAAGCACGCCGCGCTGATGTCTGAACGGTTGCGGCGGGAAAACCCCGGCGCCTTGCGCATAGAAACGACCATCGACCCCCAGCTTCAGCGCACGGCAGAGGCACTTGCGGCACGCGCCGTCGCCAACATGTCTGATCGTGTCTCTGCGGCCGCCATCGTTGCAGATCATCGCAACGGCGAAATTCTGGCAGAGATCGGGACGGCGGCCTATGGGGATACACCGCGTGACGGTTTCGTCGACATGACACGGGCGCTGCGATCACCGGGATCGACGCTGAAGCCCTTTGTCTATGCGCTTGGCTTCGATGACGGGCTGATCCATCCCGAAACACTGATCGAGGATCGTCCCGCGATTTTCGGCCGCTGGCAGCCCCAGAACTTCGACCGCCATTTCCGGGGAACCGTGACCATCCGCCGCGCGCTGCAGGAGTCGCTGAATATTCCCGTGGTCCGCGTGGCAGAGGCGCTTGGCCCGGCGCGGATCATGGCGGTACTGCGCCGCGCCGGGATGCAGGTCGAGGTTCAGGGCGGCACGCCAGGACTGGCCCTTGTACTTGGCGGTGCCGGTATCTCGCTGCGCGATCTGGTTGGCGGATATGCAGCACTGGCACGGGGTGGGCAAACGATAGAATTACGTGAGCAGCCATTTGCCGGGGACGAACCGGATTCGACCCGGCTGGTCAGCCCTGCAGCGGCGTGGCAGATCGGCTCCATCCTGTCGAAACTGGCCCCGCCTCAGGGTCGTCAGGCCGGGCGTGTCGCTTATAAGACGGGCACGAGCTATGGTCATCGCGATGCGCTTGCGGTGGGGTTTGACGGGCGTTTCGTGGCCGGTGTCTGGCTTGGCCGCGCCGATGGCACGCCGGTCCCCGGCGCGTTTGGCGGCGATGTCGCGGCTCCCGTGCTGTTCGATCTGTTCGATATACTGGGCCCGCGACGCAAACCCCTGCCGCCACCGCCGCCTGAAACGCTGGTTGCGGCGAATCCGCAGCTTCCTCTGCCGCTGCGCCGCTTTACCCCTGCCGGCGGGATGAGCGCGGGCGCTGCGACGGGTCTTGCCATGCTGCCGGCGAGCGATCCTCTGACCATCGTTTTTCCGCCTGACGGGGCGGAATTGGAAATGACTTCGGAAAGCATCCCGGTCCGGCTGCGTGGGGGTGTTCCGCCCTATACCTGGCTGCTGAACGGTGCTCCTGCTGCTGTTGCCTCACCCGACGTGGCAACCCAGATCACTGGCGCACCGGGCATATCCGAGCTGACGGTAACTGATTCTACCGGAACGACACGCCGCGCGCGATTGCGGATGATACGGCCCTGATCACCTGACGTTGATCGGTCTTCAACGCCGGATTTCCTTGCCAAGGGCAGGCAAGAACCCCAAATCTGACAAAAATGCTTTGACAATCAGACGCTCGTCTGATGAAAACACTAGGGAATATCGACCGGGCCAAGGAGTTCCCATGCTGCGCCAGACCATGACCGCCATTTCACTCGCGATGCTGGCCTCTGCCGCACATGCTGCCACGCCCGAAGAGGTTGTGGCGAATTACGCGGATATCGCCGAGGCGGCCTATGGTGACAGCCTGACGACCGCGCGGGCGCTGCGTGACGCAATCGGCGATCTGATCGAGAACCCTTCCGAGGAAACGCTGATGGCCGCGAAAACCGCCTGGACCGTCGCCCGCGCCCCGTATCAGCAAACCGAAGCCTACCGTTTTGGCAATGCCATCGTCGATGACTGGGAAGGCCGTGTGAACGCATGGCCCCTGGACGAAGGGCTGATCGACTATGTGGCCGAGGATACGCCTTCGGCTGAAGATAATGAACTGGCGCAGCTGAACGTGATCGCCACCCCGTCGCTTGAACTGGGCAGTGAAACGCTGGACGCCGCCGAAATCACGCCCGATACCATCCGTGCCCTGCACGAGGCTGGCGGGATCGAGGCCAACGTTGCCTCTGGTTATCACGCCATCGAGTTTCTGCTTTGGGGTCAGGATCTGAACGGGACGGGCCCCGGCGCGGGTGAGCGTCCCTTTACCGACTACGCGACCGGCGAGGCCTGCACGGGCGAAAATTGCGACCGTCGCGGCGCTTATCTGGTGGCTGCCGCCGATCTGCTGATCAGCGATCTGGAAGAGATGGTCGCCAATTGGGAAGAAGGCGGAGAGGCTCGCACCGCCGTCACCACTGATGCGCAGGCGGGGCTGAATGCAATGCTGACCGGCATGGGCAGCCTGTCCTATGGTGAGCAGGCAGGAGAGCGCATGAAGCTTGGCCTTATGCTGAACGACCCCGAGGAAGAACATGATTGCTTCTCGGACCAGACGCATCTCAGCCACTATTATGACGGGCTGGGCATCCAGAACGTTTATCTCGGCCGCTACACCCGCACCGATGGCAGCGAAGTCACCGGACCGTCCCTTTCCGAGCTGGTTGCAGAGGCTGATCCCGCGGTGGATGAGGCGCTGAAAGCCGATCTTGATGCGACCATGACGGCGCTGACCGAATTGCGCGACAAGGCCGAAGCGGGCACCGCCTATGATCAGATGCTTGCACCCGGCAATACCGAGGGTGAGGCGATCATTACCGCCGCCGTCGACGCCCTTGTCGCACAAACGCAAGAGATCGAGCGGGCCGTGGCCGCACTGGGCCTGAACAGCATCGCATTCGAAGGTTCAGACAGCCTCGACAACCCCGACGCCGTCTTTGAATAACTTTCATTAACCCTAGGAAAACCAAGGTTTTTTGTCATGATTGTTTGTCATTGCAACCAGATAACGGATCGCGATATTCGTGCTGCGGTCGACTGGATGCGGGCATCTGATCCTGCTACCATCGTCACGCCGGGCAAGGTCTATCACGCGCTCGGCAAGCGCGCCGATTGCGGCGGCTGCATGAAGTTGTTCGTCGCAGAAATGCGCGCGGCGGACGGATTTGCTGTTGGCGATGGTCTTCAACCTGTGCCTCCAGCTTTGACAGGCCTGCGCCGGAAGGTGACAGGCTGAACGAAAGGATGGCACATGAAGGGCGACGAAAAGGTTATTGAGTACCTTAACGCAGCTCTGAGATCGGAACTCACGGCGGTCAGCCAGTACTGGTTGCATTATCGCCTGCAGGAAGACTGGGGTTATGGCAAGATTGCCGACAAATCCCGCGCTGAATCGATCGAGGAAATGAATCACGCCGACCGGCTGATCCAGCGGATCATCTTTCTGGAAGGGCACCCGAATCTGCAGAAGCTTGACCCGCTCAGGATCGGCCAGAACGTCAAGGAAACGATGGAAGCCGATCTTGCGGGCGAACATGACGCGCGCACCCTCTATATCGAGGCACGCGACCATTGCGAGAAGGTTGGGGACTATGTCTCTAAGATTCTGTTCGAAGATCTGATCTCGGACGAAGAGGGCCATATCGACTTCCTCGAAACGCAGATCGCGCTGCATGACGAGATCGGCGCGCAGAACTTCGGTCTGCTGAACGCCAAACCTGCCAGCGAGGCAGAGTAAACCTTCCGGCGGGCGACGACAGCCGCCCGCCCTGTCCGAACCTGGTGTATTTTCAGTTGCATGTCTTACCCCTTCATATCGCCGATCATCTTTAAAGGCGGTATTGCGGGGTTGCTGAGTGCTGCGCTGATTGTATTTGCGTCCAATCCTTCAGCATCGCAGGAACCGACGGACGCCACCCGCGCCGCGCCGGAAGACCCGGAGGCGCCCGCAATCGCAGATTGGCAGACAGAGCCGCATCTGCAGATCGTGCCCCGGACCGCGGAAGAGTCCGCCCGCATCGCCGGGATCATGGCCCCCCCGAAAGATTTCTCAAAACCGGAAAAGTTTGAACAAAATCCCGCCGGGGCAGCGACGACGCGCTATATGGCTATCGCGGATGCCTTCTCGCAGTTTTCACCGAATATGCCCTTCACCAGCGAGATGGACTTCAAGCTTGGCAATGGCATTTTCCGCAAGCTCTGGATCGGTGCGCCGTCCTCGACCAAGGGCAGCGACGGGCTTGGCCCTCTGTATAATGCACGGGCCTGTCAGAACTGTCATATCAAGGACGGTCGCGGCCACATGCCCGAGGGGCCGGATGACAGCCGCGTATCGGCTTTTTTGCGCCTGTCGATCCCGGGTGGCGATCCGCAGCCCGCTATTCCGGACTACATCCCGACCAGCCCCGATCCAGTCTATGGCGGCCAACTTCAGGACCTTTCACTGGAAGGCTATCTGGCCGAGGCGCGGATGGGGATTAGCTGGACCGATATTCCGGTCATGCTTGCCGATGGCGAAACCGTTACGCTCCGCGCGCCTGAATATTCAGTCGATAACCCCGCCTATGATGCGCCGCATGATGGGTTGATGCTGTCCGCGCGCGTCGCCCCGCAGATGATCGGGCTGGGCCTGCTGGAGACAGTGCCGGTCACTGATATCCTTGAAAACGCTGATCCCGAAGATGCGGATGGCGATGGTATCTCGGGTCGCCCGCAGATTGTCTGGTCAACCGAATATGATCGTCCGATGCTGGGACGCTTTGGTCACAAGGCTGGAAATGCAACGATCCATGAGCAATCGGCATCGGCCTTTGCGGGGGATATGGGCCTGTCGACGCCAATGTTTCCTGATCCGTCTGGCGAATGCAGCGATGCACAGGCTGATTGCCGCCGCGCTCCGGCTGGTCAGGAACCGGGCATCCGCGACGGGCTGGAGGTCGATCAGGAAAGTCTGGATCTGGTGACGTTCTATTCACGCAACCTCGCCGTGCCAGAGCGGCGGAACATCGACGACCCGCAGGTGCTGCGCGGCAAGGAAATCGCCTATTCCATCGGCTGCACAAGCTGCCACAACCCGAAATTCGTCACCCATCGACTGATCGGGCAGCCAGAGCAGAGCTTTCAACTGATCTGGCCCTATACCGATATGCTGCTGCACGACATGGGCGAAGGACTGGCCGACAACCGTCCGGAAAGCCGCGCGACGGGCCAGGAATGGCGTACCGCGCCGCTATGGGGAATTTCCCTGAACAAGCAGGTGACCGGCGTCGAGAGCTATCTGCATGACGGTCGAGCCCGGACCTTGCTGGAGGCTATTCTTTGGCACGGGGGAGAGGCGCAGGCATCGCGGGATGCCGTTATCTCGCTGCCTTCGGAAGACCGTAACGCCCTGCTCCGATGGCTTGAATCGCTGTAGCGCAGGCGGCACCCGAAGGCACCGCCCTGAATTGCCCCGCTGTCCTCGGCCTATTCCAGTTCGACCAACAGGTCTTTCGCGTCGATCTGCTGGCCGGGGCTGACATACACGGCTTTGATCGTACCGTCGCGGTCGGCGTGTATCGCGGTTTCCATCTTCATCGCCTCGATGGTCAGCAGCATGTCGCCCGCCTTGACCACCTGCCCGACCGTCGCCGCGACCGAGGCCACGACACCCGGCATCGGCGCTCCGATATGCGCCTCATTCGTCGGATCAGCCTTTGGCGCGGCAGCAGAGGCCGCACCCTCTGCCCGGTTCGGCACGCGGATATTGCGCGGCTGGCCGTTCAGTTCGAAAAAGACCTTCACCTCGCCCTTCTCATCGGTTTCACCGATGGCCTGCAGACGAATTTCCAGCGTCTTTCCGGGGTCGATCTCGACACTGATCTGGTCGCCCTGCTCCATTCCGTAGAAGAAGTTGCGCGTCGGCAGCGTGCGGACGGGGCCATAGGTGCGGTGGCGGCCCATGTAATCCAGAAAGACTTTCGGATACATGAGATAGCCGTTCAGGTCCTCATCATCGACCTTCATGCCTTCAAGCTGCTGTGACAGATCGGCACGCGTCGCCTCCAGATCGACCGGCTTCATCGCGGCACCGGGGCGTGATGTTGTCGGTTTTTCGCCTTTCAGCACCTTCTTTTGCAGCGCTTCTGGCCATCCGCCGGGCGGCTGGCCCAGATTACCGCGCATCATGTCGATCACGGAATCGGGGAAAGCGACATCGACCTTCGGATCCTCGACCTGAGCGCGGGTCAGACCCTGAGACACCATCATCAGCGCCATATCGCCAACCACCTTCGACGAGGGCGTCACCTTCACGATATCGCCGAACATCTGGTTCACATCGGCATAAGCCTGCGCGACCTCATGCCAGCGATCTTCCAACCCGAGAGAGCGCGCCTGCGCCTTGAGGTTGGTGAACTGACCGCCTGGCATTTCGTGAAGATAGACCTCTGACGCCGGGGCTTGCAGGCCGGATTCGAAGGCAGCGTAATCCTCACGCACGCGCTCCCAATAGTTAGAGATCTCGCGAACCGCATCGATATCCAGCCCGGTGTCACGCTCGGTCCCTTCCATCGCTTCGACGACAGAGCCGAGCGTGGGCTGGCTGGTATTGCCCGAAAGCGCATCCATCGCGCCGTCAACAATATCCACCCCGGCCTCGGCCGCGGCCAGATAGGACGCGCCCCCCATGCCCGAGGTATCATGCGTATGGAAGTGGATCGGAAGCCCGACCTCTTCCTTCAGCGCAGTCACCAGCTTGCGGGCGGCGGCCGGTTTCAGAAGCCCCGCCATATCCTTCAGCCCAAGGATATGCGCGCCGGCATCGCGCAGCTCTTTTCCCATGGAAACATAATATTGCAGGTCATACTTCGCACGATCCGCGTCGAGAATATTGCCGGTATAGCAGATCGCAGCCTCACAGATCTTGCCGCTGTCGATCACGGAATCCATGGCGACGCGCATATTCTCAACCCAGTTCAGGCTGTCGAAGACGCGGAACACATCGACCCCGGATTCGGCAGCCTGTTTCACGAAAGCCTGCACCACATTATCGGGGTAATTCGTATAACCCACCCCGTTCGAGGCACGCAGCAGCATCTGGGTCAGCAGGTTCGGCATCCGCGCGCGGATATCGCGCAGACGCTGCCACGGACATTCCTGCAAGAATCGGTAAGCCACGTCAAAGGTCGCCCCGCCCCAGCATTCGACGCTGAAAAGCTGCGGCAGGTTGGCGGCATAGGCAGGCGCCACCCGGATCATATCGATGGAGCGCATACGCGTGGCCAGCAGCGACTGATGCCCGTCGCGCATGGCGGTATCGGTCATCAGAAGACGCGGCTGCGCGGCGACCCAGTCAGCAACGGCCTGCGCGCCCTTTTCTTCCAGCAGCTGCCGAGTTCCCGCGGGCGGCGGCGAGATGCGCGGTTTCGGCGCGACGGCTGGCCTGACCTCTGCCGGGGGCGCGGCGCGGCCTGCGGTTTCGGGGTGACCGTTCACGGTAATGTCGGCCAGGTAGGTCAGGATTTTCGTGGCCCTGTCCTGACGCTGGCGGAACTCGAACAATTCGGGTGTCGTGTCGATGAACTTGGTGGTGTATTCATCCGACAGGAAGGTCGGATGTTTCAGCAGGTTGATGACGAAATCAATATTCGTGCTGACGCCGCGCACACGGAACTCGCGCAGCGCCCTGTCCATGCGACGGATTGCCTGATCGGGTGTCTGCGCCCATGCTGTTACCTTCACCAGAAGTGAATCGTAGAAGCGCGTAATCACCCCGCCGGCATAGGCCGTGCCGCCATCCAGACGAATGCCCATGCCCGTGGCCGAGCGATAGGCCGTAATACGCCCGTAATCCGGGATGAAGTTGTTCTGCGGATCCTCTGTCGTCACCCGGCATTGCAGCGCATGACCCGACAGAGTGACCTGATCCTGCGACGGAACACCTGTTGCTTCCGCCAGAGTCGCACCCTCGGCGACCTTGATCTGGGCCTGAACGATGTCGATACCCGTCACCTCTTCGGTGACGGTATGTTCGACCTGAACGCGCGGATTGACCTCGATGAAATAGAACTTGTCGCTGTCCATATCCATCAGGAACTCGACCGTACCCGCCGCCTGATAGCCGACCGCCTGCCCGATCTTCAGGGCAAGGGCGCAGACCTCTTCGCGCTGCGCATCGGTCAGGTAAGGCGCGGGGGCGCGTTCCACCACTTTCTGATTGCGGCGCTGCACGGTGCAGTCACGTTCGTACAGGTGATACAGACCGCCATGGGTATCACCCAGCAACTGCACCTCGACATGGCGGGCGCGGGTGATCATCTTTTCCAGATAGCCCTCGCCATTGCCGAACGCGGCCTCGGCCTCGCGACGGCCTTCGCGGACCTTCTCGACCAGCTCATCGGGGCCGTTGATCGGGCGCATCCCGCGCCCGCCGCCGCCCCATGACGCCTTCAGCATCAGGGGATAGCCGATCTCGGCGGCTTCGGCCTTGATGGCATCGAAATCCTCGCCCAGAACCTCGGTTGCGGGGATGACCGGCACGCCCGCATCAATCGCCACGCGACGGGCGCTTGCCTTGTCGCCAAGCGCGCGCATGGTTTCGGCCTTGGGACCGATGAAGACGATGCCGGCATCGGCGCAGGCATCGACCAGCTCGGGGTTCTCGGACAACAGGCCATAGCCCGGATGGATCGCATCCGCACCGCTTTCCTTCGCGACCCGGATAATCTCATCAATGGACAGATAAGCCGCTACCGGACCGAGGCCCTCACCAATCCGATAAGCCTCATCCGCCTTGAAGCGGTGCAGTCCCAGCTTGTCTTCCTCGGCATAGACGGCGACGGTCTTCTTGCCCAGTTCGTTGGCGGCGCGCATGACCCGGATGGCAATCTCGCCACGATTGGCCACTAGGATCTTGTTTATCTCACGCATGATATTCCCCCGAGTTTCAGCGCCCGATTTTCTGCAACTGCGAAATCATTACCCAACGAAATCGCATTGTAAACGCGCGATGACGGCGTTTATCTCTGCCAGAACTTTTCCTATGCCGCCAGATCAACCCAGACCGGGACGTGGTCCGAGGGTTTCTCACCGGCGCGAACCTCTTTATCCACACCACAGGACTGAACAATATCAGCAGCTTGCGGCGATAACATCAGGTGATCTATGCGGATCCCGTTATCGCGCCGCCACGCGCCGCCCTGAAAATCCCAGAAAGTGAACGGCCCGCGCTGCCCGAATGGATCGGCATTGCGCAAAGCATCGGTCCAGCCCTGCGCTGCGATGCGGCGAAACGCGGCGCGGCTTTCGGGCAGGAACAGCGCATCCTTGACCCATTCCCCCGGCTCTGCCGCGTCGCGCGGCTGCGGGATAATGTTGAAATCGCCCAGCATCACCACCGGCATTTCCAGTTCCAGAAGTTCCGCCGCACGAAGGCGCAGACGCTCCATCCACGCCAGCTTATAATCGTATTTCGGACCCGGTGCCGGGTTGCCGTTGGGCAGATAAAGGCCCGCGACCCGAACCGCGTGATCGCCCACCACAGTCGCCTCTATATAGCGGGCCTGTTCGTCCGCATCGTCGCCGGGCAGGCCGCGAGTTACGTCCTCTAGCGGCAGTTTCGAAAGTATCGCAACGCCGTTGAAGCTCTTCTGGCCATGGGTTTCCACATTATAACCCATCTCTTCGAAATGTTCTGCAGGGAATCCGTCATCCACGGTTTTGATTTCCTGCAGGACAACCAGATCGGGCTGCGCGGCGGTAAGCCAATCGCTGAGCGCGGAAATCCGGGCTTTGATCCCGTTGATATTGAAGCTGGCAATTTTCATGCGCGGCATCATGTGTCGGACAGCCGCAATTGGCAAGGCGCGGGTGAGTGCTTATCTTGCATTGGCAGAGGTTTGATATGCGCTTTCTTCCAGTCATCATACTTCTGATCGCGGCCCTGCCTGCCGCCGCGGATGAACAGCGTCCAAAGGCGGGGCTTTTGTGGAAGCAAACCGACCTGCCTGCGACCTTGCCCTTGCAGGTGCAGACCGCGCCGGATGCGGATCATGTCGTTTTCCTGACGGACCCGGATGCGAGGGAATCCGTGATGGCCGGCTTTGTCCGGGGTGGTGAGTTCTTTCGCCTGCTGGTCCCGCCGGGTGAATGGCAGGTCAGCATCGCATCGGGCAAATACTGGCGAGGAAAGGATGATCTGTTCGGCCCAGATACTCGCTGGACAGAACTGACCGAACCTCTGACTTTTCGGGCCGGTGCGGCGACTATGAACGGCTAAAACCGCAGCGCGGAAGTCCACGCCTGCATTCGGTCCTGTGTGACTAGCTCAGATCGAGAAGGAGGTCCCGCAGCCACAGGATGAGGCGGCATTCGGGTTTTCAATGGTGAAACGCGCCCCGATCAACTCGTCCGCAAAATCGATAACAGCGCCTTCAAGAAACGGCAGCGACACCGGATCGACCAGCACGCGCTGACCATTGCCTTCCAGGATCAGATCATCGTCGGCCGGCGCGTCCAGCCGGATGTCATATTGAAACCCCGAACAGCCGCCGCCTTCCACCGCAACACGCAGGGCCTGCGGTGCATCGGCACCGTTATTGATTTCAGCCAGCCGCGCAAAGGCGCGTTCGGTCACAGAAGGGGGCAGGTTCATGGGGCGTTCCCGTTTCGCTTGTCTTCCTCAGAATATAGGGTTTGCCCTGTATCGCTGCAAGGAACCCGCATGACCGCGCCATATGCTTGTCATCCCGAAGACAGTCGCGGCCGGCTTTATTCGGAGAGCCTGTCCAGCTTCCGCTCGCCCTGGCAGCGGGACCGCGACCGGATCATTCATTCCAGTGCCTTCCGTCGGTTGAAGCACAAGACACAGGTTTTCGTCGAGCAGGAAGGCGATGCCTATCGTGGCGATTATTTCCGCACCCGCCTGACCCACACGATTGAGGTCGCGCAGGTCGCGCGCACCATCGCAGGCGCGTTGGATCTGAACACCGATCTGGCCGAAGCCGTGGCGCTTGCCCATGATCTGGGTCACCCGCCCTTTGGCCATACCGGCGAAGATGCGCTGTCGGCCCTGATGGAACCCTATGGCGGGTTTGACCACAACGCACAGGCCCTGCGCATCGTGACCCGGCTGGAGCGTCACTATGCCGGTTTCGACGGGCTGAACCTGACATGGGAAACGCTGGAAGGGATCGCCAAACATAACGGCCCCGTCGCGCCGCCCCTGCCCTATGCACTGGCAGAGGTGAATGCCGATTGGGATCTCGACCTGCATACAAATGCCAGTGCCGAGGCACAGGTTGCCGCAGTCGCTGATGACATCGCCTATAACCATCACGACCTGCATGACGGTCTGCGCGCCGAACTGTTCAGCGAAACGGACCTTGCGGAACTGCCCGTCGTCGGTCCTGCCTTTGCCGAGGTCGATGAGCGTCACCCGGACCTTGAGCCCAGCCGCCGCCGGCATGAGGCGTTGCGTCGTGTATTTGGCGTGATGGTCGAGGATGTGATTGCCGTGGCGCAGAACCGTCTGGCGTCGCTTCAGCCGACATCTGTGGACGAGATCCGGCAGATGGAGGGGCCGATCATCCGCTTTTCCAAGCCACTTTATCAGAACCTGAAGGCGATCAAATCCTTTCTGTTCACCCGCATGTATCGCGCGCCCTCGGTCGTAGATGAGCGCAAGCTGGTCACAGCCATGCTGGACGAGTTGTTCCCCCTGTTCATGTCAAACCCGGAAATGCTGCCCGAACATTGGCGGCCCGAAGCCCTGGCAGCGACCGAAACCGAACGCGCGCGGATCGTTCTGGACTATGTGGCAGGTATGACCGACCGCTATGCTATGGCGGAATGGGAGCGGCTCTGCGGCTAGGCGCTGCCTTCGCGCGCTTATCTCAAGAAGATCAACGCCATGCCGATAACGGCGATCAGCGCCCCGGCCCAGCTTGTTGCACTTGGACGCGAGCCGGTGATGATCCACAGACCGGGCAGGATAAAGACGGGCGAAAGCGCCGACAGGGTCGACACAATGCCCACCTTCCCGCCCTCCAAAGCGTAAAGCATCAGCGACATCCCGATCGCCATTGCCACAATCCCAGATCCCGCGAGCAGTAAGAACAAGGGCAGGTTCAGCCTACCTTTGGGCTTCACCTGCTGGATGGGCATCGCCGACAGGATCGTCAGGCAGGCCGCTGCCGTCCCCACCCGGATCAGACTGCCGGTGAAAGGATCGAAGCCCTGCTGCATCACGGGCCGGGCAATCAGCGAGCCGATGGCCTGCGCCAGTGCCGCAAACAGGCCCAGCAGAATACCGATCCAGATTTTACCGCGCACGGCCTCGAAACTGTGGCTGCCGCTTGCGCCCGGTCTGCCCAGCACGGCCAGGCCCACGCCGCCCGCACATAGCATGACACCCAACCACCCAATCCCGCTTAGCTGTTCTCCCAGCACGGCCCAGCCAAGAATAGCAGCAATCGGCGCGTTGAGCGCAAACAGGGCCCCTGCCCGACGCGGCCCCATGCGGCTGACGGCGACGAACAGAACGGTGTCGCCCATGAAGATGCCGATCAGGCCCGAAAGGATCAGTGGCCAAACCTGCGCCGACGACGCCCCGTGCCACAAGCCGCCCACCAGGACGATGATCGCAAGGACAAGCGCGGTGAAGCTTTGCCGGTAAGTGTTGAATGCGAATGGCCCCAATCGGGTCAGGGGCGGTGTCACCATCAACCCTGTCGCTGCCCAACAAATAGCCGCACCGATGGCAGCAAGCTCATAAACGGGCAAAACGGCGCCTCCACAACATAACTTTTGTCGATTCCGTGAACTTACGCTCGATGGGCGCGTTGTTTCGCCAACTACAGGAGGACGACATGATTACCAAGACCGGTTCCGCAAAATGGCAGGGTGGCATCAAGGACGGCAAGGGCGAAGTTTCGACCGAGTCGGGCGCCTTGTCCTCGCAACCCTATGGTTTCAACACCCGCTTCGAAGGTCAGGCCGGCACGAATCCGGAGGAATTGATTGGCGCTGCCCATGCGGCGTGCTTTTCAATGGCACTGTCCAAGGCACTTGGTGATGCAGGCGTGACCGATGTGACGATTGAAACGACATCGGCCATCTCGCTGGACAAAGAGGGTGAAGGCTTCGCGGTCAAGAAAGCTGCGCTGACCTCGACCGTAACAGGCAATGGCGACAAATCCGCGATTGAGTCCGCGGCAAACGGCGCCAAGGAAAACTGCCCGATCTCTAAGCTGCTGAATACGGAAATCACGCTGGATCTGACCATATCATGATGTATATCCGCTACGGCTACGACATCACGATCGAAGGTGACGGTCCGCTGTCGATGCTGTTGCAGATGTCGGTCCGGCCCGAAAGGCAGCTGGACCTGCGGGGGGTCGAGGAATTCTCGACCGACCCCGGCGTCGCCTATTCGACCTTCGTCGACGATTTCGGCAATTTCTGCCGCAGGCTTTCGGCCCCGGCCGGTCAGTTCCGTATGCGGCAGACCGCGTTGATCGCCGACAGCGGTCTGCCAGAGCCGGAGTTCCACGAGGCCCGGGAAATGCCGATTGAGGCGTTGCCGGACGATGTGCTGCAATTCCTGCTGCCTTCGCGCTATTGTGACTCTGATCTGCTGATGCAGCAGGCTTGGGATCTGTTCGGTCAAGTGCCGGCGGGGTGGGGTCGCGTGCAGGCAATTATGGATTGGGTGCATGACCACATTACCTTCAACTACCAGGATGCCGATGCGACACGCACGGCACATGACGCCTTCGAACAGCGCAAGGGCGTTTGCCGCGACTTCGCGCATCTGGCCATTGCGCTGTGCCGCGCACTGAATATTCCGGCACGCTATGTGAACGGCTATTTGGGTGATTTCGGCATCCCTGCGCCGCCCGACCCGATGGATTTCGCGGCATCCGTGCAGGTCTATCTGTCCGGTCGCTGGTGGGATTTCGACCCGCGCAATAATATGCGCCGGATTGGCCGCCTGCCGGTCGGCTATGGACGCGATGCCACCGATGTGGCATTGATTTCCAGCTTCGGCCTGCACCGTCTGGTGAATTTCACCGTTATTACCGAAGAGATCGACGAGGACGGCAATGTCGTGCCGCCCAAGAAGAAAGAAGCGGCAGAGTAAATCACGCTGCGTCTGAGTGGCTAACCCCGCAAGGGCCGCGCACCTGCGATAAGTTCGGAATATTCGTCGTAGATCGCGACAATACGATCTATCACCCGACGGATATGGGGCAGATGGCGGTCGTCATCATGCATCACCAGATATTGCCATTCGGTCAGATCCTCGATCACCTGTCCCACCCGTGCCAGAGACGGATCGCAATCACCAAGCATACAAGGCATGATCCCGATTCCCGCGCCCGCCCTGACCAATTCGTGCACCGTCGCGACCGAGCTTGCCAGAACCGCGACAGGCACGTCCTGATCATGCAGCCATTGTGCCGCCGGATGCCGCGCATTGGCCGGGTCCATCGCCACCCATTCCAGCAATTCGGGACGCGCCACGGCCCAGCTGCGATACGCAGCGAAGCCTAGCTTGCCCAATTTTCGGGTAGCAAGATTGCCGCCCTCTGCCGCGCGGTTACGAATTCCCAGATCAACCTCACGATGGGCGATATCCAGCATTGCCTCGCTGGTGACGAAATGCAGGCGGAACGGGTCGCCGGGCTGCGACAAGGCACAGAATTTGTCAGCCAGAAAACTGGCGGTTCCGGTCCCGGCTGACAGTCTGACAACCGGTCGCGCTGCATCTGGCGCAAGCAGCGCCTCGACCGGGCGCGCCGCCGCCTGCATCCCGCGCACCTTCTGAAACAGCTCACTGCCTGCGCGCGTCAGCGCATATCCACTTTGCGAGCGTTCAAACAAAACCTGCCCGGTCTGCTGTTCAAGCGACAGCATCCGCCGCCCCACCGTCGCCGGACTGAACCCAAGGGCGCGCGACGCAGCAGACAGACCCCCACTTTCCGCGACGTGAAAGAAAACCTGCAGATCGTCCCAGCTTATATTTTTCATAATTGAAAAGAGCCTTGCGAAACGCACCCGATGAAGGGGCGGTTATCGCAGGCTATCTTATCGGTATCGAAAAAGAAAGGAGCCCGCCAGTGACGCCGATCTTGATACAACCAAAGTTGGACAAGATGACCGAAGACGAGTTCTATGCCACGGGCGCTGATGCCGCCGCCATCATGCTTGCACGCTTGGGCGGGCTGCTACCCCGCCCCAAGCCAAAACAGTCTACTTCCGGTCGCGCGGCTTTCCACGCCATGTATCCAGCCAGCCGGTAAAGCCTTCCCGCGCCTCGCTGAACTCTTGCCCGACGCGGTCCATCGCTGCATCTGTGCGGGCATCGACATTGTCCACAGCCGCACCGACCCGCTTCGCCGCCGGATCAATCGTGCGCTGCCGGAACTGGTTCCACATGCGCCACAGCAGGAACAACAGCGCCCCCAGAACAATCAGGATCAGCATGGCGGGCCAGTTCAGCGGCGACACGTTAGGCCCATCCACCGGCCGCATCGAAATCGCATTCGGATAGATAGAGAACATCGGGATGCGCCAGCCATAGCCTGTCACGCTGACCCATTGCGGGTTCGCACCATCGGAACGGAAATTCGTCGCCTCGGCCTGCAGGTTCGAGCTGTCATATTTGAAATAGGGCGGCCAGATCCAGCCGGTATCCTCGTTGCGGTAGACGAAGACCTTGTTGTTGGGCCGTACCGCCTCAATAAAGCGAATATCGCGCTGACCCTGCGCGTTCTGAACCGTGCCGACATCGGCGGCGGCGTAGAACATCGAATTCGCGCCGATATCGGTCAGGCGATTATAGGTATTGGTAATGCGCAGCGTGTTCTTGCTGGGCAGCGCGTAATCCAGAAACAGGAACACGACCAGCCCCAGAAGCACGCCCAGAACGACTTTCACATAATACATCCCATGCGTCTCCTTACTGCACGTTCACATACCACGCGATCACACCGATCGCGATGGTGGGCAGGATAAATACAAGCCCAACCAGTCGGGCCTTCAGCGTCTTCTGAAACCCGACCATCGAACGCCTCACGAACTCTCTTCGTTCCGGGCTATCTCCTGCACGGTCGGGATGCCGCCGGTCCCATTCATCTTCCAGGGACTCGCGCTTGGTGGATCGCAGATAGATCGAGATCAGCAGATAAAAGATCGCTTCGATCAGAAGCAGCATCACGACAAGGCGCAGCAGGACCATGCGTCAATTCCCCCAGGGGCCGCGGAAGGGACTATGGGCCGGATTGTTTCGCGGATCATAGCGGAGCTGGCCCGCATTGCCCTCCGAAATCTGCGTACCTGCCTGCCTGACAGAGCCCCAGGGCCCGGAAAGCGGCGCCGATGCGGCTGCCGGTTCGTTCATGCCCGGCTCCGGCCCGAACAGCGCCTCTCGCGTGCCCTGCTTGTCAATCTGATATTCGCGGGCAAGCTGATTGGCGATATATTCCTTCTTCGCATCGTCCCATGTCTGGTACAATTTATAGAACAAAGGCTTATGCATGATGAACAGGCTGCGCACGTCATGGGGTGCCAGTTCTGTCAGCATCTGGTTGACCAGATCGCGCGACGGCCCCGCAGTTCCCCTGATGGCATAGAAATAGGCCGGATTGGCGCTGTCGATCACCGGCCACGCCCCGCCTTCTTCGGCATAGCGCAGCAGCGCAGACAGGCCGCGCACCTCATCGGGCAGACCGCTGCCCATCCGCGCCGCCGCGCGACGCAGGGCCGAGCGTGTGCCATTGCCCGTGTCGATATCCAGCCGCGTGGCTGCATCCACAAGGATAAAGTCGATCTTCTGGCGCAGGATCGCCGCACCATCAGCGCCCTTCGCGGTGATAATCGGCTCTGCCAGTGCATTACGGGCCATCCACATCGCGACAGAGTTCGTATCCTGCAACGCCATCATCTTGGCGCTGCTCAGATCGGTGTCATATTTCGGATCGGTGAAGATCGCGGGATCGGTGAAGATCATCGCTTTTTCGCGCGGGCTGCGAAACACATACACACCACCGAACAGCGAGGTCCAGAAATCGGGCACATCATATTCACCCGCATCCAGATGGATCGGGTTGCGGATCACATCGCCGGTTTCCTTGGCCTGCTCGATCATGCGCGCGATCAGGACATCGTCATACCAGGCCTCCGGCTCGGACCGGAAGCGCTCGATCAGCGCGGTGAGGTTGTCGGCACCCGCGACATGGTTGCCGGTCGTGTCGGCGCTGATCCGGATGCGGTTGATCTGCATCAGATCGGCGGGCGCATTCACCTGCCAGACCATATCATCCATCTCGCCCACCACCGCATCACGCGCGGTCAGGCTGAACAGCTGGCTTTCATTTTCATGGATGAACTGTTTCAACAGCTCGCGCAGCACCGACAGGTCGGCATTCAGCAGCGGCGCGGTTTTCTGTTCCGTCGTCAGAAGGATGAACTGGCGATGCGCGCCTTCGGGGTTGAGGTAATCCATATCCCCGATCTCATCCCCGATCTCGGGAGAGAACCCCGCAAGGTCGATATGAAATTCCGGCAGGGCAGTTTCCTTGCCCGTGACAAGCTTGAGAGCCCGATTGTATCGCACCACCCATGCCGGGCTGTCCACCCGGATCATGTTGCCGAACATCAGACCTTTTTCGATGAGGCGTTTCATGGGGTCACCTTAGCACCAGAGAAACCGGAAGGGCAGAGCCGCCGGGCAGCGTCCGGCCGCGGGAGGACGCTGCCCCGGCTGATCGGCACACTTTATCGCGCATCCCCGCTGACCGACTGTTCGGCGCGACCCGGCGAAAAAGCGTCCGCCCGAGCGTGCGGCCGGACGCTGCCCGGCGGCGCTTACGCGCCTTGATTCCGGTCGGGGTCGCAGCGGCAATCTCACCCCTCGCCCCGATACCGCTTCTGCGCCTCGGCCATGCGTTCCATCCCGCGCACCGCCTCCTCAATCGCGGTCTCATCGCTGCTATCCGCATAGCGCCATTCGCTGTCGGCGTAGCGGTTGATCTCCTGCGCGATCATCTCGCGGGTGATGGGCTGGCGCAGGGCCTCGATCATTTCCAGCTTACGTTCGTAGGGCTGGTGCATGAAGGGTTCAGGGCTTTCGAACCACTCGTCCGGCATGTCGAAATCCATTGATCGCGCTTTGATCGCATCTGTGATGTTCTTGATCGCGCGGCCGGTGAAGCGCTCATCCGCGACGGAAATCGCGTGCAGATAGGTGCCGAATTCGGCCAGCGTATCCAGCGGCCCGGTTTCGGAGGTCACATCTTTCCAGACCTTGGCCAGCCCCGCCTCTTGCGGCTGGTTGTGGCGCTCCAGACTGTCGGCCACGGCGGTCTTGATCACCTGCGCCTTCATCAGATCATGTTCGCCGACCGGGATGTCGTGCCGTTTGCCCAGAAGCAGCGCGAGGATGTCGATATAGTCCCCGCGCGTCTTCGGCCCGTCGATCAGGAAGCGGGCGCCTGCCCGCTGGCGCAGCGCGTCGTCGATGGATTCGGCATAGTTGGAAAACATCCCGAAGGTCGCATTGCCGCGCACGATGGTGCTGGCGCCGGCAAAAGCCTCCATCAGCACCGCCGTGATCTCTTGCTGGCCGCTCGACGATTGCTTGTCGCCGCGCTTGCCTGCGATCTGGTCGATATCGTCGATGGTGCCGAAACCGATCACGCCGGGATCAATGACATTGTTGATAAAGGCGCGTGCATTCTGACCCGATTTGCCCTGATAGCTGTCGACATTGTCGATGGACAGGTTGGCATAGCGGAACGGATAGCCCGCCACCGTGCAGTAATCGTTGATCAGGCCCGCCATCATCTGGATCAGCGTGGTCTTGCCGGTGCCGGGCTTACCATCGCCAAGGAAGGTATAGATGAAACCGCCAAGCTCCACGAAAGGGTTCATGCGGCGGTCGAAATCATAGGCGACCAGCATCCGCGACAGCCGCATCATCTGATGCTTGGCAATGGCGTTGCCGACGACCTCTTCGGGTTTCTTGAAGGCCAGTTGCACGGGCTTGCCGCGTGCCTTGGTGGCGGGCGCATAGCCAGCGATCGGGAAATCATCCGCCGCCACACGCCAGCTCGCGCCGGTGAAGGCGCCGGTGCGCGGCACGGATTCCGCGCGGGCCTGAACGGCGGCGGACAGTGCTTCGGCATAGGCGATCACCGTGGCGATCAGGGTTTTGTCGTCATGGGCGCCGCGGGACAGGTTCTGATCCAGCTCCCACAGTGCGCCTTGCAGTGCGGTCAGCGGGTTGTCGGTCAGGATTTCATCCGCCGTGATCCCCTCGACCGTTTCCGGCCCGGCATGTTCTGCAAGCAGAAACGCTGTCGCATTGGCAAAAACCGACATCGCGGCGAGCGCCTCGACCGCAAGCAATTCGGCGAACTCACCGCGCTTCTCTGCCGCCAGTCGGCCTTCCAGATTGGCGCGCTTCAACTCCCCCGCGCCGGAACGGGCCGAGACCTCATCCACGACCGCAAGCGAAATCGCGATGGCACGGCGCAGCGCGCGGGCGACCGTTGCCGCAGCGGGCGATGGCAGATCATCGCCGCCCACGCCTTCGATCCGGTCAATCACTTGAATGCCATCAGCCCGCTGCGTCGAACGCCCGGCCAGCCCCGGCGTCGTCGAGCGGAACCGCGATGTGCGCGGAATACCGGGCGAGCGTTCGGGCTGCTGCACGGGCGCAGTGGCCTTGCCCAGACGCGGCGCGTGGTCGAACCCGTTCAGAAGCGACAGCGCCTGTCCGTAATGGGCGCGGATCTCGGCCTCGGGCAATTCCATTTCGTTACGAACGTCCATTCGGGTCCTCTTTAATCCACAATTCCGGGTAATCGGTGACGAAGCCGTCGGCGTCCACGGCCAGATCGGCAGCAATATCGTGACTGGATGAGGCATAATGCCAGCCAGCATCGGTCTTGCGATAGCTTTGCGGCAGGCGTTTCAGCGACCAGTCCGACGGGTCGAGCCATACCGCCGCAAGTTCCGCACTGTCCTTGCCGAGCGCGCGCAGGCGCCGCAGGGGCAAGGTGTTTGTCGCTGGGGTGAAGCCAAGATCTATATCCTGAAGCCCATGCAGATCGGGCATTTCCTCTCCGCCGATGTGCCAGTCGCCCGCTTCGTTTCGGTTGATCGACAGGCTGAGCGCCTTTTGCCCGACATTTCCCTGCACACGGGCAGAACGGGTGATCCAACGTTCATCACAACTGATGTGATAGCTGAGATGGGCGGGGCCGGCATTGTCCAGCCACACGGCGACGCCTTCCAGACCGCAGCGGCCATCCTGCTGCCAGATGCGGCAGGCATCATGACCAGAACGGTCCAGCCTGCGCCACAGGATCAGGGGATCTCCACGCGCCATCAGCGATAGGCCGTCACGCGGCCATCGGGCAGCGGCACATATTTGCGGATATTGCGGAATCCCTTGGGATCAATCTCTGCCAGCGACTGATAGGGACGCGCGGGCAGCACTAATGCCCGCTGCACGGCACTTGCGCCCTGCCCGTTTCCGCCCAGACCCAGCTTGTCCAGCTTGAATATCTGGCGCTCGGTCACGCCAAATAACCCGGTCGATTCCATAATGGCACGTTCTGCCTGCAAATCCTCGACCGTAAGTGCCACGGCCCAATCCTCGCCAGCAGGGGCGCGCGCATTGTCCAGCACCTCGCGGATCGGACCTTCCTGCGTGGTGAACTGCTGGGAATAGATCGGCCCCATCAGCAACCGGCGCAGGCGGTAAGGGTGCAGCTTGTCGAAATCCTTGTCGAACCCCTGCGCGATGGTCAGCAATTGCAGCGTCGTCACCGACTGCGCCATCAGATGGGCCTGCACTTCGGGCCAGCGGCGGCTGTCCTCGGCCAAGGGCTTGCGGCCGCTGTCGTCGCAATCCATCAGATAGATCACCGGCAGGTTAAGCTGGCTGTCATAAACGGCCCAATGGATCAGCCAGCGACGGCGATTGCCTGCATTTGACAGCCAATAGGCCTGTGGGCTCATCTGCGGCCAGAACAAGCCACCCTTCGCCAGAGCCTCATGGTAGAGGCGCTGCGACATCGCGTATTGCAGACGTGTCGGGATCACCAGATCACCGACGATCTGGCGGATCATATCGTCCCTGATCTGCTTGGTATCGGCGGTCCGGGCAAGCTGTTCATTCGCCTGTGCTGCATCCGCGGCCATCTGGGCGATTTCCGACCAGATCGGATAGCCGGATTCATGGACGTCGATGGTCAGGAACTTCCGCAGCGGGCCATCGACTCGGCCAGAAACAAGATATTTCATCGACAACGCATCGGCAGAGCGCAGCATCGCCGTCAGATAGGACCCGATCACCTCGACCTCTGTCTGGGTGAACAGCCCGTCGCGGACGGTTTCCGACAGCACCGCAGGCAGGGTGGATGCAATCAGCCGCAGCTTCTCGAAATAGCGCCGCGCAATCAGATCGTCCTCGATCTGGCGGTGATCGGCGTCAAGATTGCCGGTACGATCCTTGCTCATATCTGGCCCTTGCAACTCTGGACCGGCGCAGCCGTGAAGGGCCGCGACGGTCTTTGTTCTTACTGCTGACGCGCAGCATCAAAAGCGTTTCACCGGCGTGAAGCCCGCTCAGTTTCCGTAAAGGTTGCTGTCGTGCTTCTTGACGATCTCGCTGAAGCGGCGGGCAAAGCGTTCATCCGCCTTGGCCTTTTCTTCCAGCACCTTGCGGGCAAAGACCATATGATCGCCGTGGGCTTCAAGCATATCGGCCATGCGGTCATTCGTGGCCGTGCCGATAGCGGCCATCTGGGCCTGCGCCTCCTGGTCCGTCTTCACGCCGATCTCGTTGATGCGGTGCGCGACATCCTGCTGCTGCGCCGTCTTCAGCGATTTGGTCAGCGCGTCATACAGAACCACGCGCTGCTTGGTATCCGTCTGCAGCTTGTTGATCAGCACCATCTGCGTCGCGGCCTGATTCTGCAGCGAATCGACCCAGGTCTTGCCAGCCTCGATATAGCGCTCCAGCGTCTGCGACTTAGCGAGTGCGACCTGTTCTTCCTGAACAAGGGCATTGTGCTCCTTGTTCGCATTTGCCAGCTCCGTTTCCAGACGCGTGCGGTCGCTGGGATCGGTCGTGCTGGCAACCTTGTTTTCCAACTCGATCAGTTTCGGGTCCATGGCAGCAATCTTGGCACGCAGATCTTCCAGCGTATCCACGGTCGCCTCACGCTCATCCAGCGTGCCGGTCAGGTTGGATTCGACCTGATCCTTCTGCTTGTTCAGTTCGTCCAACTGGCCCTGAAGCAGCCGCGTAATCACGTCAGATTTCGAAATCAGGTCCTGCAGCTTGTCGTCGATCGAGGCCCCGCGCAGACGTTCCTGCCGCATAGATTCGGCCTTGCCCTTGGCGAAGATGCCAACAAAGCTTTCCCACCCGGTCTTGGAGCGCATCTCCTCGAAATCTTTCGAGAACCCTGCCGTCACATCGTCCAGCCCCATGATGAGCTCGGCGATATTGGCATTCATCGCCTCTGTATGGGCATGAACATCGGCCAGCGTTGCATTCTCAATGTCGATACCGGGCTCTGCCACCTCGGCGCGCGCGGCGGCGCGATCAAGCTGGCTGGTCACCTCCGCCATCTTCTGCTGCGTCAGCACGATCTGCTTCTGCGTGTCGGTCATTTGCTGGTCGAGCGATGCCATGATCCTGCCTCTGTCTCGTTACGGTCGGCCATAAGATTAGGGGGATTGCGCCCCGGCGCAAGGGCGCGCGTGTCAAAGGGCGGCGGCGGGCGGCGTCAGATCGCCCCATTTCAACCCGCGCAACACCAGATCGTCCAGCCCCTCCCTGCCGGTGATGATGGCGAAGTCGCCGCTGGTTTCCAGCACCATCAGTTGCACATCGGACAGACCCGCCGCCCCCGCGCCACGCAGCTTGGCGGCCAGATCGTCGCGGGTCAGCCGCGCACGGCGCAGATTTTCGGATGACAGCGTGCCGGCATGGACCAGCACCAGCGGTTCATTGTCGATCACCATCGAGAGCTTCGGCCAGTGCGTGCGCGTCCAGGTCAGCGCGCCCCGCCCCGCGATCAGCGCGATCAGCCCGTAGATGCCGATCCAGAAACTGTCGCCCGTCGCCGTCATGATCGTCGCCAGCACCGAACCCGTGGCGACGGTCAGCGCGAAATCGAACCCGCTGATCTTGGAAAATGTGCGCAACCCGTTCGCCCGAAGCAACGCGATGATCAGCAAAATGGCAATGAATGTTCTTAAAGCCGTTTCTATGAATGGCATCGTGAAACCTCGCTTCTGTAAATCCCCTGAACAGGGAACGGAAGAATGTCGCGCGTTGTTCCATGCGATCTTGCGCCGTCGATTTTCCCCGGCTAGCGTGACCGGCATGACGCCATTTGAACAGGCAATAACGGCCGCGCGCGACGAGCTGATCAGCCTGACACAGGACCTGATCCGCATCCCGACACTGAACCCTCCGGGAACGCATTACCGCGACATCTGCGAGGTTCTGGAGGCACGGCTGGCGTCCAAGGGTTTCGAATGCGAACTGATCCGCGCCACCGGCACACCCGGCGACAGCCAGAAATACCCGCGTTGGAACGTGATTGCCCGCCACAAAGGCCCCCGCACAGGCGATACCATTCATTTCAACAGCCATCACGACGTGGTCGAGGTCGGCAATGGCTGGACCCGTGACCCATTCGCCGCGGAATATGACGCCGGGGACGATCGCATCTATGGCCGGGGCGCCTGCGACATGAAGGGCGGGCTTGCCGCATCCATCATCGCCGCCGAAGCCTTCATCGAAACCTGTCCCGACCACGCCGGAACCGTCGAAATATCCGCCACCGCGGATGAAGAAACCGGCGGCTATGGGGGCGTCGCCTTTCTGGCCGAACAGGGCCGTTTCAACCACGTCGATCACGTCATTATTCCGGAACCCCTGCACAAAGACCGCATCTGCCTTGGCCATCGAGGGGTCTGGTGGGCCGAAATCGAGACGCACGGCCGCATCGCCCACGGCTCGATGCCGTTCCTCGGCGACAGCGCCATCCGCCATATGGGTGAAGTGCTGGCAGAGATGGAGGCCACGCTCTGGCCCCTTCTGGCAGGCAAGCGCACAGAAATGCCGGTCATCCCCGAAGGCGCACGTTCCTCGACCCTGAACATCAATGCGATTCACGGCGGCGAACCCGATCAGGGCCCGGACTATACCGGCCTGCCCGCCCCCGTCGTTCCCGACCGCTGCCGCATCACCATCGACCGCCGCTTCCTGATCGAAGAGGACCTGTCGGAAGTAAAGGCCGAAATCACCGCCCTGATGGAGCGTATCCGCGCACGCCGGCCCAGTTTCCGATACGAGATTCGCGACCTGTTCGAGGTGATCCCGTCTATGACAGACCGGGACGCCCCGGTCGTGCGCACGACAGCCGCCGCCATCGAACGGGTGCTGGGCACCGAAGCCGGCTATGTCGTCAGCCCCGGCACCTATGATCAGAAACATATCGACCGGATCGGAAAACTTCATAACTGCATCGCTTACGGCCCCGGCGTTCTGGAACTGGCTCATCAGCCGGATGAATGGATCGGCGTGGGCGACATGCTCGATTCCGCGCGGGTGATGGGGCTGGTGCTGGGGGATATCCTTGCGAAATAGCTTCGCGCCGCCGGTCAATCCCTCAGAACCTCGCCGCCAGGATTTACGATATCGCCGCAAACCATCTCCTCAAGGTGAACCGTCGCGCCACGTTCGATAGGCAGATCACTGTTAACCATGACCTTCAGCGTGAAAACCACACCCTCTGCAACCATTGCATCAGCCCCAATCATGCCTTCAAACTCGGCATTCGTGGAGGATAGGTGATCCCCGGCGATCATGTCCTACTGCTCGATCATCACGGACCTGAGCTGAAAAGCACGAAAATGATGCCTGCCCTACTGACCCGGTCAGGCACCCACACAAACGGTTCGGCCCTAAGCGCCAAGCTTCGCCGACGTCCCCAAAACACTCAGTAGGCGACCAGCGAAAGTAGTTCCCGCACAGAGTATAGCGCTGTTTTCCGACAGTCATGTGTCCAAATCTTTCTTTTTGAACAAACATTTATCGACCTCGGTCCGGGTAGACCCATAGGGAAGATGGGCATAAGCTGAACACGAATCAGGAGAGCTCGAATGAAACTGACATCGACCGTCGATATCGACGCGCCGCCCGAGCATATCTTTCCGTTATTCCTTAACGCCCGCATGGATGATCGCATTCCCTTTGCCTTTCGTCTGGGCCTGCCGAAAGCGGTCTCCTGTTCCATAATCGAAGGAGATGGCGGGGTCGGCAGCATCCGGCGCTGCATCACGACGCGCGGCTATATGGATCAGGTGATCGAGGGGACAGAGCCGAACCAACGCTTTGCCTACCGCCTGATTGACAGCGATTACTGGGGTCAGCCCTTCATCGGTCATGTCGCGGACGAAATCACCTTGCGGGCAATTGGCGATAATCACACGCGTGTGCGCCGCGTCACCACCTTCGATGCAAAGGGTATCCTGAAGCTGCCCGGTCGCGTGGTTATGCGTCAGGGTTTCCGTCAGGCGCATCGCTATGCGAATGAGAACTGGAAGCGTCTCGCAACCGCCAATGCGGCCATGAGAGAGACGCCGCGGAACGCGCAGCCCCACGCCGCCGAATAACGCCGGCCCCTCATTCAGCTTGCCCGCGCGCCCCAAATCGCCGGTAGCACATGATCGCGCGTCAGCGGAGCCAGAATGAACTCTTCCGTTTCTTCCGGCAGAATCCAGCGTACTTCCTCGATCTCCGATTGCGCGGTGAAGTCCCCTTCGGTTTCCAGCCGGTACAACTCGGCGATGACGCGCTTGTTTTCCTCATTCGCGGCAACAGCCTCGAACCGGCCGATATAGGTGGCGGAACCGTCGGCGGGTTGCATCGCAAGTTCTTCCGCCAATTCCCGATAAAGCGCGACCAGCGGGGCTTCGCCGCTGTCGATCTTGCCGCCCGGTTGCATGAAGGCATTCGTCCCGCGCTTGCGCACAAGCAGCGTCGCACCATCGGACCGGACCACTACGGCGGCAGCGATGTGAATATCCACGGATGCGCACCTCCCCTTTCCCTTCAAAAATGAAACCACGCACCCCACGAATCGACAATGTTCGCGTGGCGTTTGAATAAGAAATTTTGCCGCAATCGGCTGATTTTCGCCGATAAATAAGGTTCCGAAGCAGATATTGTGGTCGCGGCAGCAGCGCAACATAGACGAAGCGCACGTTCGAACGGCTGACAGCGCAGCTTCCAACCGCGCGACAATCGTGTAAAAATGCCCTCAAAGGCCCAAAGAAGGCCGCAATCCGGGGCAGCCCATGTCACAGCGCCTGTCGCTTTCGACGATCATTATTGTTTTTCTGGCCGTGCTGGCCAGCGTCTATTTTGCCTTCGCCGCCGTTCAGGGCCCGTCGGGGGTGATGCGGCGCATTCAACTTCAGGATGAAACGAAGGCGCTGTTGGCAGAGCGTGATGAGCTTCAGGCCGAAGTCGACCGGATGAAGAATCTGACCTACCGGCTGTCTGACGAATATCTGGATATCGACCTGCTCGACGAACGTGCCCGCGAAGTGCTGGGCCTCATGCGCTCGGACGAGGTCATTATACGTTAGGTCAAGATCGCGGATTGCAGCCCCTCTGGCGATGCGCTACGGATAGTTTAACGCTGAACTATTCCCGTCAGCTTGCAGGAGGAAGCCCACATGGCCAGGACACCCGCAGCCAACAAGCCCAAGACCACAACACGCAGAAAACCCGCTGCATCGCGGGCCTCATCCGCCAAAGCACCGGCGTCATCGGCCAAACCGAACGTGTCGAAGGATGAGCTGCTGAAATATTACAAGGACATGCTGCTGATCCGCCGATTCGAAGAAAAGGCCGGTCAGCTTTATGGCATGGGCCTGATCGGCGGCTTCTGTCACCTCTACATCGGACAGGAAGCCGTTGTCGTCGGATTGGAAGCTGCCGCCGAAGAAGGCGACAAGCGTATCACATCCTATCGCGACCACGGTCACATGCTGGCCTGCGGCATGGACCCGAACGGCGTGATGGCCGAACTGACCGGGCGCGAGGGCGGCTATTCCAAGGGTAAGGGTGGCTCCATGCATATGTTCTCGAAAGAGAAGCATTTCTATGGCGGACACGGGATTGTCGGTGCGCAGGTGCCGCTTGGCGCGGGCCTCGCCTTTGCTGACAAATATCTGGACAACAAGCGCGTGACCTTCACCTATTTCGGTGACGGTGCGGCCAACCAGGGCCAGATCTATGAAACCTACAACATGGCCGAACTCTGGGATCTTCCGGTCATTTTCGTCATTGAGAATAACCAATATGCGATGGGCATGTCGGTGAAACGCTCGACCAAATCCACCTCACTGTTCGGTCGTGGCGAGGCTTTCGGCATTCCCGGCGAACAGGTTGACGGCATGGACGTGCTGGCTGTGAAGGCCGCGGGCGAAAAAGCCGTCGCCCACTGCCGCGCCGGCAAAGGCCCCTACATCCTTGAAGTCATGACCTATCGTTATCGCGGCCATTCCATGTCCGACCCGGCGAAATACCGGACGCGGGAAGAGGTGCAGAAGATGCGCGACGAACGCGACGCTATCGAACATGTGAGAGAGCTTCTGTTGCAAGGCAAGCACGCATCCGAAGACGACCTCAAGGCCATCGACAAAGAGATCAAGCAGGTCGTGAACGATGCCGCCGAATTCTCCAAGGAAAGCCCGGAACCGGCCCTGGAAGAGCTGTGGACCGATATCTATGCCGATGTGGCACCCCAGGAAGAAGCGTAAGGGAGGGAAGAAGAATGGCTACAGAAATCCTCATGCCCGCCCTGTCCCCGACAATGGAAGAAGGGACGCTGGCGAAATGGCTGAAAAAGGAAGGCGATACCGTTTCGGCGGGTGACATCATCGCCGAGATCGAAACCGACAAGGCCACGATGGAATTCGAAGCCGTGGATGAAGGAATCCTCGGCAAGATACTGATCGAGGAAGGCAGCGAAGGGGTAAAGGTCAACACCCCCATCGCCGTCATGATCGAAGAAGGCGAAAGCGCCGACGATATCGACACCTCATCTTCCGCCGCATCTTCGGATGAACCGCCCGCTGAAGAAGGCAAAGGCGAGAATTCAAAGGATGAGGTGGGCGAAACCACCTCTGCCGTGGCCGAAGTGAAAACGCCCGAACCCGACCGTTCGCCCGACTGGCCGGAAGGGACGCAGATGAAGTCCATGACCGTGCGCGAGGCTCTGCGTGAGGCCATGGCCGAAGAAATGCGCCGCGACGACACCGTGTTCCTGATGGGGGAAGAAGTCGGCGAATATCAGGGCGCCTATAAGATTTCGCAGGGCTTGCTGGATGAATTCGGCGCACGCCGCGTGGTGGATACGCCAATTTCCGAGATGGGCTTTGCCGGGATCGGTGTCGGTGCCGCCTTTGGCGGGCTGCGCCCGATCGTCGAATTCATGACCTTCAACTTCGCCATGCAGGCGATGGACCAGATCATCAACTCTGCCGCCAAGACGCTCTATATGTCCGGCGGCCAGATGGGCGCGCCCATGGTCTTTCGTGGTCCCAACGGTGCCGCCGCCCGCGTGGGGGCGCAGCACAGCCAGGATTACGCGGCATGGTATTCGGCCATTCCCGGCCTCAAGGTCGTAATGCCCTATTCCGCCGCCGACGCGAAAGGCCTGCTGAAAACCGCGATCCGCGATCCGAACCCGGTCATCTTCCTTGAGAATGAGGTTCTTTACGGTCGCAGCTTCGATGTGCCCGATCTGGAAGATTTCACCATCCCCTTCGGTAAGGCCCGCATCGCACGCTCGGGCAAGGATGTGACCATTGTCAGCTTCGGCATCGGCATGTCCCACGCGCTTGAGGCCGCCGACAAGCTGGCCGAGGAAGGCATCGACGCCGAGGTGATCGACCTGCGCACCCTGCGCCCGCTGGATTACGACTCGATCATTGCGTCGGTCCAGAAGACCAACCGTCTGGTCACCGTTGAAGAAGGCTTCCCGGTCGGCTCCATCGGCAACCATATCTCTGCCTATGTGATGGAGAACGCGTTCGACTATCTCGACGCGCCGGTCATCAACTGCACCGGCAAGGACGTGCCCATGCCCTATGCCGCCAACCTTGAGAAACACGCCCTGACCAACGCCGCCGAGGTGATCGAGGCGGTGAAGAAAGTCACCTACAAGTAAGGAGCAAGCGAGATGCCCACAGAAATCCTGATGCCCGCGCTTTCTCCGACGATGGAGGAAGGCACGCTGGCCAAATGGCTGGTGAAGGAAGGCGATACCGTATCCTCGGGCGACATCATCGCCGAGATCGAAACCGACAAGGCCACGATGGAATTCGAAGCCGTCGACGAAGGCACGGTCGGCAAGATCCTGATCGAGGAAGGCAGCGAAGGCGTGAAAGTAAACACGCCCATCGCCGTGTTACTTGAGGAAGGCGAAAGCGCCGACGATATCGGCACATCCTCGGGCGGTGGCGAAGCAAAGGCTGAAGCCCCGAAGGAGGCGAAGGAAGAGGCGCCCAAAGCCGATGCCGGCAAGGACGCAGCCCCCGCCAAGGCCCCGCCCGCGCCGAAATCGGGCGATGGCGACCGGATATTCGCATCCCCCCTCGCCCGCCGCATTGCCGCGGATAAGGGTCTCGACCTTTCGGCCATCAAGGGCTCCGGCCCGCATGGCCGCATCGTCAAGGCCGATGTGGAAGACGCCAAGCCCGGCGCGAAACCCGCCGCCGCTGCTGCAGGCGATGCCCCGAAAGCCGCCGCGCCCGCTGCCGCAGCACCTGCCGGTCCCTCGGCAGAGGCGATCCTCAAGATGTATGAGGACCGGGAGACCGAAGAGGTCAAGCTGGACGGGATGCGCAAAACCATCGCCGCACGTCTGGGCGAGGCCAAGCAGACCATCCCGCATTTCTATCTGCGCCGCTCGGCCAAGCTGGATGCGCTGATGAAATTTCGCGCGGACCTGAACAAGCAGCTTGAGGCGCGCGGCGTGAAGCTGTCGGTCAATGACTTCATCATCAAGGCATCCGCCCTTGCGCTGCAGGAAGTGCCGGACGCCAATGCCGTCTGGGCGGGCGACCGCATCCTGAAGCTGAAACCCTCCGATGTCGCGGTGGCCGTGGCCATCGAAGGCGGGCTGTTCACCCCGGTTCTGAAAGACGCTCAGCAGAAAACTCTCTCGGCCCTTTCGGCAGAGATGAAGGATCTGGCCAGCCGCGCCAAGAACAAGAAGCTCGCGCCCCATGAATATCAGGGCGGCAGCTTCGCGATCTCCAATCTCGGCATGTTCGGGATCGAGAATTTCGACGCCGTCATCAACCCGCCCCATGGCGCGATCCTAGCCGTCGGTGCGGGCATCCAGACGCCCGTGGTCGAAGATGGCGAGGTCGTGATCCGCAATGTCATGTCCATGACGCTGTCGGTCGATCATCGGGTCATTGACGGTGCCCTCGGCGCGCAGCTTCTGGAAGCCATCGTCAAACATCTGGAAAACCCGATGGGGATGCTGGCCTGACGCGCCTGCCACGAAAGACAGCAAAGGGGCCGCAAGGCCCCTTTTCCTTTTGGCAGCCTATCGCTTAAAAATGCGCCTTCGGCTCATCCGGGCGACCTGCGGCAATGGCCAGCAGACCGGCAGTCAGGCAGAAGCCGATGGGGAACATGGTGAATACCCCGAACCCGAACGCGTAATAGATCAGCCCGCTTGCGACCAGCAGAAGGATACCACCCCACAGCGCCCGCGAAATCGCCATCGCGCCACCGGCAATCGCAAAAAGCGGCGCAAGGAAGCTGGCTGCACGGATCAGATCGGCATTCTCGACCGCGCCGAACGTCTCGGCAAAGGCAGCATGACTGCTGGCGATCTCTGTATAGCCATAGCTGAAAAAACCGACCAGCATGGCGAAAAGCCCGCCGATCACACCCAGCAACATCGCAGCAGTCCGCATTCGTATTCCTTCCAGACCGGGCGGAATCTCTCACCCCTTGCCAAGATGGGACCTTCCGTCACTGGCTTCAAGCTGATGGAACCGACTTGGCAAGTTGTTGATCGGCTTTAATATCACCCCAACGCTGAAAGAGGGATCATGCCGCAGCTTCACATCCATATCGGCTGGCCAAAAACCGGCACCACCGCATTTCAGCATTTCTGCGCCGAGAACCCCGGCCTGTTGGCGCAGCACGGCATCTCTTACTTTGCCACCAGCCGCGGCCATTCCTGCGGCACGATCAGCCACGCCATCGCGAAACAGGAAAACCTCAAGAAACACCGCAGACAGTTTCTTGAATGGGCTGAACGTCAACGTGATCGCGACATGCTGGTCTCTGCCGAAGGGTTTTCCGGATGCGACCCCGACCGCGTGGCAGAGGTATTTGCCACCGACCGCTGGGACCGCGTCAATGTCATCGCCTATCTTCGTCCACAGGAAGAACTGCTCGAAGGCTGGTACAAACAAATGGTCAAATGGGGTGGCAAGCTGTCTTGGGCACAGTATCTTTCCCCCCGATCAGCGGCATGGAAGCTGGGGGATTTCCGCCCCGGCATGACCAGCTGGTCAGAATGGTGTGACCGCAACCGCCATACCTTCATTCCCGCCATCTTCGAGCGTCGGCATATGCCGGGCGGCAATATCGTTCGCGACATTCTCTCGAAACTGGGCGCGCCGGACATCAGGATCGAGGCAACGCCACGCAATGTTTCGCCGTCCGCCGCGCTGATCGACTTGTACCTTCGCCTGCCGCCTATCGAGAAACTGCAAAAAATCAACCGTTTGATGGTAGCCTCTGATCATCCGGCGGCGACCGGCAGCGGCGATTTGTTCGATACAAAGACTGTCGCCCTGATCCGCGACCGCTACGACGAGGCGAATGAACAAATACGCGCCGATCATTTCCCGGATCGCGACCGGCTGTTTGATCTTGCAGATGCAGGGCATCCCTCCGCGCCCTCAGCCGAGGGGCTAGCGGACCTGCTCATCAACACGCTGGCAGAAACACATGGGCAAGCCGTGGCAGACCGCGCGGCAAAGGCGCTGCTGTGCTGAGAGCACGGCGGTGGAGCGTATATACGCGATATATACAGATAATCTACGCGTTATAGACGCAATAAATACGCCGTTTCAGACCATCATTTCCTTGGTCGCGGTCAGCTTCAGATCCGGGTGGTCCCGTTCCACCCGGTCGATATCCCATTGCAGCCGGGTCAGGTAAACCTGATCGCCGTCATGGTCCGTCGCCATATGCTGCTTATTGGCATTGGCGAAAGCATCAACCTTGTCCTGCGGTCCCGCCAGCCAGCGTGCACTGGTAAACTGCGATGCCTCGAAACGCACGGGGATGCCGTATTCCAGCTCTATCCGGCTAGCCAAAACTTCAAACTGAAGCGCACCCACGACACCCACGATGAAGCCTGAACCGATCTGCGGCTTGAACACCTTCGCCGCCCCCTCCTCTGCAAACTGCATCAGTGCCTTTTCCAGATGCTTCGCCTTCATAGGATCCGTCGCCCTGACCGACTGCAAAAGCTCTGGCGCGAAGGAAGGAATCCCAGTGAATTTAAGGGCTTCTCCCTCTGTCAGCGCATCACCGATGCGCAGCTGCCCGTGGTTCGGAATGCCGATAATATCGCCGGCCCATGCCTCTTCGGCAAGCTCGCGATCAGCGGCCAGGAACAGCACCGGGTTTGACACGGCCATGGGCTTTTTGCTGCGGACGTGAAGCAGCTTCATCCCACGTTCAAAATGACCCGAGGCCAGCCGCACAAAGGCCACGCGGTCGCGGTGTTTCGGGTCCATATTGGCCTGCACCTTGAACACGAAACCGGTGACGTTCTTTTCTTCCGGCGCAATTTCACGATCAGCGGCATTCTGCGGTTGGGGCTCCGGCCCGTAATTGCCGATACCGTCCATCAGTTCGCGCACGCCGAAGCTGTTGATTGCGCTGCCGAACCAGATCGGGGTCAGGTGCCCCTCCAGAAAGGACTTCCGATCGAAAGCAGGCAACAATTCCCGCGCCATTTCAATTTCTTCGCGCAGCTTATTCAACTGCTCTTCGGGAATGTGCTCAGCCAGTTTGGGATCGTCGACACCGCTGATTTTCACTGTCTCGGCAACCTTGTTCCGGTCGGCACGATCCATGATCTCTAACCGGTCATTCAGAAGATCGTAGGCACCGATAAACTCGCGCCCCATGCCGATGGGCCAGCTTGCCGGGGCCACGTCGATCGCAAGATTTTCCTGAATTTCGTCGATGATTTCGAAGGTATCGCGGCTTTCGCGGTCCATCTTGTTGCAGAAGGTCAGGATCGGCAGATCGCGCAGGCGGCAGACCTCGAACAGCTTGCGGGTCTGGCTTTCGACGCCCTTCGCGCCATCGATGACCATAATCGCTGCATCTACAGCGGTCAGCGTCCGATATGTATCCTCGGAAAAGTCGCTGTGGCCCGGCGTGTCGACGAGATTGTAACGGAAACCGTCATATTCAAAGGACATCGCCGAGGCGGAGACAGAGATCCCCCGGTCCTGCTCCATCTTCATAAAGTCCGACCGCGTGCGGCGCGCTTCACCCTTTGCACGCACCTGCCCGGCCATCTGAATCGCACCGCCAAACAGCAGAAATTTTTCCGTCAGCGTTGTCTTGCCCGCATCCGGGTGGCTGATGATGGCAAAGGTCCTGCGGCGGGCGATTTCAGGCGGCAGTTGCGGGCGATTGCTGGTCATTTGGACGTCCTTTTTCTGACGGCGGGGTCTATCCTGACCTGACCGTCAGCGCAAAGAGAAAAAGGGGCGCAGAATGCGCCCCCGTTCAGGTCTTTCTGGGCGCCTCAGCCCAGATAGGACGATACGAACCAAGTATCCTTATCAACATCATTCGACGCGGCTGTCAGGATGTCGGCACTGTTCGGATCGCCGGCCTCATCGGTGGTCTCGATCCCCTCGCGCAGCTTGCCGCCATATTCGCGCAGGATTTCCGCCACCGCCTTCGCATGGGCATCCAGTTTGACCAGATTGGTCGGATAGGGCTTCAGCGTCGATGCCTCGGCCACCTTCTGGACCGTGCTGATCGCCGTTCCGTCAAGCTGCTGCACACGTTCTGCAAGGTTATCGACGCCGTCATCGATGCGCGCTTTCACCTGATCCAGCAATTCGTGAAAGCCGATAAACCCGGGTCCTTTCACGTTCCAATGGGCTTGTTTCAGCGCACGGCTGACGGCGATTCCGTCGGCGACGAGAGCGTTGAGCACCTCGACAGAGGTCTTACGGGCGTTATCGGTCAGGTTCTGAAGATCTACGGACATAAATTTCTCCGATGCATTAATTTATGGCACCGGCGGCTGACTGCCCACCGGTTCTTCCTACCATGCATAGATAGTTAACCCATTGTTCAGTTTCATGATCCCTTTTGAAAATTTGAGGGATAAATTGCCCTAAAGTTGGAACGGAACGCCGCCTGATATGTTGAC